>DXBY01000059.1 GCA_019116305.1 Candidatus Ruania gallistercoris | reverse complement strand
GACGACGGGGCACTGGCCGAACGCCTCGGTGAGGACCTGGCCGACGATGTGGTGGCCGTGGTGCGGGAGGGGTTCGCCAACGCCGCCCGGCACGCCGGCGCCACTGCGGTGCACGCCCGGGTCCACCTGGGGACCCACCAGCTCACCGTGCAGGTCACCGACGACGGCACCGGGGTGGACCCGCACCGCACCCGGCGTTCGGGTCTGGCCAACCTGGCCGCACGCGCCCAGGCCTACAGTGGCACCTGTGAGCTGGAGGCCGGCGAGGTGGGTTCTGTGCTCACCTGGACGGCGCAGATCGGCTAGTCCAGCCGCCAGCAGAGCACCTGCGCCGGGTCAAGTACCCGGCGCTCCCCGGCCGCCAGCCGGGCTCCGGTGCGCAGCTCGGTACCGCCGGCGTGCAGGTCGACGCGCACCTGCGTGCCGCTGTGGTTGAGCAGGTAGCCGACCCGGCCACCCGGGCCCTCCCGTTCGGTGTACTCGAGGTCCTCGGCCACCCCCGCATACGGGCCGCGCAGGTGGTGCTCATCCAGGATCTGCCCGATCAGCGCCTCCACCCCGGTTTGCTGCAGACCTGCGCCGACGTACCAGGCCGACCCTGCGCCGTCGCCGGTTCGATGCCGGGTGACGGCCGGGGTGCTGGCATAGAAGTCGGCACCGTAGGTGCCCACCACCTCGGCCCCCGTGGGCACGATCAGCTCCATCACCAGCTGGGCCGCCGTCTGCACCTGCCCGCTCGGCAGGGTGAGCGTGATCGGGTTCGTCTCGCCAGGCTCGGCAGAGTCCACCTCCTCCACCCGCAGCCCGAACAGTGCGGCCAGCGGGCCCGGCGCGTCCATCAGGTAGGCGTTGGCATGCTCGTCCACCCGACCGGACCAGAAGGTGGCGAGCACACTGCCGCCGCGCGCGGTCACAGCATGCAGCCGCTCGGCGATGTCACCCTTGAGCAGGTGTAGCAGCGGGGCGAGCACTACGTCGTAGCCGCTCAGGTCGGCATCCATGGCCAACACGTCCACTGCAGCCTGCGCTTGCCACAGGGCCCGGTAGTAGCTGAGCACCGTGTCCAGGTAGCGCACGTGCCGGTTGAACCCGTCGGTCATCTCGCAGGCCCACCAGTTGTCCCAGTCGAAGATCAGCGCCACCCGCGCCCGGGTACGTCCCCCGATCACTGACCGGCCGGCGTTCGCGAGGTCCTCTCCCAGGGCGGCGACCTCCCGGAACGGCCGGCTGTCGGTGCGCCCGGCATGGTCCAGCACCGCCCCGTGGTACTTCTCGCACGCGCCGCGAGACGCGCGCAGCTGGAAGTAGAGCACCGCGTCCGCACCGTGGGCGACCGCCTGCCAGGACCACAGCGCCAGCACCCCCGGGCGCTTGACGGGGTTCACGTCCCGTGCGGCGGTGATCGTGGGGGTCTGCTCCATCACCCAGGTGGGCCGGCCGTCCTTGAGCCCGCGCATCAGGTCATGGGTGAAAGCCATCCGCACGTGCTCGTGCCGCCCGGGTGGGTAGTTGTCCCAGGAGACCAGGTCCAGGTGCGGCGCCCACCGGTGGTAGTCCAACGGCCGGAAGGCACCCATGAAGTTCGTGGTCACCGGGGTGTGGCGGTCGTGGTGGCGGATCCGGTCCTTCTCGTCGGTGTAGTTGCGCAGCAGGGCGTCGGTCATGAACCGGCGGTAGTCCAGGGTGATGCCCTGGAACGCGGTGTGGTTCGGTCCGCGCCAGTGCTCACTGAGTGCGTTCGGAACCTGGATCTGCTCCCAGTGGGTGTACCGGTGCGACCAGAACATCGTGTTCCAGGCCGCGTTCAGCACGTCCAGGCTCTGGTAGCGCTCCTGCAACCACAGGCGGAACCCGGCCGCGCACCGCGGGCAGTAGCAGGATCCGTCCGGGCCGCCGTACTCGTTACCCACGTGCCAGGCGATCAGTCCCGGTGTTCCGGCATAACGCTCGGCGATCCGCCCGGCCAGCTCAGCCGAGAGGCGTCGGAACACCGGGGAGCTCGGGCAGTGGTTGTGCCGCTGGCCGTAGGTGTGCTCGCGGCCCTCGAAGTCGGTGCGGTTCACCTCCGGATAGGCCTGGGCCAGCCACGGCGGCATCGCGCCGGTGGCGGTGGCGAGCACGATGTCCTGCTCGGCGGCCACTGCCCGGTGCACGATCTGGTCCAGGAGGGTGAAGTCGTAGCGATCCTCGGCCGGCTGCAGGTGCGACCAGGCGAAGATGCCCAGGCTGACCGTGTTCAGCCGCGCCTTCTCGAAGGCGGCGTAGTCCTCCTCCCACACCTGCGCCGGCCACTGCTCCGGGTTGTAGTCGCCGCCGTAGCGCACGGAGCTGAAGTCGCCGGGCGGCTGGGCGGGAGGTTCCTGGGTCATGGCACTCCTGTTCTGCTGTTCTCGGGCGTGGTAGCGGTGAACTCGGTCCGGATGCGGTCCAGCAACGGGCGCTCGTAGGCGGCCAGCGCCCGGGCGAAGAGCCCGGCGGTGAGCACCGCCACCCAGTCCCCGAGCACCACCACCAGAGCAGCCATCGCGATCAGCAGGGCGAGCACCGCGAGGGTGGCCCGCGGCAGCCGGAAGGTGTGGAACACGGCGAGCCGGAGCACGTCCCGCACCCGGAAGGAGAACACCGTGGTGATCATCAGGGCGTGCACGGCGGCGATCAGCACCACCAGGGCGATCACCACCAACACCGCCAGGTAGGCGCTCGGCACCAGACCCAGCCCGGTGGCGACCACACCGGCACCGACCACGGCCAGCACCGCACAGGCCGGCAGCCACACCTTCACCGCGTCCAGCCCGCTGAGGCGATAGCCGGTGGCGAAGCAGCGCCAGGGCGTGGGGTCCTCGGTCCGCTGCCGCTGCCGCCAGGCGAACACCGTTGCCGCCAGGGCCGGGCCGACCGGGAGCACTGCGAGCAGGAGCAGCACCACGGCGGGACGCCCCGGCTCCATCAGCAGCACCACCAGGGCACCGGGCAGGCAGGCGGTGGCGAACAGGGCGGTCAGCGCCACCGTCCAGTACACCTCCACGGTGATCCGGCCGAGGCTCCCCCGCCCCTCCTGGCCGGGTAGCGGTTCGGGCTGCGCTCCGCTCATCGATGCTCCTTCGCGCTCGAGTGCTGGCCGGCCGCCGCTTAGCTGCGGCGGCCGGCCCGGTCGGGCCTCAGTCGGCCGCGGCCTCGTTGACCAGGTCCACGTAGTCGGACATCCCGGCGCCCTCCAGCTCGCTGACGTAGGCATCCCACTCCGAGAGCGGACGTTGCCCGAGCAGGAACTGCGCGGTGTTCTGCATCACCATGTCCTCCAGGGCGGACTGCAGCAGCGCCGCCTGTTCCTGCTGCAGCTCGTCGAACTGGATCGCCGGACCGGGATCGGCCACCTCCTTCTCATTCATCGCCGCCCGGAACTCGACCACCTCGGGCCGGAGCATCGAATCGAGCAGGTCCTGGTTCGACCCGTGTGCCAACATCCAGACCCCGTTGTGGTAGCCGTAATCGGTGTTCAGCGCTTCCGGCGCCCCGGGGTTCAGACCGTTGATGTCGATGCTGTCCACCAGGGTGCGGCTGCCGTCGGCGTCAGTGGTGAAGGTCTCCTCCTCCAGACCCCACTTGGCGAACTCCAGGCCCTCGTCGGAGTAGTAGAGCCAGTCCACAAACTGCAGCATCGCCACGAAGTTGTCCTCCTCGGCGGCGCTGGCGGAGAACGCGATCCCGGACTCGAACCGGCCGCCGGTGCCGGCGTCCATCCGGTTCCCGGCCGGCCCGGCAGGCACCACGATCTGGCGCAGCTCCGCCTCGGAGCTGCCGGCGTCGGCGAAGGCCGACCGGTAGTTCAGGATCTCCTGGGAGTTGGAGCCGATCGCGGCCGAGTCCCCGTTGACGAGCTTGGCCTGTGCGGCATCGTCGTCCTGGGTGAGCGACTCCGGGTCCATCAGGCCGCGCTCGATCAGGTCGGCGAAGTAGGCCAGCAGGTCGTGGTACCCCTGCGAGGCACCGGTGTACTCGAACTCCGAGCCGTTCCAGGTCACGCCGTCCCCGTAGCCCCAGCCGGCCTCGGTGCCGAAGTTGCCCGAGGCGGCCTGCAACGTGGCCTGGATCGGTGCGTCCATCGACCAGCGGTCCGAGAACGGGTACTCGATCTCCGGGTAGGTCTCCTGGATCACCTCCAGCTGGTCGGCGAACTCCTCCCAGGTGGCCGGGTCCTCGGTCAGTCCGGCACCCTCCCACAGGTCGGCGCGGATCGCGATGGTGTAGTCCGGTTTCGGGGTCTCCAGGAGTCCGGGCAGGACGTAGAAGTTGCCATCCTCGTTCCGGGTCCGGTCCAGATCCTCGGTCAGGCCCCACTCCTCGATCTTCGCGGTGAAGTTCGGCATGAACTCCAGGTACTCCGAGATCGGCAGCATCGAGCCACTGGGCACGAACTGGTCCACCTCACCGGTGTAGGTGGAGGGGATGATCGACGGCGCGTCCCCGGCGCTGAACAAGATGTTCCGGCGCTGAGTCCAGTCCGAGAGCGGCACGTTCACGTAGTCAAAGGTGACGTTGTGGTCCTCTGCCAGATGCTGCACGAACGACCACTCCGGGTCGAAGGCGTAGTTCGGGTGGTCCCGGTAGAGCAGGCTGAACTCCACCGGTTCGGTGGCCACGAACGTGGTGCCCACCTCGTAGTCCTCCATCGCGCCCACCATCTGCTCCTCGAGCGCGCTCGCATCGGGCGCATCGCCGCCACCACCACCGAGGCTCTCTGTGGAGCAGGCGGCCGCGGTGAGCACCAGGGCCAGCGCGCCGGTCACTGCGGCTGCGCGGGTATGTGTACTTCTCATCGGTTCCTCCGTTGAACGTCGTCGTTCGTGCTGACGGGAAGGTGTTGCCAGATCGTGCGAAGGGGCGGGGCAGGGTGCTCATCCCTTGACCGAGCCGAGCATCACCCCCGAGACGAAATAGCGCTGGATGAAGGGGTAGACGCAGACGATCGGGAGCACGGTGAGCACCATCGTCACCGCCTGCACGTTCGAGGAGATCTGGGCGGTGTCGGTGCCCATCGCCTCCATGCTGGTGGCGGCGGCGAGCATGTTCCGCAGGTAGACGGTGACCGGGTAGAGCCGGGCGTCGTCCATGTACAGGAAGGCCTGGAACCAGCTGTTCCAGAACGTCACTGCGTAGAAGAGCACCATCGTGGCCAGCACCGCCTTGCTCAGCGGCAGCACGATCCGGGCGAAGATCCCGTAGGTGGTCAGGCCGTCGATCGCGGCGGCCTCCTCCAGGTCCTCCGGGAAGTTCTCGAAGAACGCCTTCATCACCAGCAGGTTGAAGATGATGATCGCGTTCGGCAGCACGATCGCCCAGATGGTGTTTTTGAAACCCAGGGCGTTGATCAGCAGGTAGTTCGGGATCAGGCCACCGTTGAAGAACATGGTGAACACCGCGATCCCGATGAAGAAGGTCCGCCCGCGCAGGTTCTTCCGGGACAGGGCGTAGGCGAACGTGGTGGTCAACGCCATCGCGATCGCCGTGGCCACCACGGTGTAGACCACCGTGTTCCGGTAGTTCAGCCAGAACATCTCATCGCCCAGCACAGCGGCGAACGTGGTGGTGTTGAAGCCACGAGGGAAGAAGTTCACCTCACCGGCGATGATGTGGCCCTCGGAGCTGAACGCCTTCGCCACCAGGTTGATGAACGGATAGAGCGTCAGGGCCGCCACCAGCACCAGGACCGTGGTGTTGATCCAGGTGAAGACGCGGTAGCCGCGGGTGTCCTTGACAGTGGTGGGCCGCACCCGAGCAAGGTCGGGGGCCTTCTCGATGGGGGTGGTCACCATAGCGAGTTTCCGGAGAGACGACGGGACAGGGCATTGGCGGCGAGCACGAGCGTGAGCCCGATCAGAGCCTCGAAGAGCCCGATCGCGGTGGAGTAGGAGTAGCTGCCGGAGGCGATGCCGACCCGGTAGAGGTAGGTGGCGATCACATCGGCAGTGGGGTACAGCAGCGGGTTGTACAGCAGCAGGATCTTCTCGAAGCCGACCGCCATGAAGGAGCCGATGTTCAGGATCAGCAGCACGATCATGGTCGGCCGGATGCCGGGGATGGTCACGTGCCAGGTCTGCCGCCACCGGCCGGCGCCGTCGATCCGGGCCGCCTCGTACAGCTGGTCGTCGATCGTGGTCAGCGCGGCGAGGTAGAGAATCGTGCCCCAACCGACGGTCTGCCAGATCTCTGAGCCGACATAGATCTGGCGGAACCAGTCCGGCTGCTGCATGAACGAGATCGCATCTCCGCCGAGCGTCTCGATGAGCTGGTTGATCGAACCGGTCAACGAGGTGAGCTCCAGCACGATCCCGGCCACGATCACGATGGACATGAAGTGCGGCAGGTAGCTGATCGTCTGCACGATGCGCTTGAACGTGCGCACCCGTACCTCGTTCAGGAGCAGCGCGAGGATGATCGGCAGTGGGAAGACGATCACCAGGGTGAGCGCGCCGAGGATGAGCGTGTTGGTGAACACCCGCCAGAACGTGGGGTCATTGATGAACATCTGCACGTAGTGCAGGCCCACCCACTCGTCACCGAAGATCGATCCGCCGGGCCGGAACCGCCGGAAGGCGATGATGTTGCCGAGCATCGGCACGTACTTGAACACCAGCAGGAAGGCCACTGGCAGCACGAGGAAGGAGTACAACCGCCAGTCCCGCCGCAGCGTGGTCCGCCAGGTGGGCCGCCGACGGCGGAGCTCGCCGGGGCCGGGCGAGCCACCGTGGCGAGTGCTCGCCCGGGTGGGCGCACCCGCCGGCGTGGTCGCCGTGCTCCGGCGAGTCACCGGGTCGGCAGTCATCGCAGCTCCTGGACGCTGGTGGCGGTGAACATCTCCCGGTCGTGCCCCACTTCGCGGATCGCGCCGACCAGCATCACCGGCAGAGTGGTGACCGGCTCCGCTGCCGACCGGGACACCCGGAGCTCGACCGGCCCCGGTTCGACGATGCGGCGCCGGTCGCGACCGGTGAAGGAGGTCACGTCGGCCGGGACGTCGAAGCGCACCGTGGCCGAGGATCCCGCCGCCAGGGGCACCCGGGCGAACCCGATCAGCGCCACCACCGGCCGGGTCACCTGGGCCGAGCAGTCGTGCAGGTAGAGCTGGACCACCTCGGTGCCGGCGCGGTCCCCGGTGTTGTGCACACCGACCTCGACGCTCGCCGTCCCGGCCACCTCCCACTCCGGCCCGCTGCGCAGCACCGCCTCGTCCCACTCGAAGGTGGTGTAGCTGAGCCCGTGACCGAAGGTGAAGGCCGGTGTGGGGTCGATGCTGGAGACGCCGTTGGCTCGGCCGAGCGGAGCGGACAGGTAGGTGCCGGGCTGGGCGCCCGGCTGTGCCGGGATGCTCATCGGGAGCCGCCCGGACGGATTGATCTCGCCGGTGAGGATCTCCGCGACCGCCTGCCCGCCGAGCTGCCCGGGGAAGAATGCCTGCACGATCGCCGCGGCCTTGGTGAGCGCTTCCCCGAGCGCGTACGGACGGCCACTGAGCACCACGAGCACCACCGGTGTGCCGGTGGCCAGAACGGCGTCGACGAGGTCCTGCTGGCTGCCTGGCAGCCGCAGGTCGGCCGCATCGCACCCCTCCCCCGACGTCCCGCGCCCGAACAGGCCGGCACGGTCCCCGACGGCGACCACGCACACCTCGGCCCCTCGAGCGGCAGCGACTGCCTCCTCGATCCCGGACCGGTCCCCGGCGATGGTCTCGCCCCCGGACGCGAACGTGACCTCCCGGCGCTGCGCCAGGGCGGCCAGCACCGTGGGGATGTCGATTCCCGGGGGGTGCTCCGGGTAGCGGGCCCCCACGTGGGCCGGGAAGGAGTAGCAGCCGAGCATCGCGGCGGCATCGTCGGCCAACGGTCCGACGAGGGCGACCCGGGACTCGGCGGGCAGCGGCAGCACGCCGTCGTTGGCCACGACGGTGACCGCGCGCCGGGCCAGCTGCAGGGCCAGGTCCCGGCCGGTGGCATCGTCCAGGACCACCTTCCCGGCCGGAGCCGGGTCCCAGTCCGGATCGAGCAGGCCGAGCTCGACCTTCTGGGTCAGCACCCGCCCCAGGGCACGGTCCAGCAACGACTCCTCGGCCCGGCCGGAACGGATCTCCGCCAGCAGCGGCTCCAGGTAGGCGTCCCCGGAAGGCAGCTCGACGTCCACTCCGGCCTGCAGCGCCGCCACCGCAGCAGCGCCCGCGGTCTCGGCCACTCGGTGCAACGTCTGCAGGAACCGGACGCCGAAGTAGTCGGCGACCACGGTGCCGGTGAACCCCCACTGCTCGCGCAGCAGTCCGGTGAGCAGGTCAGCGTCGGCGGCGGTGGGCACACCGTCGATATCGGTGTAGGAGTGCATCACCGACCGTGCGCCGCCGTAGCGCAATGCGGCCTCGAACGGCGGCAGGATCACATCCGCCAGCTCCCGCGGGCCGAGGGAGACCGGGGCGAGGTTGCGCCCGGCCCGGGAGGCGGAGTATCCGGGGAAGTGCTTCAGCGTGGCGATGATCCCGGCGTCCTCGAGGCCGCGGACATAGCCGGTGCCGATCGCCGAGACCAGGTACGGGTCCTCGCTGATCGTCTCCTCGGTGCGGCCCCAGCGGTAGTCCCGGGTCACGTCCAGCACCGGCGCCAGACCCTGGTGGATGCCGACCGCACGCATCGACGCCCCGATCTGGCGGGCCATCGCCGTGACCAGGTCCGGATCGAAGGTGGCGCCCCAGCTGGGTGGCACCGGATAGGCGGTGGCCTGCCAGGCGCCGTAACCGGCCAGGCACTCCTCGTGCACCAGTGCCGGGATCCCGTGCCGGCTGGCCGCCTGCACCTGGCGCTGGGACCGGGCCAGCGCCTCGGCGCCGGCCTGCGGCGAGACCGGAACGGTGCCCAACGGCCGGGTGAGCTGGCCGAGTCCGTACCGGATCGCCTCCGCCCAGACCACCGGATCGCCGGCCATCTCCGACTGCTGCGGAGCGACGTCCCCGGTCTCCGGGTTCGCACCGACCCACAGGCCGACGAGCTGGGCGACCTTCTCCTCCAGGGTCAGGTCCGCGATCAGTTCGTCCACCCGCTGCCGGACGGGAACCTGAGGATCGTGCCACCGGGTGGCAGCCGGGGGGCGGGTGGGCACTGTCATTCAGACTCCTTCGTCATCTGCGTCGTCGCAACTATCGGTATCGCCGCCGATAATATGGGGACATTACTGCGCAGTGTGGCCCAGGTCAACCGTAGGTCGCCTCATACCTGCTACCGTCAGGATCGAAAGTTGCGAAGCATCCGGACCTGACCGGTGCGGATGTACCGCTCCCCGTCACCGTCAGCCACTCTGCCGAGGCCCCAGAACCGAGATGCCGCCCTCCTCTGCACCAGACAGTCCCGACACCGGATCGCCCGCCGGTCCGGCCACCGACGCACCGCGCCCTCGGCCGACGATCGCCTCGATCGCAGCCGAAGCCGGTGTCTCAGTGCCCACTGTCTCGAAGGTTCTGAACGGCCGTTCCGACGTCGCCCCGGCCACCCGAGCCCGGATCGAGGAGGTGATGGCGCGGCACCAGTACAAGCGCCGCACCCGCGGCCCCTCCCCCTCCGGCCCTCCGCTGGTGGACCTGGTCTTCCACGAGATGGAGTCGGAGTGGGCGCTGGAGATCGTGCGCGGGGTGGAGACGACTCTGGCGAGCCTCGGAGCCAGCGTGGTGCTGACCGCCTCCGGTGGTGCCCACCGACCCGGTCAGGCCTGGCTCGACGGTGTCCTCGCCCGGCGACCACTCGGCGTCATCCTGGTGATGTCCACCCTCACCTCCGGTCAGCGGGAGCAGCTGGAGTCCCGGTCGATCCCGTTCGTGGCCCTGGACACCGACGGCGAGCCGCCGGCCGGGGTGCCGGCCGTGGGGTCGACGAACTGGGACGGCGGGATGTCCGCCACCCGGCACCTGATCGAGCTGGGCCACCGGCGGCTCGCGGTGATCTCCGGTCCGAAGGATGTGCTCTGCTCCCGCGCCCGGGTGGACGGCTTTCGCAGCGCACACGAACGCGCCGGCCTGGCCTACGATCCGGAGCTGATCCGGTGGGGCGACTTCTACATCGCCGGCGGGTACGAGCACGCGATGGAGTTGCTCGCCCGCCCGGACCGGCCGACGGCGATATTCGCCGGGGCGGACATGCAGGCGGTCGGGGTCCTGCGAGCCGCACGCGAGCTGGGACTGAGCGTGCCCGGTGACCTCTCCGTGGTCGGGTACGACAACCTCCCGTTGGCGGACTGGTTCTCCCCCCGGCTCACCACCGTGAACCAGCCGCTGCGCGCGATGGCCGCGACCGCGACCTCGATGATGCTGTCCCTGGCGGAGGGACACAAGCCGCCGTCCCTGCGGGTCGACCTGGCCACTGAGCTGGTAGTACGAGAGAGCACGGCACCACCGCCGGCCGGGGTGCGCAGCTAGCGCCGATCTGCCCCGCTGGCAGCTGCGTCTCGCCACATCGGCCACATGCTCGGCCCACCGGGCAGGTCGATGCGGGAGATGATCCGGTAGCCCCACCGGCCGTACATCCTGGCCACGCGCAGGTTGGCCGCCTCCAGGTACGCAGGTGTTCCCTCGCGGTCCAGCACCTGGTGGTGAGTCGACAGCAGGGCGCTGCCCAGGCCCCGATCCTGGTACTCCGGAAGCACGGCCATGAACGCCAGGTGCTGATGTCCCACCGTGGGATGGTTCTCCTCGAACGCAACGTCCAGAGCGGCGAAGCGTGGGGTGTGTGGCCCGCACGCGCGGAACAGCCGGCGGTCATAGTCGGCGGGTTCGGGCACCGGCTGGGTGTAGTCCAGCCAGACGGCGGTCGCCCGGTGGTCCTCGTCGAGATAGATCCGCCCGTGCTCGGCGGCGTGCTCGACGATGATGCCGAACTGTCCCCGCTGGGCGGCGAACCGCGGCTCCGGATCGGCGACCAGCCACTTGCTCACCGCCAGCGAGTGGAAGGAGGTGGCGATCAGGTCGGTCACCACACCGAGCTGATCCGGTTCGGCGGCGGTGATGGCCGGCTGGGTGGGGGTGCTCATCGCTGCTCTCCTGTCGACAGCTGCCCTTCGGTCGCCGCCGCTGCTCCCAGTCCGATCGTCTGGTAAACCTCCGGCCGGCGCCGGGCCAGCTCCCGACCCCACGCGACGCCCGCGACAGCGACCGCCACGTAGACAGTGGGCACGACCCAGGGCAGCACCGAACCGGGCGGGGTGCCGAGGAGTTCGGGCATGTTCACGATCCCGGCGGTGCAGACCATCAGCAGGAGCACGGTCGCGGCGATGGGCGCCACCCGGGAGCGCCAGATGTTCTCCCCGTGGGGCGCACGAGCGAAGTACACCACGATCGCGACCGCCGTCGTGGTGATCAGCAGCAGCACACCCAGTCCGCCGGCCGTACCGGCGTAGAAGAACAGCTCCACCAACGGGTCCAGTCCGCCGAGAGCGTAGCCACCGATCACCGCGGCGCCGATGACCGACTGCACCACCGAGGCCGCTCGCGGCGACCCGGAGCGCGCCGAGGTCCGCCCGAGCATGCGGGGCAGCACTCCCTCGCGGCCGAGGGAGAACATGTACCGGGCCACGGTGTTGTGGAACGAGACGGTGGCCGCGACGATGCTGGTGACCAGCAGCACCTCGGCGATGGTCACCACAGTGGATCCCAGCTGGGCACCGGCGAGGCCGAAGATCACCCCGGTCTCCTGCTCCCGGGAGACGGCGACGATCTGGTCGGTTCCCACGGCCACGGTCATCGCCCAGGCGGCGAAGGTGTACAGCACCGCGAGCGCGATCACCGAGGTGTAGGTGGCCACCGGCACTGTGCGCCGGGGGTTGCGGCTCTCCTCGGCGTAGACGGTCGCCGCCTCGAAGCCGATGAAGCCGAGGACGGCCAGCACCAGGATCGCCCCGGCACCGGGGCCGACCAGCTCACTCGGGGCCAGCGCCGCGAAATCCAGCTGCCCACCGGCGGGGGTGAGCACGTTGGAGATGCTGAGCACCACGATGATCGCGACCTCCGCGACCAGCAGGGCGGCGAGCACCTTGCCGTTGATGTCCACGGCCTGGAGGCCGAGCACGGCCACCACCAGCCAGCAGGCGGCCGCGATGGCCCACCAGGGCACACTGAGGCCGAGCCACTGCGCAAGCATCGGTGCGGCAGTGGCGCCGAGGAGGCCGTAAAGACCCACCTGCAGCGCGTTGTAGGCGATCAGCGCCACCCAGGCGGCGCCGACGCCCAGTGGGCGGCCCAGGTGGGCGATGTAGGCGTAGAAGGCGCCGGTGTTGCGGACCCGGCGAGCCATCGCCACATAGCCCACGCTGAACAGCAGCAGCAGGGCACCGACGGCGAAGAAGGCCACCGGGATCCCGATCAGCCCGGTGGTGGCGAAGCCGGTGGTCACCACACCGGCCACCACGGTCATCGGCGTGGCGGCGGTGGCGATGAAACACATCACTGCGCTCACACCGAGCCGGTCCCTAGCGAGCGAGGAGCGCTCCGCCGTCGGGGCGGTGGGCCTCTGAGTAGCGGTGTCAGACATAGCCGTCACCGTGGCCCCGAGCGCTTTCACCGCCCTTTCATCGCCGCTCAGCGCTGGCCTGTGGCGGCAGCACCGCACCCCGGGCTGCACCAGCCGGCCGCACCGGTCCGAACGCTAGGACGCCTGAGCAGCGAGCAGTCGCTCCACCTCCCGGGTCTTCTCCTGCACCGCGGCCAGGGAGGCCCGTTCCATCGACTGCTGGGCGGCCGCACCTGCTTCGGCCAGGCACGATCGCGCGTCCGCTGATCCGTGCCCAGCGAGCTGCTCCGCCCAGGCGAGGTAGGCCTCGACGACGATGTCCGGGCGGTGCGCACGGCTCGCGAGGGTCACGGCGAGACGGAAGTGCTCGTTGGCCTGCTCCAGCTGACCGCTCCGCGCAGTGAGGACACCAAAGATGACCTCTGCGTCCGCCTCTCGGTAGAGCAGGCCCTTCGCACGGGCGTGCTCGGCCCCCTGCGTTGCCCAGCTCTCCGCCAGCTCCAGATCACCGCGATGGATGGCCACATCGGCCAGCACCACGCTGGCGGCAGCGATCTCTCGATCACTCCCTAGGCGTCGGGCGTCGGCGAGCACGCGGCGGGCGGATCGGTCTGCGCCCACCAGGTCGCCGGAGCGGAGTGCGTTGCTGGCGATGCTGCAGCGCCAGAAGTTGGCCTGATACTCATCGCCGGCCTGCTCGGCGAGCTGCACTGCCTCCTCGTAGCGCTGCTGCGCCGCGTTCCGCTCGCCGGCGCGGACGTGCAGGAATCCCAAGTTCCCGGCGCCGGTCGCTGCCTGCACCAGATCGCCGCTGTCCAGCGCCAGCGCGATGACGTCGCGAAAGGCCGCGCTGGCCTCCTCCGTCCGATCCCCCGCGGAGATGGCGGTGGCGTGCTGGAGCCTGGTGCGCACCAGGTCATGACGTTCGCCACTGCGGTCCGCCGCACGCTGAGCCGCGGCGGTGAGCGGAGCGCATCTCGCGCTGCCGCCGATCGCCGCGAAGATGGTCGCCACGGTCCTGGAGAGCACCAGCACCAGCCGGTCGATGGCCGGCACCGGATGGGCCTGGGAGAGCTCCGCGACGTCCAGGATGCTCGGCAGGTGGTGATCGAACCATCGGCGGGCCCGCTCGTCGTCGGTGAAGTCCGGGGCCTCGACCAGGTCCAGCTCAGCCAGCTGGACCGGCCGGACCGGCTCGGGGACGAACCGGGGCAGGAGCTGGCGGCCGCGCCGCACCCAGTACGCGATCAGCAGGGTGACACGTCGCTCGTCCAGCACCGGCCCGTCCTGGTGGGCCAGCTCTGCCGCCAGATCACGGAGCAGATCATGCTGCCGCAGGCCCACATCCGCTGCGGTCACCAGGTGGGCGCGCACCAGTTCATCCACCGCCCGCGCCGTGGTTCGGAAGTCCAGCTCGCTGATCGCCCCCAGCGCCCCGACGTCCGGCCCGAACCCAGGAAAGGCGCCCATCGCCCGGAAGGCCAGTTGCGCCGTCTCACTCAGCGACCTGTAGGACCAGGTGAGGATGCTGCGCAGGCTACCCTCCTCCTCCCCCAGGTCGAACCGGTCCAGCCGGCCGGCGGTCGCCGTGATCTCCGCGACCAGGTCCGCCGCGGTGGCACTCGGGGTGGACCGGGCCCGTTCGGCGACGATCGCCAGGGCGAGCGGTAGCCCGCCGCAGCACTCCAGCAGCGGGCCCAGGTCGGCCGAGGCGATGTCCGGCCCCAGGGCACCACCGATCAGCTCACCGGCTCGTTCCTCGGTCAGGTGGGGCACCTCGATCGTGCGGGCACCTGCGTGCAGGGCGAGTCCGCTGAGGCTGAGTCGGCTGGTGATCACCGCCGTGCAGCCCGCACTCGCGGCCAACAGCGGCCGGACCTGTTCGACCGAGGCCGCGTTGTCCAGCAGCACCAGCAGCCGCCGGTCGTGGGTGAGGCTGCGCAGCAGCGTCGTCTGCTCCGCCAGTGGCCAGCTGTGCGCCTCGGCCGGTGCACCGAGGGCGCGTAAGAAGGCGAGCAGCACCCGCTCCGGCGGCAGCGGGTCGCCGGGGCCGAAGCCCTGCAGGTCCACGTAGAGTTGCCCGTCCGGAAAGTTCTCGGCGCGGCAGTGTGCCCAGGTGAGGGCGAGCGCGGTCTTGCCGATCCCCGGCGCTCCGGTGAGCACCACCGTGCCACCGGACCCGCCGGCCGATACCGCCTGGTCCACCAGCTCCAGCTCCTCCTCCCGGCCCACCAGCGTGGCCGGTGCCGGAGGCAGTTGGTGCGGCCGCGGCGGGCCGGAGTCCTCGGTGCCACCACCGAGCAGGATCTGCTCGTGCAGTGACCTCAGCTGCCGTCCCGGCTCGATGCCGAGCTCGTCCACCAGCCGTTCTCGGGTGTCCCGGTAGGCCGCAAGCGCATCGCTGCGTCGGCCCGCCGCAGCGAGGGTGGACATCAGCTGCGCCTGCAACCCTTCGTGCAGCGGGTGCCCGCGGGCAGCGCTGCGCACCTCATCGAGGATCTCGCGGTGCTCCCCCAGCTCCAGCCGCGCGGCGAACTTCGCCTGCAGGACAGCCCGACGACGCTCGGTCAGCCGGGCGGCCTCAGCGTCCACCAGGTCTCCGCTCACCCCGTCGAAGGCGTCGCCCTGCCAGAGCTCGAGTGCCTGCGCCGCCAGCACGGCTACCTCATCGGCTGCAGTCTCCCGGTCCAGCGCCCGGTCGGCGAGCTCGTCGAAGACCTGGGCGTCCAGCTCACCGGGCTCGAGCAGCAGCCGGTACCCGGCGCCCTCCCGGGTCAGCCGGGCGGCCTCGGCGTCGTCGAGCAGCCGGCGCAGTCGGTGCACGTGCACCTGCAACCGGGAGTGCGCCCCCTCGCCGGGAACCTCGCCCCACATCGCCTCCACGAGTGCGTCAGCGCTCACCGGGGCCCCTCGGGCAGCGAGCAACCCGCCAAGGAGCGTGCTGCGCAGTCCGGGTCCGGGCACGAGCCAGTCCTCGGCGCGCAGGGCCACCGGGCCCAGCACTCGGAACCTCATCTCGGCCCTTTCCTCGTCCTCGCTCACGGCGGGTCGTCAGGTGAGGGGTGCGCTCTGGCGCACGCCTCACCCGACGACCTGGGTACAGAGAGGGCACGCTACCCGAGGCGCGGGGAGTCAGGTAGCCCGAGGCGGTGCAGGAACAGCGCCACCCCGAGCGCGGTGTGCCGAATCTCGTCCGGGTGCACGCTCTCGTTCGGTGCGTGCATCTGACTGGCCGGGTCGGACAACCCCAGCATCACGATCGAGGCGTCCGGCTGCGCCTGGGCGAGCGCCGCCGTCAACGGGATGGAGCCACCCTGCCCGGCCGTGATGGCCTCAGTACCGAACGCCTCGGTGAGGGCCTGGCTGAGCCGGCCGAACGCCGTCGTATCGGTGCGTGCCCCGAACGGGGCGCCCAGGCCCTGCACCTCGGTGCGCACCTGCACTCCCCACGGTGCGGCCTGCTCGAGGTGGGCCGTCAGCGCCGCAGCGGCCGCTCCGGCGTCCACCCCGGGCGGCACCCGCAGGTTCAACCGGGCGGCGGCCCGCGGCTGGATCGCGGCCACCGCTCCGGTCACCGCAGGTGCGTCGATACCGAGGATGGTGACGGCGGGACGTGCCCAGAGCGCATCGGCCACCGCTGCCGAGCCGAGCACCCGGGTGCCCTCCAGCATCCCGGCGTCGGTGCGGAACGCGTCCTCGTCGTAGGCCGCGCCCGGCCAGATCCCGGTGGCATCCATACCGGTGATCGTGGTGTTCCCGTCCGCATCGCGCAGTGTGGCCAGCATCGCCACCAGGGCGGCGAGCGCATCCGGGGCGGCGCCGCCGAAGGCACCGGAGTGCAACTCACCGCGCAGTGCCTTGACCTCCACCACCACGTCGGCCACACCGCGCAGCGCCACGGTGAGCGTGGGCTGGCCGACCCGGACGTTCCCGGTGTCCTGGATCAGGATCGCGTCGGCGGCGAACTCCTCCGGGTGGGCGGCCACGTACTGCTCCAGCCCGCCGGTTCCCTGCTCCTCCGACCCCTCGATCACCACCGTGAGCGAGACCGGTAGCTCACCGGTGGCCAGCAGGGCGCGCAGCGCAGTCAGGTGAGTGATGATGCTGCCCTTGCAGTCGGCCGCACCGCGCCCGTAGTAGCGCCCGTCCCGCTCGGTGAGCAGCCACGGATCGCTGACCCAGTCCCCAGCCGGTGCGGGCTGCACGTCGTAGTGGGCGTAGAGCAGCACCCGCGGCGCCCCGTCGGGACCCTGGTGGTGGGCGATCACCGCGTCGCTGCCGTCCGGGGTGGGCACCAGTGCGGCGTCACTGAGCCCCACATCGACCAGCGCCTGCCGGACCCACTCCGCGGCGAGCCGGCACTGCTCCGGGTCCTCCACGGCCGGGTCCTGCACCGAGCGGAGGGCGACCAGGTCGTGCAGGTCGCTCAGCGCGCGGGGCATCAGCTCCTCGACGGCGGTGGGCAGGTTCTCCTCGCGGGTGGACACTCTCGTCATTCCTCCTGGGTCGTGATCGGTGCTGGTCTGGGCCGAAGCGGCGGAGCGGGCGTGCCGGTGGCCGGCCGGTGCGATGGTCAGTGGGCGCCGGTGCGCCAGCGTCCGCCGCGCCGCCCGGCCACCCAGGCCGCCACCTGGGTGCGCCGTTGCAGCCCCATCTTCGCCAGCAGCGACGTGACGTGGTTCTTCACCGTCTTCTCCGCGGTGCCCAGGCGCTCGGCGATCTCCCGGTTGGAGTAGCCCTCGCCGATCAGGTCCACCACCCGTCGTTCGGTGGCGGTGAGCGTGCCGGTGGGATCGTCGCTGCGTCGGCGCCGGTCCACGTGCCCCTCGCGCAGCAGGGTGCGACCGGCGGCCACGGCACGGACCGCGTCGAGAATCTCGTCACCGCGTACCGACTTGAGCACGAAGGCGTGCGCTCCGGTGGCCAGCGCGGCCGCGACCGCATCGTCGTCACCGAAGGAGGTGAGCACCACCGATCGGGCCGCCGGCGCCTCGGTGCGGGCCGCGGCGATCACGTCCAGACCGGTGCCGTCGGGCAGCTGCAGGTCGACCAGGAGCAGGTCGGGGTGGACCAGGGCCATCCGCCGGCTCGCCTCGGCCACGGTGGCGGCCTCGGCCACCACCGTGAGGTCGTGCTGGCTGGTGAGCAGCTCGGCGACGCCGCGCCGGACGATCTCGTGATCATCCACGATCATCACGCGAACCGGCTGCTCCACACGGCTCAGCCTATCCGGGCGGGGCAGTGGACCGGCGTACCTGCAGCTCCACGTCGAGCACGATCTGCGGTGGCCCACCCTCGGCGGGAGGGTCCACCAGCAGGCCGGCCGCGCGTTCGCCGATCTCGATCGTGGGCACCGCGACCGTGGTCAGTGGCGGGGCGAGCAGCCGGGCCACCGGGACGTCGTCGAAGCCGACCACGGAGATGGCCTCGGGCACCGGCACGTCACGGTCCGCCAGCCGGCCGAGGATGCCCAGGGCGAGCTGGTCGTTGAACGCGACCACTGCACTCACCCCGGCAGCGATCGCGAGATCAGCGGCCGCGACGCCACCGGCCTGGGAGGCCCGGAAGGTACCGAGGTCGACGATCTGGGCCCCGTCGGTGAGGTCCAGTCCGGCCAGACCGGCTCGCCGTCGTGCATCGGACCAGGAGGTGGCCGGGCCACCGGCGTAGCCGATCCGGCGGTGGCCGAGGGCGAGCAGATGGGTGACCGACTGGCGGATCCCGCCGGCATTGTCGCCGACCACGCTGGCCAGGCCGGGCAGCTCGCGGTTGATCAGCACGACGGCGCAGCGTTCGGCCAGGTCTCGCAGGTCACCATCGCTGACGCGTGGGGAGGCGAGCACGAGCCGGTCCGCCACAGCGGCGAGCTGGTCCAGCACCTCGCGCTCGGCGCCGGGATCCTCGTCGGTGTCGGCGATCATGGCGCTCAGCCCGGCGGCACGGACGCGGCGCTGCATCCCCTTGGCCACGGAGGCGTAGAAGGAGTTCTGCAGGTCCGGGAGCACCAGTCCGATCGCCTGGCCGCGGCCGGTGACCAGCTGCCGGGCGGCCCGGTTGGGTTGGTAGCCGAGGTTCTCGGCCGCGCGGCGGACCCGCTCACGGGTGCCGGGGGCCACAGTGGTGGAGCCGGCCAGCGCCCGGGAGACGGTGGCGATCGAGACCCCGCTGGCGCGCGCCACATCCCGGATGGTGGTGACCATCGCGCCTCCTCTCCCAGCAGTCCTCCCTGGCGATCATGACAGAAGCCACTACTTCTCACAAACGTTTACATCACCGTTGTCCGAGCAGCGCCAACCATGCTAGCGTCATGGCTCAGCCCATGATGTAAACGTTTGTGATGAGTGCTGACCCGCTCACGGAGAGGACGGCCACAGTGGCCCAGGAACTGCTGGAACGAATCGGAGCGGCCCGGCTGGTGCCGGTGGTCGTGCTGGACGATGCGGAGCAGGCTGCCCCGCTCGCCGATGCCCTGGTGGCCGGCGGCCTCCCGGTTGCCGAGGTCACGTTCCGCACCAGCGCCGCCGTGGAGTCGATCAAGGCCATGTCCTCCCGAGGGGACATGCTGCTGGGTGCCGGCACTGTGCTCACCCCGGACCAGGTGGACGCCGCCGTGGACGCCGGTGCGTCGTATATCGTCTCCCCCGGCTTCTCCCCGGCGGTCGTGCGCCGCTGCGTCGAGCGCGGTGTGCTGCCGCTGCCCGGTGCGGTGACCGCCACCGAGATCCAGGCCGCGCTGGCCGAGGGCCTGGAAGCGGTGAAGTTCTTTCCCGCCGAGACCTCCGGCGGGGCGCCGGCGATCAAGGCGCTGTCCGGACCGTTCGGCGGGCTGAAGGTCGTGCCCACCGGCGGTATCGGGCCGAAGAACGTGGCCGAGTACACCGCGATCAGCTCGGTGCTGGCCATCGGTGGCAGCTGGATGGTGCCGCGGGATGCGGTCGCCGCCGGCGACTTCGACCGCATCACCACCCTGACCGCTGAGGCCGTCGCGCTGGTCGCGGCCTGAGAAGAGGAGGACCCCCATGAGCCTGACCATTCGTCCCGAGTCCGAGTGCCGCTACGACATCGTCTCCCTGGGTGAGGTGATGCTGCGCCTCGACCCCGGTGAGGGCCGGATCCGCACCACCCGCAACTTCAAGGTCTGGGAGGGCGGCGGTGAGTACAACGTGGCCCGCGGGCTGCGCCGTGCCTTCGGTCTGCGCGCCGGTGTGGTCACCGCCCTGGCCGACAACGCCGTAGGCCACCTGGTGGAGGACTTCATCCTCACCGGTGGGGTGGACACGTCGCTGATCCACTGGGCACCGTTCGACGGGCTGGGCCGCGAGGTCCGGAACGGCCTGAACTTCACCGAGCGCGGCTTCGGCGTGCGCGGTGCGGTGGGCGTCTCCGACCGCGGGCACACCGCCGCCAGCCAGCTCAAGCCGGGCGACATCGACTGGGAGCACCTGTTCGGCGAGCTCGGCGTGCGCTGGTTGCACACCGGCGGCATCTTCGCTGCGTTGAGCGAGACCACTGCCGAGGTGGTGATCGAGGCCGTGACAGCAGCGAAGAAGCACGGCACCGTGGTCTCCTACGACCTGAACTACCGGCCCAGCCTGTGGAAGTCCATCGGTGGCCAGGCCAAGGCGCAAGAGGTGAACAAGCGCATCGCTGAGCACATCGACGTGATGATCGGGAACGAGGAGGACTTCACCGCCTCCCTCGGGTTCGAGGTGGAGGGGGTCGACGAGAACCTCTCCGACCTGGACATCTCCAACTTCAAGTCGATGATCGCCACGGCCTCCGAGGCCTACCCGAACTTCCAGGTGATCGGCAACACCCTGCGCACAGTGCACTCTGCCTCGGACAACGACTGGGGTGCGATCGCGTGGAGCAAGGAGGCCGGCTTCGCCCAGGCCACCCACCGCAAGAACCTGGAGATCCTGGACCGGGTGGGCGGCGGCGACTCCTTCGCCTCCGGCCTGATCTACGGCCTGCTCACCGGCGAGCCGCTGTCCACTGCCGTGGAGTACGGCGCCGCCCACGGCGCGCTGGCGATGTCCACCCCCGGCGACACCTCGATGGTCACCAAGGCCGAGGTGGTCAAGCTCGCCGGCGGCGGTAGCGCCCGCGTGGACCGCTAGCCGGCCCTGCCCGGCCCGGGTCAAACGCTCCCAGCCCGGACGACAATCCCACGAACGCCCTTCGCCGCGGCCAGAGGTCACGCTGTGTCCGCGCCGGAGGGCGTTCGTGCGCCTGGTGCCCTGCGCCGGTGACCCACTGATTCGTCACCTCGCCCGCTGGCGCGATACCCGGGCGCACGACCGCCCGTTCTCAGTAACGACTGATTCGATTCAACCGGCGGCGGGGTGGCGGGAGCGGGGGCGGCGCTGGCAGCGGGGGCAGTAGGCCGCCGAGCGGTTCATGAACGACTCCCGCCGGATCGGGGTGCCGCAGCGCGGGCAGGGTAGGCCTTCGCGGCCGTAGACGTTCAGCGACCGGTCGAAGTAGCCGCTGGCGCCGTTGACGTTCACGTACAGCGCGTCGAAGCTCGTGCCGCCCGCGGCCAGCGCCGTGCGCATCACCTCGGCGGCGGCCTCCAGCACGGCCGCCATCTGCGCCCGGGGCATGGTGTCGGTACGCCGGTCGTAATGCACCTTCGCCCGCCAGAGCGCCTCGTCGGCGTAGATGTTGCCGATCCCGGAGACCAGGTTCTGGTCCAGCAGGGCGCGCTTGATGCCCCGCCGGCCGCGACGCAGCCGCTGGATCAGCGCGGCCCGGCCGGGGCCGGCCGGATCGGCCAGGAGCGGATCGAGCAGGTCGCGGCCGATGTGCGCCACCGGCGCCGGCAGCATCTCCCGCGTCGGTCCGGGCGGTGCCCCCAGGCCACCGGGGCCACCGTCGGTGGTGGGCACCAGGTCCGCCACGGTGAGGTAGCCGAAGGTGCGCTGGTCCACGAACCAGGCCTGGCCGCCGTCGGCGAACGTGATGCGCACCCGCAGGTGCGGGTTCTCCCCCGCCCCGGTGACCAGCAGCTGTCCGCTCATTCCCAGGTGCACCAGCAGGGCATGGTCCTCGGCCGCACCGTCCGCACCGCGCAGCGGCAGCCAGAGGAACTTCCCGCGGCGCACCGCGGCATCCAGCGTGCGCCCGGTCAACAGCGCGACGAACTCCGCCGGGCCACCCTCCTGGCGGCGCACCGAGCGGTCCCGGAGCACCTCAACCGCCGCGATCGGCCGGCCGAGCAGATGGTCGGCCGCTCCAGCACGGACGGTCTCGACCTCAGGCAGCTCAGGCACCCACCCAACCTACCCGCTCAGGCCGGAGGTTCCGCCTCGGCCAGCGCCTGGTAGGCCGCCTCGGCAGCGTTCGTCTCGGCCACCTTCTTCGCCGTCCCCTCCCCGGTGCCCCAGACCGTATCGTCAAGCAGCAGGGACGCGGTGAAGTGCCGCTGGTGGTCCGGCCCATCGGCGCGCACGTCATAGCGCGGCACTCCGAGCCCGCGATCGGCGGCGAGCTCCTGCACGCTGGTCTTCCAGTCCAGACCGGCGCCGAGCTCGGCGGCCGCGGTCAGGGTGGGACCGACCAGCCGCAGGATCAGGTCCCGCGTGGGCTCGACGCCGTGACAGAGGTAGACCGCGCCGAGGATGGCCTCCACAGTGTCGGACAGGATCGAGTCCTTGTCTCGGCCGCCGGTGCCCTGCTCCCCCCGGCCGAGCAGCAGGTACTCGCCCAGGTTCAGCGTCCGCGCCACCTGGGCCAACGCGCGCTGGGAGACGGTGGCCGCCCGCATCTTCGCCAGCTCACCCTCGGGCAGCTCCGGATAGCTGCGGTAGAGATGCTCGGTGACCACCACCCCGAGCACGGAGTCGCCGAGGAACTCCAGGCGCTCGTTGGTGGGGATCCCACCGGCCTCGTGGGCGAAGGAACGGTGGGTGAGGGCGAGCACCAACAGCTCGGCGTCCACCTCGGTGCCGAGTGCGGCGAGCAGTTCGTCGGTGGGACCGGTGCTCATCACTGCGGTCCGTGGTCCGGGCCGTCGGCGTCCTCTTCTCGGGTCTCCGCCGGGCCGTCGGCGTCCTCTCCGCCCGAGTCCTCACCCACCTGCTCGCGCAGCGCCGCCAACGCTGCCCAGCGCGGATCGAGCTGCTCGTGCGCGTGGCCGGGCTCGGCGTCGGCGAGCCGGATCCCGCACACCGAGCACAGGCCCGGGCAGTCCGGCCGGCACAACGGCTGGAACGGCAGGGCGAGCACCACGGCATCGGTGACCGTGGCCTCCAGGTCCGCGATCTCCCCATCCAGCTCAGTGAGCTCCTCGGCTTCCTCGCTGGACTCGACGTCCTGCTGCGTGCCGGGGTAGGCGAACATCTCAGTCACGTCGACGGTCAGGTCCCGGGTGAGTGGGTCCAGGCAGCGCACGCACTCCCCCTCGGCCGTGGTGCTCACGGTCCCGGTGACCAGCACCCCGTCCATCACCGCCTCCAACCGCAGGTCCAGCGCGATCTGGGCCCCGGCCCGCACGGCGATCACCTCGTTGCCCATCGGCTCGGTCGCGGTGACGTCGAGCTCGAGCGTGCGCATCGACCCGGGCCGGCGGCCCAGATCGTGGGTGGAGATCTGGTACTGAGTCACTCCGGCTCCTCCGGGCTCTCGGCCCGCGCGTCACCGCCACGGCCCGCTGCGGGCGCCGGCGCCTCGGGCCGGTGCCGGGTGCGCTCCAGCAGCCGAGCGCGGCCGGCAGCCACCTGGGAGTTGATCGCGTTCAGGTCGATCTCGAACTGGGCGAGCTGGCGGTCGCAGTAGTCGTCCGCCTCCCGAGCCAGCTTGTCCGCGGACGCCTGCGCGTCGGCGACGATCTCCTCGGCGCGAGCCTGGGCCTGGGCCACCACCGACTCGGCGGAGACCAGCTCCTCCGCCCGCTCCTGCGCACGCTCCACCAGCTCGCTGGCCTCCAGCCGGGCGCGGCCGAGCACTGCATCGGCATCGGCGACCACGCCCTGGGCGCGGGTGATCTGGCTGGGCAGCACCGACTTGGCGGACTCGATCAGCTCCATCGCCTCGGCCCGGTTCACCAGCACCGACGCACTCATCGGCATCGACCGGGCGGAGGCGACCAGATCGGCCAGCTCGTCCAGGATCGCCACCAGGGACTCACCCTGGCCGTCTTCGGTCATCGTGCACCATCCTTCAGCTCAGTGCCGAAGGCGCTCGCAACCGCCTCGGCAACGCCCGGGGGAACAACATCGGTGACGTCTCCGCCATACCGGGCCACATCCTTGACCATCGAGGAGGACACGTGCGCGAGGGCGGGATCGCCGATCACGAACACGGTCTCCACCTCGGACAGGTGCCGGTTCATCAGGGCCATCGGCTGCTCCGCGTCGAAGTCGGCACCACCGCGCAGCCCTTTCACGATCGCGCTCGCCCCCACCTCCCGGCACAGGTCAGCCAGCAGTCCGGGCATCCGCTGCACGCGGACGCCGTCCAGGTCGGCCACGGCACCGGCGAACAGGTCGATCCGGGCCTCAGCACTCAGCAACGGGGACTTGCCGGCGTTGATCCCGACAGCCACCACCACCTCGTCGAACAGGGACCGGGCCCGGCGCACCAGATCGAGGTGCCCCAGGGTCACCGGGTCGAAGGATCCCGGGCACACAGCAATACGTGACGTCACGGGCCTAACGTACCCTCCTCAGCCGTCCCAGCACGTGGCCCCTCGGTCTGAGAGACCGGTTTCTCAGCTACACTAGGTGCAGTTCATCCCGGTTCCGTCGCTCTTGGACGGCCGTTCGTGCTGGCGCACGATCGCTGCAGAGGCCTGCGACGGCGCCGCTCCCCTCGACCAGCGAAGGTTCCCCGTCGATGACCGCGACCGACCAACTCACCACCGTGCTCCACCTGCGCCCGGAGGACCACGTGGCGATCGCCACTGCCGATCTGGCTGCCGACACCGAGGTGGCCGGGCCGCACGGGCCGCTGCGGCTGCGCGCGGACATCCCCCGCGGCCACAAGGTCGCCGTGCAGGCGGTGGACGAGGGAGGCCAGGTGCTCAAGTACGGCCAGTCGATCGGCCGAGCCACCACCGCGATCGCCGCCGGGGAGCACGTGCACAGCCACAACCTGGGGATGGACCAGACGGAGCGCGAGCACGAGTTCGGCACCGCACGGATCACTCCGGAACTACCCACGGACCTCCCCCGCAGCTTCCTCGGCTACCACCGCCCCGGCGGCAAGGTCGGCACCCGCAACTACATCGGCGTGATCACCTCGGTGAACTGCTCGGCCAGCTCGGCGAAGATGATCGCCGACCAGTTCCGTGGCATGGCACTGGAGGAGTTCGACAATGTGGACGGTGTGATGGCGATCACCCACCAGAGCGGCTGCGGGCTGGTGCCGGACTCCGAAGGCGGGCAGATGCTCCTACGCACCCTGCGCGGATACGCCCAGCACCCGAACTTCGGCGGTCTGCTGGTGCTCGGCCTGGGCTGCGAGATGATCGCCGTCGAGTCGCTCGCCGAGGGTCTGGGACTGGCCGAGGGCACCTATGTGGAGACGATGACCATCCAGGAGCTCGGCGGGGTCCGTGCCACGGTCCGCGCCGGAGTGGCGAAGATCCGGGAGATGCTGCCACGGGTGAACGAGGCCCGGCGGGCCCCGGCGGATATCAGCGACCTGGTGCTCGGGCTGAACTGCGGCGGCTCGGACGGGTACTCCGGGATCACCGCCAACCCGGCGCTGGGCTACGCCTCGGACCTGCTGGTCGCCGCCGGTGGCACCTCCGTGCTCGCCGAGACCCCGGAGGTGTACGGGGCCGAGCACCTACTCACCCGGCGCGCCGTGAGCGAGGCGGTCGGGCAGAAGCTGCTGGACCGGATCGACTGGTGGAAGGACTACACCGCCGCCGGTGAAGGCACGCTGGACAACAACCCCTCGCCCGGGAACAAGGCCGGCGGGCTGACCACGATCCTGGAGAAGTCCCTCGGAGCCGTCGCCAAGGGTGGCCAGGCGGAGATGACGGCGGTCTACGAGTACGCCGAGCCGATCACCGAGGCCGGGTTCACCTTCATGGACACCCCCGGTTACGACCCGGTCTCGGTCACCGGCCTGGTGGCCGGCGGTGCGAACGTGGTGGTCTTCACCACCGGCCGCGGGTCGGTGTTCGGCTGCAAACCCACCCCGTCGATCAAGCTGGCCACCAACACCGAGATGTACCAGCGGATGGTCGAGGACATGGACCTCAACGCCGGCCGGATCGTGGACGGTACGGCCACTCTGGAGGAGGTCGGCCGGGAGATCTACGAGCTCGTCCTCGCCGTGGCCTCCGGCCAGGAGACGGTCAGCGAGGAGCTCGATATCGGCCAGGAGGAGTTCATCCCCTGGCACGTCGGGGCGGTCACCTGATCGCCGCGACCGGGCACCCCGGCCAGCAGGGCTGGTTCCGGTCAGCCCCGGTCCAGCAGCCAGTCCACCTCGCGGCCCAGCAAAGCCCGCCGGTCGGCGCCGTCGTAGGCGGCCGGGTCGTGCCCGAGCGCGTCGTGCACCACTCGCACACCGCCGGTCTCCCGGGCCCAGACGATCGGGTGCCGGCGGCCGTCCTCGGCGTGGTCCACCAGCACGGCGTTCCCCGGGTGGACCTCCAGGTCGCAGTACCGCTCGTCGGTGACCGCCAGCTCGGACAGCCCGGCGGTGATCGGGTGGCGCGGATCGCTCACCTGCACCGTGGTCTCCTCCTGCGGCGGGTGCCAGGAGACCCCCGGGATCCAGCGGCCGCCGATCAGGTCCGCCCACCGGTCGTCGTCGTAGAAAGTGTTCGAGCCAGTGTGCGTGACCAGCACCGGCACTCCCCCGGCGACGGCGGTGCGTGCCCACGCCGCGACCGCCTCCGCGCGCTGGTCCGCCGCCGAGTCGGTGACCGGTCGCGGCGTGCTCCCGCCCCCGGCGTTGACCACCAGCAGGTGCACCGTACCGGTGGGCACCTCGGCCTCACCCAGGGTGGCGACCTCGGCCGACAGCCCCAGCGCGGTCAGCTCCTCGGCCAACCGGGCGGACGTTCCGGCGAAGTCGTGCCACGGGTCGGCGTACCTGCCCGCTCCGCTGAGCACCACTGCTGTCATCGTCTGGCTCCCTCCGGCCGTCCTCACTCGGTAAGCGATTACCATAAACTGTTCCGACCACACCTCGCTGCCCTCACCCAGCCTCGTCCCGAAGGAGACCTGTGACCAGCCTGAGCATCGGCACCCGCGAGGTAGCCCAGTACTGCGACGGGCAGGACATGCCCGCCGAGCTCTCCCCGCGACCGTACCTGCACCCGGTGACCACGCTCGCCGGGCAGCCGTTGACCGAAGTAGCCCCGGCCGACCATCGGCACCACTACGGGGTGAGCAACGCCGTCGTGGAGATCAACGGTTCGATGTTCTGGGGCGGCGGCAGCTACGTCCACCCCAGCGGCTACCAGATGCTGGACAACCACGGCCGGCAGCGGGGCGGACCGGTGCATGCCACCGCGCACGCGATCGAGCAGCAGGTGGAGTTCCTCGCCACTGACGGCAGCCACCTGCTCACCGAGCAGCGCCGGATCACGGCCGACCTGCTGCCCGCCTGGGAGAGCTGGGCGCTGAGCTGGCACAGCCGCCTGGCTGCCGACGCCACAGATCTGACCTTCGGCTCACCGGCCACCCGGGGTCGGGTGGGGGCCGGCTACGGCGGCGTGTTCTGGCGCGTCTCCGGCGATCAGCTGCCCACCACGGCCCAGGTCGACGGCGGAGGCGAACCACTCGGATCCAGCTCACCGTGGCTGCTGCTCACCCAGGAGCGCCCCACCGGTACGGTGAGTCTGCTGCTCGCCCAGCCGCCAGGCCGGGTGCTGCCCTGGTTCGTGCGCACCACCGGCTACGTCGGCGCCGGTCCCGCAGTGGCCTGGGAGAGCCACCGGCACCTGGCCCAGGGCGAGCACCTCGACCTGCACCTGACCGGGGTACTGTTCGACCGCGGGATCGATGCCGGTACTGCCCGAACCCTCTACACCACGCTGGAGCAACTCTCGTGACCACCACCTTCGCCGTCGTCGGCATCCACGGATACGGCAAGCACCACCTGGCCGAGCTGGAGCGCATGCACGCCGAAGGACTGGCCGAGGTGGTCGCGGTCGCCGACCCACGAGGCGGAGACGACGCCCGGCACCTGCCGCCGGGCACCCCGGTGCACCCCGATCTGGATGCGCTGCTGGCCCAGGTCGTCCCGGACGTGGTGGTGCTCGCCACTCCGATCCACACCCACCTGGCCCTGGCGAGCCAGGCGATGCGCGCAGGGTCGGCTGTGCTGCTGGAGAAGCCCACGACGGCGTCCCTGGCCGAGTTCCACCAGCTCACCGAGGTGGCGGCCCAGACCGGGCGGCCGGTGCAGGTGGGCTTCCAGAGCTTCGGCTCCCACGCGCTGGACCGGATCGCCGAGTACCTCCAGGCCGGAGCGATCGGTGACGTCACCGGGATCGGCGGGATCGGGCTCTGGCGCAGGGCGCGGTCCTACTACGACCGCTCCCGCTGGGCCGGCCGGCGACACCTGGACGGAGTGGACGTGGTGGACGGCGTGGTCACCAACCCGCTCGCGCACGCGGTGGCCACCGCGCTGCGGATCGACGGCTCCACCCGGGCCGAGGACGTGGCCGAGGTGGCGGTGGACCTGTTCCGGGTGAACGACATCGAGGCAGACGACACCTCCGCGGTGCGGCTGCGCACCCGGCGCGGCACGCCGATCGCGCTCGGTCTCACGCTGGCCACCGAGATCGACGGGTGGGTGCCGCCGATCGTGCAGGTGCACGGCACCTCGGGCACGCTCGAGCTGTCCTACACCGACGATGTGCTCACGGTCCGCTCTGCGGCCGGGGAGCACACCGAGCGGCTCGGCCGCACCGGGCTGCTGCGCAACCTGGTCGACCACCTGGACACCGGCGCCCCGCTGTTGTCCGGACTGGCCGATACCGGTGCCTTCATGCGGGTGCTGGAGGCGGTGCGCACGGCACCGGACCCGCACCAGGTGGCCGCGGAACACGTCACCGTCCACGGCGCGGGCCCGGAGCAGTACCGGGTGCTGTACGACGTGGATGCGTGGTGCCGCCGGGTGGCCACCGAGCTGGACACGTTCACCGCCCTCGGCGCTCCCTGGACGAGGTAGTCCCGGTCAGGGGAGACGGGCGGAATGGATCACCGTCTCGCCGTAGCGCCGGGGTTCGTCCGGCAGCCAGTCCGCCGGCCAGACCGGGTCCGCGGAACGCCGGTCCCGCTCCAGCACCACCAGCGCCTGCGGTGCCAGCCACCCGGGCACCGTCAGCGCCGCGAGCACGTCACCGGGCGCGTCCAGGTCGTAGGGCGGGTCGCAGAGCACCAGGTCGAACGGCTCGGCAGGCGGCGGGCCGGCCAGATAGCGGTGCACCCCCGCGGTGCGGATCTGCACCCGGTCGGCCAGCCGGGTACTGACCGCATTCGCCCGGCAGGCCGCGATCGCGCCGCGGGCCGACTCCACCAGCACAGCCTGTGCCGCACCGCGGCTGACCGCCTCGAGGCCGAGGGCGCCCGAGCCGGCAAACAGGTCCAGCACCCGGGTGCCGTCGGTGAGCCCGAGGTGGTCGAGCCGGGAGAACAGCGCCTCCCGGACCCGTTCGCTGGTGGGCCGAGTGCCCTTGGCCGGTACCTGCAGCCGCTGCCCCCCGGCGCTGCCGGCCACGATGCGAGTCAACGGCGGCCGCCGCGCTGACGCTGCATCTCCTCGCGCTGCGCCTCGGCCTGCTCACTCATCCGCTGCATCCAGCCCTTACCGCCGTCCTTCGGGGCGCGGGTGGCGATCGCCAGGGCGATCAGGGAGGTGCCGAGCTGGACGGCCAGCACGATCGGTGAGATGCCCAGGGCCACCACCGCCACGATCATCGGCACTGCGCAGAGCACCACGATGTCCGGCCCGCGGGCGAAGGCGGCGATCACCCCGGGAGCCATCGGCCCGAACGGGCCAGGGACCAGCGGCTTGGACCAGTCCGGTGGCTTGCGATAGGCCGCGCGCAGCACGCCGGCGGCGAACACCGGACCGGTGACCAGGCCCAGCAACAGGTAGGGAACCAGCGCCCCGTGCACCCAGCCCCACAGGCCGAACACCACCAGCGCCCACGGGACCATCACCACCATCGGCAGCAGCACCCGCGCGCGGCGGACCTCCGCACCGGCGATCGGGAAGTGCCGGTCCAGCACCGGTGCCATCTCCGCCCGCCGCGCACCCTCCCCGGTGGCCATCGCGGTGAGTACGCCACCGGCGAGCAGCAACACCACGTTCGTCACCACCGGCCAGCCGGCCGCCAGGCCCAGCAGAGCCACACACAGCCCCACCGCGATCTGGATCAGGTGCCGTGGCGTGCGCGCCAGCACCGTGGCATCACCCACCAGGATGGCGGTCACCGGTCCGCGGGCACCGAGCATCGGCGCGGACCGGCGTCGGGCGTCCTTGGCGGTGTTCACGTTCAGCGCCCGGCCCAGCTCCCGGGTGTCCATCGAGGTGACCGCACCGGAGGCGTAGGTGGCCACCGAGCCACGGGCGCGCAGCTCCCGTCCGGAGATCTGTTCCAGGCTGCGGTCCAACCACCACAGGTCAGCCAGCAGCACCCCAGCCAGCAGGCCGGCGATCACCGGGCCGAGGTGCGCCCAGTCGACGGCGATGGGTTCCGGGCGCAGCAGCACCAGCGCGAGCGCGGCCAGCGGGCCGGCGGCGGTGAGCACGTCACCGATCAGCACGGCCGGGCGCATCCGGCCGGTCCCACCGGCGCCGGCACGCACCTGCCCGGTCGCTACCACCAGCACCAGCACGGCCCCACCGAGCATGAAGTCCACAGTGATCCACAGCAGCTTCGGCCCGAAGGCGCCGAAGCCGAGGAAACCGACCAGCAGGCCGCCGACCAGGCCCACCAGGGCGCCGACCACCGGGAGCAGGACCAGCCGCGGCCGCAGCAGGGTGCGCCGGTCCGCCGGAGCGGTGAGCCACCACAGCGCCTGGGCGCCGCCCATCCCGATCGGTCCGAGCCGGCCGGCCAGGCCGATCACGGCGCCGATCACCACCAGCGCGACCACCACGGCCAACCAGCTCGGGTCCACGGTGGCGGCCTCCGGCCCGGGATGCAGCGAGGCGTTCAGTCCTTGCACGGCACCGAGCACCATCACCACGGCGATCACACTGGAGAACAACACCGAGTACACCTCGGAGACCAGCTCGCCCATGTGGCCGCCGGTGTGCGCCTCCGTGGCCGCCCGGGTCAGCTTGCGCAGCTGGCGTCCGCTGGGCCAGGACTCCTCCACCTCCCCGGTGCTCACGGTCCCTCGATCGGCGTCCCCGGTGGTCACAGCGCCTCGATCGCTTCGCCGCCCTCGTCGGGCGAGACGACCCGCACCGAGTCCTCCTGGAGCAGCAGCACCTTGGTGGCCACCTGGCGCACCAGCACCGGGTCGTGGGTGGCCATGATCACCCCGCCACCAGCCTCTCGTTCGGCGGTCAGGCGCTCGCCGAGGCGGTCCCGCATCCCGGAGTCCAGCCGCTGTTCGGGTTCGTCCAGCACGAGCAGCGTGCGCGGGCGCACGAAGGCTGCGGCGAGCAGCAGCCGGCGGCGCTGACCGGAGGAGAGCGCCGTGGGTAGCGCGTTCTGCCGGTCGGTCAGCCCGAACGCCTCCACCTGCTCGGTGACCAGGGCGCTGACCTCGCGCATCCCGTGCCCGCGGGCGGTGAGCAGCAGGTGCTCGCGGACCGTGAGCGCCGGCAGGTAGGAGTCCTCGTCGAGGACCACGGCCACCTCGGCGCGGAACCGGCGGGCCCGTTCATCCACCGGCACCCCGAGCACGTCGATCGTGCCGCCGAGCACCTCCAGCAGACCGGCCGCCGCGCGCAGGAACGTGGACTTCCCGGTGCCGTTCGCCCCGACCACGGCCAGTCCTTGCCCGGCGGACATGGTCACGCTGATCGGCGGGCAGACCGCACTGGCCATCGTGGACCCGTACCCCACGCTCACCGAGCTGGCCTTCAGCAGCGGCTTGGCGGCCTTCTTCGCCGCCTTACCGGCCCGTTGTGGATTAGGCACGGTCCAGGAACTCCTCATGGTCGGGATCGACAAGCTCGGTGATCGCAGTGAGCACCTCGAGATGGTGCACCAGGTTCGGGTCGGCCGTGATCAGCGCCCGGGCGTCCTGACGTGCATCCTCGATCAGGTCGCGGTCACGCACCACTGAGAGTAGCCGCAACGAGGACCCCCGCCCGGACTGGGCGGCCCCGAGCACATCGCCCTCCCGACGCTGGGCCAGGTCCTTCTCCGCGAGCACGAACCCGTCAGTGGTCGCCGTCATCGCCGTCAGCCGCTCCAGCGCGAGGGAGTCCTCGGCGGCGCCGGTGACCAGCAGGCAGGTGCCGGCCGCGCTGCCGCGACCGATCCGTCCGCGCAGCTGGTGCAGCTGGGACAGGCCGAACCGGTCGGCGTCCAGCACCACCATCACACTGGCTTCGGGCACGTCCACGCCCACCTCGATCACCGTGGTGGTGACCAGCACAGGCGCGCGGCCGTCGGCGAAGGCGGCCATCGCCTCATCTTTCTCCTCGGCACTGAGCCGCCCGTGCATGAGCCCCAGCTCGATCCCGGCCAGTGCGGGTTCCTGGCTCAGCCGGCGGTAGGTGTCCTCAACGGTGGCTGGCGCCCCTGGCGAGTCCTGATCGCCGGACGCCTCCGGAGCCAGCTCGGGTGCGCCGTCGTCCTCGGTGGCGGTGGAGGTGATCCGCGGGGCGACCACGTACGCCCGGTGACCGGCGGCGACCTGCTCAGCGATCAGCGTCCAGACCCGCTGCATCCACCGTTCCTGGTCCGCCGGCACCAGATGGGTGGTGACCCCGGGGCGGCCGGCCGGGATTTCCCGCAGCGTGGAGACCTCCACGTCGCCGAAGAAGGTCATCGCCACCGACCGCGGGATCGGGGTGGCGGTCAGGTAGAGCTGGTGCGGCATCGTGCGGCCCTTGGCGCGCAGGGCGTCGCGCTGCTCCACCCCAAACCGGTGCTGCTCGTCGATCACGGTCAACGCCAGGTCGGCGAACTGCACCTTCTCGTTCAGCAGCGCGTGGGTGCCGATCACGATCCCCGCGGCACCGGAGGCGGCGTCGGCGAGCGCCTGCCGCCGGGCAGCACCGGTCACCGATCCGGTGAGCAGCACCACCCGGGTCCCGCGCGCGTCACCACCGAGCATCCCCGCCTCGGCCAGCGGGCCAAGCAGGTGCTCGATCGAGCGGGCGTGCTGCTGCGCGAGCACCTCCGTGGGAGCCAGCAGTGCCGCCTGGCCACCGGAGTCGATCACCTGGGCCATCGCGCGCAGCGCCACCACGGTCTTCCCCGAGCCGACCTCGCCCTGCAGCAGCCGTTGCATCGGGCTGGACTCGGCCAGGTCCCCGCTGATCTCGGCACTGACCTGGCGCTGCCCGGCGGTGAGCGTGAACGGCAGCTGGGCGTCCAGTGCGGCCTGCAGGCCGTCGGGTCGGCCCGGCCGCGGCGTGGCGTCGTGGGCGGCCACGTCCGCGCGGCGGCGCGCCAGCGCGGTCTGCAGCAGGAACGCCTCCTCGTAGGCGAACCGGCGCCGGGCCATCTTCCAGTCCAGGTCGTTGGCCGGATCATGGATCATGTGCAGGGCGGCGACGGTGCCGACCAGCTCCCGGCGCTCACGCACGTCCTCGGGCAGGACGTCGGCCACCTCGTCGGGCTGCAACGGTTCCAGCACCAAGCGCATCATCTCGGCGATCTTCCAGGTGGGCAGCTTTGCCGTGGCCGGGTAGACCGGGACCGGGCGGGCCGCCCGCCGGGCCGCCTCCTCCTCGTCGAGGGCTTCGGGCAGGGGTTCGTAGTCGGGGTGGATCAGCTCCAGGTTGCCGCGCTTGTCCCGCTTCACCTGCCCGGAGAACATCGCCGACGTTCCCGGCTGCAGCCGCTTCTTGATGAACTCGGCCATGTACGGGCGGCGGGCGAAGAAGGTCAGCGGCAGGTCGGTGTGACCGTCGGTGATGGTGACCTTGATGATGTGCAGCGGCCTGTTCCGCGCCCGACGATGGTCCACGTGGCGCACCTCGGCCATCACTGTGGCGTGCTCGCCGGGAGCGAGGTCGAGCAGCCGGCTGTACCGGCCGCGGTGCAGGTACTTGCGCGGGTAGTGCCGCAGCAGGCCCGCCGGGCTGGTCACGCCGATCTGCTCCAGCTGCTTCGCCCCACGCTCACCCACCAGCTTGATCAGGGCGCGCCCGTCCCCGCCCCACACCTGTCCGCCGGATATCTGTGCCACCGTTTGGCATGATATCGGCAGGTGCTGACACTCCCGCCGGCCCCGCGACAAGGTCGCGTAAAGTCGGTCACCGGTGCCCAACTCTGCGTGACGCTGATGAGGGGAAGCGCCCACAGTGTGCGCGGACTCACTCGGGTGTGAGTTTGAGCCGCAAGGTGCCGGTGGAGTACTCTGGTGCGGTTGCCTAGTCAGGCACTGCTCGGCCCGCCATCGGCCGAGACCGGACGATTCACCGCCGCTTCACCCTGTGGCGAGGACTGACCTAGAGGAGACACACCGTGGCTGCTACGTGTGACGTCTGCGCCAAGGCCCCGAGCTTCGGCCACAGCATCTCGCACTCCCACCGCCGGACCAAGCGGCGTTGGAACCCGAACATTCAGAAGGTGCGCACCGTGACGAACGGCACGCCGAAGCGGCTGAACGTCTGCACCTCCTGCCTCAAGGCCGGCAAGGTCGTGCGCGCCGTCTGAGGAGTTGAACCCCCGCGGCGCGCAGGCGTCGCACCAGCAGAGCCGTCCACCGCCATGGTGGGCGGCTCTTCTGCTCTCCCCTCCCCCGCCGACCCTCACGTCGAGGATCGGCTCCTGGGCCACGCCCGGTCCGCCGTCGGCCCGGCTGGTTCTAGCGGTGCACGTAGTCGACCAGCTGGTCGTTCTCGGCCTGCAGCTCGTCGATCCGGTTCTTCACGATGTCCCCGATGGACACGATCGCCAGCAGCGCCCCGTCCTCGACCACCGGCAGGTGCCGGATCCGCTTCTCGGTCATCGTGCGGGCCAGGGTCTGCAGATCGTCCTCCGTGCTGCAGGTGATCACCTCGGCAGTCATCACCTCAGCCACTGGCCCGGCCAGCACCCCCGTCCCCCGGCTGTGCAGATGGCGCACCACGTCGCGCTCGGTGACGATCCCGCCCACACTCCGGCCCGCGTCGGTGGAGACCACCACCGCTCCGATGTTGCGCTCGGCGAGGAGCGCGAGCAGATCCGTGACCGTCTCCTCCGGGCGGATCGTGACCACCTCGGAACCCTTACGTCGAATCACCTCAGAGATACGCATACTTCACGGTACGCCAGCGTGAGGAGGATCACACCTGGTCCGGGCGAAAGTGGTCCCACCCGGTGCCGGAGACCGACGGTGCGGACCCGCCGTAGGTCACCGGTCCCGACCCGTCGGTCACCGTACCGATCCTGCGGAACGGCGCGGGCAGGTCCTGCCCGGGCCCGAAGGTGGCGAGCAGACCGTGGTCCTCACCGCCGGTCAGCACCCAGGCCAACGGATCTGCACCGCAGAGCTGCGCCAGGTCGGCGAGGGCGCTGCAGTCCCCGGCCAGTACCGCCGGGTCAAGATCGAGGTGCACACCGGAGGCGGCCGCCAGCCGGCCGGCGTCCCGGAGCAGCCCGTCGCTGACGTCCATCATCGCCGTGGCTCCCGCCCGCGCAGCGGCGGCGCCGGCCCAGACCGGCGGCTGCGGGCGGCGGAAACCGGCGAGGGCGCGGGTACCGGCGGCGGAGGTGACCCGGTGCTCGCCGGCCAGCAGTGCCAGACCTGCGGCAGAGTCGCCCAGCACACCCGCGTGGGCGAGGACGTCACCGGGGCGCGCGGTGCTGCGCCGGAGGGGCTGGCGGCCCTGCAGGTCACCATGTGCGGTGATCGCCACCATGGCCACGTCTCCTCCGGAGAGATCACCGCCGACGGCGCCCAGTCGCCACTGCCGGCACGCCTCACCCAGTCCACGGGCCAGGTCAATCACCCAGTCGACGGCGGTGCTCGCCGGGAGGACCAGGGCCGTCACCAGGGCAGTGGGCACAGCTCCCATCGCGGCCAGGTCGGCCACGTTGGCGGCAGTGGCACGCCAGCCCACGTCGGCGGCTGTGGTCCAGTCGTCGCGGAAGTCCCGGCCGGCCACGAGAACATCGGTGGTGACCACGAATCGTCCGTCCGGTGCGGCCAGCACCGCGGCATCGTCACCGGGGCCGAGGAGAGTGTGCTCGCCGGCGGGCAGCAGCGGCGTGATCCTGCGGAGCAGCTCCTCCTCGGAGACCTCGCTGACCTGCACGCACCCTCCTGCTCTCGACCGTGGCGTGGACGGGTCGAGCCTATCCGCCCCTGCGGCCGGGTACGTGCCCGGGCGGCAGCAGGTGCTGTGGCCGCAGCACCGCTCCGCCGCTGCGCCCGGCGGCTTCGGTGGAACCGGCATACGCAGCGCACCCGGCGGATTGGGGCGACCCGCACACCGACGGCTACCGTGAAGGGGTGCGTGCACGTGTGTTCTCCTGCCTGGCCGTGACCGGGATGGTCCTGACCATCGCCGGCTGTGGTTCGACCGCGGGGGTGGAGCCCGGTCCCACGGCCAGCGCACCGGTGTGCGCCGAGGTGCTCCGGGCTCTGCCGGACCAGCTCTCCGGTGCCGAACGTCGCTCCACGAACAGCCAGGCCACCGCAGCCTGGGGAGATCCGGCGATCACGGTGCGGTGCGGTGTCACCCCGCCCGGGCCGACCACCGATCGGTGCATCTCGGTGACCGGTGCGGACGAGACCAGCGTGGACTGGGTGATGACCCCGCTCGGGGAGGCCGCCGAGGGAACCTGGCAGTTCACCACCTACGGGCGCATCCCCGCGATCGAGGTGACTGTGCCGGTGGAGTACGCCGGGGATGATGCGACCACCACGCTGGTGGACCTCGGCGGAGCCGTTTCGCTGACCGACCAGCAGCGGTCCTGCGTCTGAGCCCCGGCCTCCGCCCCGGCGCGGCAGTGCCTGCCCCCGGGCCGGGGCAACCAGCGAGCTCAGCGCAGCCCGGTGCGCCGTTCCATGGCCAGCTCCACCAGCTCGGTGATCAGGTCCGCGTAGGACAGCCCGGAACGCTGCCACATCATCGGGTACATCGAGTACGGGGTGAACCCGGGCATGGTGTTCAGCTCGTTCACGATCAGCTCACCGGCCGGGGTGTAGAAGAAGTCCACCCGGGCCAGACCCTCACAGCCGAGCGCCTCGAAGGTAGCCACGGCGAGCTCGCGCACCCGCGCACTGGCCTGCTCGGGCAGGTCGGCCGGCCAGGACAGGTTCACCGCCTCGGCGTCGAAGTACTTGGCCTGGTAGTCGTAGAAGCCGTGCTCCTGGGAGGTGACGATGATCTCGCCGGGCAGGGTGCTGCGTGGTGGAGCATCCCCGCGCCCCTCGAGCACGGCGCACTCCACTTCCCGGCCGTCGATCCCGGCCTCGACGATGACCTTCGGGTCGTGCTCGCGCGCAGTCTCGACGGCGGCGGCCAGGTCTTCGAGCCGATCCACCTTGGTGATGCCGATGCTGGAGCCGGCCCGGCTCGGCTTGACGAACACCGGGAGGCCGAGCTCGGCCACACGCGCCCGCACCGCGTCCGGCTCGGTGCGCCACTGCCGGTCGGTGATCACCGTGTACGGGCCGATCGGCAGGCCCGCTCCGGCGAGCACCACCTTCGTGTAGTGCTTGTCCATCGACGCTGCGGAGGCCAGCACCCCGGAGCCCACGTAGGGCAGACCGGCGAGCTCGAGCATGCCCTGCAGGGTGCCGTCCTCTCCGAACGGGCCGTGCAGCAGCGGCAGCACAACATCCACGGCGGCCAGCTCGGCGGGTACGCTCCCGGGCCGGTAGGCAACCAGGTCCTGGCCGGCCTCCCCCATCGGCAGCATCAGCCGGGCACTGCCGCTGCCGATGACCTCCGGTACGTGCCCGTCGGTGATCCGCCACTGGTCCGCGTCGTCGGAGACGGCCACCCACTCCCCGCTACGGGTAATACCGATCGGCAGTACGTCATACCGGTCACGGTCGATGGCGGCGAGCACCCCGGCGGCGGTGGCACAGCTGATCGCATGCTCCGAGCTGCGGCCACCGAACAGGACGGCCACCCGGGTTCGGTTCTCCGTGTTCATCTCGACTGAGCCTACCTGCCTGGCAGGTCTGGATGGGTGGACCCGGTACGGAGTGCCGGTGCTGAGACGACGCCGGGCACACAGTGCCGACGCGCAGACCCGCGTGGGTGTGCAGGCGGCGTTCGCTCCGGTGCTGAGACGGCACTGGTGCCGGCAGTGGAACCCGCCCGCGCTGGTTACGCTGACGCTGTGAGCGACCCACTCGGCCACCGGATCCCCAGCACTCGACCGGCCACCCTCGCCGTGGCTGCCGGGCGACCGGCACGAACCGACCAGGAGCCGGTGAACCCGCCGATCGTGCTCTCCTCGACCTACCACTCCACCGGAACCACCGGGGCTGAGGAGTTCGTCTACAGTCGGCACGGCAACCCCACCTGGCTGCCGCTGGAGGAGACGCTCGCCGCGCTGGAGGGTGCCCGGCTGCCGGGGTTGGTGTTCAGTTCGGGGATGGCGGCGATCACCGCCGTGCTGGACCTGGTGCCCCCCGGTGGCGATCTCTTCCTTCCGCGGCACGCCTATCACGCTTGCGCGCTCGCGGCCCGCGAGCTGCAGGAGCGCTCTGGGGTCCGGGTGCACATGATCGACGTCGCCGACACCGCTGCCGTAGTAGCCGCGCTGCACCGCACCGGCGCCGGAGCCGCACGGCCGGTGCTCTGGCTGGAGTCACCGACCAACCCGATGCTCGAGATCGCCGATCTGCCCGCGCTGACCAGCGCCGCCCGGGAGGTGGGTGCCCGCGTGGTGGTGGACAACACGTTCGCCACCCCGCTCGGTCAGCAGCCGCTGGCCACCGGCGCCGATGTGGTGGTGCACTCGGTCACCAAGTATCTGGCCGGGCACTCCGACGTGCTGCTCGGCGCGGCGCTGACCGACGACCCGGAGCTGCACGACCGGCTGCACGATCGGCGCAGCGTCGGCGGTGCGGTGCCCAGCCCGTGGGATGCCTGGTTGGCGCTGCGCGGGGTGCGCACCCTCGCCCTGCGGGTGCAGCGTTCGGAGCAGAACGCCCAACAGATCGCCGAGCACCTGCAGCACCACCCGGGTGTGCTCCAGGTGCGCTACCCCGGCCTGGCGGACCACCCGCAGCACGAGCGGGCCGCCGTCCAGATGAACGGCTTCGGCTCGGTTCTCACCGTCCGGCCGCGCGGCGGCCGGGCCGCTGCCGACGAACTCACCCGCCGGGTACAGCTGTGGACCCCGGCCACCAGCCTGGGCGGAGTGGAGTCCCTGCTGGAGCGCCGGCGCCGGATCCCGGATGAGGCCAGCACGATCCCGGAGGACCTGCTCCGGCTGTCGGTGGGTATCGAGGACGTGGAGGACCTGATCGCCGACCTCGACCAGGCCCTGCGCCAGGTGGCGCAGTAGCCGGCTCGCCCCCCGGGGGAACGTCACGACGGTCGTGGTCATACCTGACTCCTGACGGCAGACGCCAGACGCCAGACGGTGCACGGTGCACGGTGCACGGTGCGCTGACGATGCGCCGTCTGGCGGTCTGCGCCGTTCAGGCGCGGCCGTTCACTCCTCGTCCTGCGGGGTGGCCCGGCCCGTCTCGGCCTGCTCAGCCGCGAGCGCCCGCGCATGCAGGACGTCACCGATGAACAGGTCGTAGACCAGGATGCCGATCACTCCCCCGATCAACGGTCCGACGATGGGCACCCAGAAATAGCCGCTGAACCAGTCCCCGTTGCCGGGCATCGCCAGCTCACCCCAACCACCGGCCCAGGCGAGCAGCCGCGGGCCGAGATCACGAGCCGGGTTGATCGCATATCCGGCGTTCGCTCCGAAGGACATCCCGATCGCGGCCACCGAGAAGCCGATGATCAGCGGCCCGAGGTTCGCCCGCACCGCGGTGTTGCGCATGTCCACCACGGCGGCGATGGCCAGCAGCAGCAGCGCGGTACCGACGATCTGGTCCAACAACGGCCCCCACATCCCACCCTCGAAGTACGGGCCGGGGAAGGTGGCGAAGATCGAGAAGGTGGGGATCGTATGGCCGGTATCGCCGAAGGTCTCCATCTGGGCGTCGAAGGCGTTGATCGCGTCCTTGTACACGGCCAGGATGATCGCTGCACCGACGAAGCCGCCGGCCACCTGAGCGATCCAGTAGGGCACCACCTTCTTGACGGCAAACTTGCGCCGGATGGCGAACGCCAACGTCACCGCCGGGTTGATGTGCGCTCCGGTGACGCCCCCGGCCACGTACACGCCGAAGACCACGGCCATCGCCCAGCCCCAGGTGATCAGCAACCAGTCACCGGCCCCCAGGAAGAATGTGGTGGCGTCCTGGGTGCGGTCGGTGCCGGGGAGGGCCGCCACGGCCATCGCCACCGAGCCACACCCGAACAACACCAGAACTGCAGTGCCGAGGAACTCGGCCAGGCACTCGCCCCACAGGCCTTGATAGATCTTCAACCTGCGGTTGTTGGCGAGGATCGGTGTGATCGAGTCATCCGCCATCGCCCTGCACCTCCTCTATGAGATCCACATCACATCGGACTCCCCAGTTGTACTCCACCGCGGCCGATTTGGCACCAGGTGCGAGGGTGCGGACCTGATCAGGTCAGGCGCGGGTTCAGATCCACCCGCGAGCACGGGCGGTGCGCGCGGCTTCGTGCCGGTTGGTGGCGTGCAGCTTGCCCGCCGCTGAGGACAGGTAGTTGCGCACCGTGCCCGGCGAGAGCCGCGCCCGCTGCGCGATCTCCTCCACCGGTGCACCGTCCGCCGCCAGCTCGAGCACATCCGCCTCACGGGGGGTCAGCGGGCTCGCCCCGGCAGAGATCGCCTCCGCGGCCAGCTCCGGGTCCACGTAGCGGCCACCGCTGACCACGTGCCGCACCGTATCGGCGAGCACCTTGGCCGAGGCGGTCTTGCCCAGGAACCCGGCAACCCCCACCTCCAGGGCGCGTTTCAGGTACCCCGGGCGGCCGTGGCTGGTGACGATCACACACGCACACCCTCCGCCGTCGAGGATGATCTGCTGGGCCACCTCGATACCGTCCAGTCCGGGCATCTGGAGGTCGAGGATGGCCACATCGGGCCGGTGGGTGCGCACCAGCGCCAGCGCTTCCGGTCCGGTCCCGGCCTGCGCCACTACCTCCAGATCCTCTTCCAGCCCGAGCAGCGTCGCGACCGCGTCCCGGATCAGCCCTTCGTCGTCGGCCAGGACGATTTGGATGCTCACCTGCTGCCTGCCTCTCGCGGAATTGTCGCTGTCACCCGGAACTGCCCGTCCTCGGACTTGCTGTGCAGCGTGCCCCCGAGGGCGGCCAGCCGCTCGGCGACCCCGAGTAGACCGGAGCCAGCCGAGCTGGCTGGGCCACTGGAGCGCACGCCGTCGTTGTCCACCTGGACCCCGACCTGGTCTGTGGTGAGCGTCACGGTGATGTCGCAGCTGCGGGCATCGGAGTGCCGCACCACATTGGTCACCGCCTCGCGGACCACCCAGCCCAGCGCCTCCGCAGCAGGCGCCGGCACCTCCTGGTCCGGACCGTGCACCGTGGTCCGCACCCCCGCAGACCGCAGGATGTCCTGCGCGCCGAGCAGCTCCGTGTCCAGGTCCACTCGCCGGTACCCCTCGACCACGGCGCGGACCTCCTTGAGCGCATCCTGGGCGAGCTGCCGGACCTCGAGCATCGTCTCCGCCCCTCGCGGCTCCCCCCGCCGGGCCAGCTCGGCGGCGAGCTCGCTGCGCACCGCCACTGTGGCCAGTGTGCGCCCGAAGATGTCGTGCAGGTCCCGGGAGAAGCGGAGCCGCTCCTCGACCACAGCGAGCCGTGCGTCGACCTCACGGCGCCGCTCCTGCTCCCACACCACCCCGAGCATCCAGACCGAGACCCGGAAGGAGGCCGCGACGGCGACCAGCATCACGGCGACCGTGACGGCACGCCCGCCGTCGAGCTCGACCTCGGCCGCCGGCACTGCGTACGTGGCCAGGCCCAGCAGCAGCACGCCGCCGACACCGAGCAGCAGCACCCGGATGGTCAGTACCGGGCTGAGGGCGACCAGCGCCGTTGCCGCCGGCAGGGTCACTGCCGCGGCCGCGGCCTCCGGGGCGAGCTGGAGGTACCCGAAGCCGAGCAGCCCCAGGACCCCGGTGCTGGCGATCGGCAGGCCGAGGTGCGCCCTGCGCCACCGCTGACGGCCGAGGTAGACATCCAGGCCACGGGCGAACAGCACCTCGGTGCTGACCAGCTGGACGAGGCTGACCAGGAGGTAGCCCCACCTGATCACCGCACCGGTGGTGCCGGGTGCGGCCACGGTGATCGCCAGGAATCCCTGCACCACCGGCCCGGCCGCCAGCAACAGGTGCAGGGACCAGCGGTGGTACGCCTCGAACCGCTCCGGATCGGTACTGCCCACCCAGGTCCGCAGTCCGGTCGCGGGGTCGCTGCTCACCCGCTCACGCTACCGGGCCACGCTGCGGACCGGAGTGCGGTAGCGCACCGGTCGCCGCATTCTCGACGGGTCGGTCACTGCAGCCAGCCGGCGATCGTGGTGCCGAAGAACCCGAACGCCACACCCCAGAGGATGATCGAGAGCCCCATCCACAGGTACACGCTGCGGGTGGTCGCCCCAAGTGCCACCAGGGTGGGTGCGGTGATCTGGCTCGCCACCACGATCGGCCCGAGCAGGGCGACACCGGGGACACCGAACCGGTCCAGGTACTTCGCGACCTTCTGCCGGCGTCCGGTGGGCTGCGCGGCCGGTTCGCCTGTGCTCCCGGGCCGGCTGCTGCGGGTGGCTGCCGTGCGCACCCGGCTGCTGGTCGCGATCAGCAGGAAGGTGCACAGTACATTCCCCACGACTGCCGCGGGAACGGCGATCATCGGCTCTATCCCGACCAGCACGCCCAGGAAGCTACCCAGGTAGGACTCGATGAACGGGACCGCCCCCACCAGCACCAGGGCGGCGATCTGCTGCCACGACTCCAGACCGAGCACGAACTGGGTCAGATTGACAAAGAGGTCGGTGACGAAGTCAAAGAGCATGCGCAGGGCCTCCTGGAGATGTGGGGGTCGAAGCGGGAGGTGCTTCGTGCCTGCCACGATTCCCGACCCGAGCCTGCGGTGGCAGTGCCACATCTCATCGGTCCACACCACTACGTCATGGCCCGGCAATGACAAACGTCACCCCACCCGGACCATGGCAACGATGAAGGGCGCCGGGCCTCGATGAGGCCCGGCGCCCTGAGCGCGATGTGCGGGGAGTGAGCACTCGCGCCGCTCCCCGGTGGGAGACGGATACCGGGGAGTGAGATCGGCCGTTGTCCCGACGACCGACTCGGGGTTGTCGTCCCGATGTCCCTCAGACTGCGACACGTTCCTGATGATTGGCTGGGAGTCACCTGGCAACTGTCTGGCGACTTGAGGTCACTGGGCAGGCCGAGCGGGGTGAACCGGCTGGAGCCGGACGGAGCGGAGCTGCGCCGGTTCGGCTGAGCCAGTCGTTCCAGCCCGACGGCGGCGCTCACCGCGGGAGTGCTGCGTCGCCGTCCGCGGTGGGTCAGTCCCGGTGGATCTTCGCGCCGAGGGCCTCGAGCTTGCCGGTGAAGTTCTCGTAGCCACGGTCGATCAGCTCGATCCCGCGCACCTGCGAGGTGCCCTCAGCGGCCAGGGCCGCGATCAGGTGGGAGAACCCGCCGCGCAGGTCGGGCACCTCGATATCGGCGGCACGCAACCGGGTCGGGCCGGAGATCACCGCGGAGTGGAAGAAGTTGCGCTGTCCGAAGCGGCACTCCAGACCGCCCAGGCACTCTCGGTAGACCTGGATGGTGGCGCCCATCTTCCGCAGTGCGTCGGTGAAGCCGAACCTGTTCTCGTACACCGTCTCGTGCACGATGGACAGCCCGGAGGCCTGGGTGAGGGCAACGACCAGGGGTTGCTGCCAGTCGGTCATGAACCCGGGGTGCACATCGGTCTCCAGCACGATCGAGTGCAGCTCGCTGCCGGGGTGGCGGAACCGGATGCCCGCGTCGTCGATGTCGAAGCTCCCGCCGACCTTGCGGTAGGTGTTCAGGAAGGTCATCATGTCCGGCTGCTGGGCACCGCGCACGTATACGTCCCCGCGGGTGGCCAGTGCGGCCGCCGCCCAGGACGCGGCCTCGATCCGGTCGGCGAGCGCGGTGTGCACGTAGCCGCCGAGCCGGTCCACCCCCTCCACCCGGATCACCCGGTCGGTGTCCACGGAGATGATCGAACCCATCCGCTGCAGCACGGCGATCAGGTCCATGATCTCCGGTTCGATCGCAGCACCGGAGAGCTCGGTGACACCTTCGGCGCGCACCGCGGTCAGCAACAGCTGTTCAGTGGCGCCGACGCTCGGGTAGGGCAGATGCACCTTGGTACCGCGCAGCCCGCGGGGTGCGGTGATCAGGATGCCGGTGTCCAGCTTGTCCACCTGCGCGCCGAACTGGCGCAGGATCTCCAGGTGGTAGTCGATCGGCCGGTCCCCGATCCGACACCCGCCCAGGTCCGGGATGAAGGCCTCACCGAGCCGGTGCAGCAGCGGGCCGCAGAGCAGGATCGGGATCCGGCTGGCACCGGCATGGGTGTCGATGTCCGCCTTGTGCGCCTGCTCCACGTTGCTCGGATCCAGGCGCACCACACCGGCAGCCACGTCCCGCGAGACCTGCACACCGTGCAGCTTGAGCAGACCGGCGACCACGTTCACATCGCGGATCTCCGGGACGTTGCGCAGCTCGCTCGGTTCCTCACCGAGCAGCGCCGCCACCATCGCCTTGGAGACGAAGTTCTTCGCCCCGCGTACGGTGATCTCGCCGCTGAGCGGCGTACCGCCATCGACCCGCAACTGACTCATACCCACATCCTCACCAGGCTTCCCCCACTCGGCATCCCGGACCGGGTGGGGCGTCCCCCAGGGTACTCCGGGATCTGCGCAGGTCGTGGGAGGAGCCTCAGGAGACTGGTCGTGCGGGGGTCACCTCGGTCGCGGGCAGGTGCTTGGCCGGCAACGTCTTCGGCCGCCAGTCGGAGCGGGTGGACTCATAGGCGACGATGTCGTCCTCGTGACCGAGGGTCAGGCCGATGTCGTCCAGCCCTTCCATCAGCCGCCACCGGGTGTAGTCGTCGATCTGGAACTGGGCGACCACCTCTGCGCAGGTCACCGTCCGGTGCTCCAGGTCCACCGTGACCTCAGTGCCGGGCTCGGCCTCGAGCACCTTCCAGATCAGCTCGATGTCCTCCTGGGCGAGCTGCGCGGCGACCAGGCCCTGCTTGCCGGAGTTGCCGCGGAAGATGTCCGCGAACCGGGAGGCGAGCACCGCCTTGAAGCCGTAGTCCTTCAGCGCCCAGACGGCATGCTCACGGGAGGAGCCGGTACCGAAGTCCGGTCCGGCCACCAGCACCGATCCGGAAGAGTAGGCCTCCTGGTTGAGCACGAACTCCGGGTCGCCGCGCCAGGCGGCGAAGAGGGCGTCCTCGAACCCGGTACGCGTGACCCGCTTGAGGTAGACGGCGGGGATGATCTGGTCGGTGTCGACGTTGCCGCGGCGCAGCGGCACCCCGATTCCGGTGTGCGTGGTGAACTTCTCCATAGGGATTCTTCCTTGCGTCGTGGGGCTCAGACCTGCATCGGCACGCGCGGGTCCAGCGGCGCCAGCGGTGAGCCGTCGAAGGAGGTCAGGTCGGTGCCGGCGTCCAGCTCCAAGTCGGAGACGGCCGAGAGTGTGCCGCGTACGGCGGTAGCGGCGGCAACCAGGGGCGAGACCAGGTGGGTGCGACCGCCCTTGCCCTGGCGTCCCTCGAAGTTGCGGTTCGAGGTGGAGGCTGCACGCTCCCCCGGCTGCAGCTGGTCCGGGTTCATCCCCAGGCACATCGAGCACCCGGCGTTGCGCCACTCGGCACCGAAGTCCAGGAAGATCTCGTCCAGACCCTCCGCCTCGGCCTGCAGACGTACCCGGGCCGAAGCCGGCACCACCAGCACCCGCACGCTCTCGGCCTTCTTCCGCCCCTTGAGCACCTTGGCTACCGACCGCAAGTCCTCGATCCGGCCGTTCGTGCACGAGCCGATGAACACAGTGTCCACGGCGATGTCCCGCAGCGGGGTCCCCGGGACCAGACCCATGTACTCCACGGCCCGCTCAGCGGCGACCCGCTCGTTGTCGTCCCCGATCTCCTCCGGCACCGGTACCGACCCGCTCAGCGGCAGGCCCTGGCCGGGGTTGGTACCCCAGGTCACGAACGGTTCGAGATCGGCGGCTTCGAGCACCACCTCGGCGTCGAAGACGGCGTCCTCGTCGCTGCGCAGCGTGCTCCAGTACTCCAGCGCAGCGTCCCAGTCCGCACCCTCGGGGGCGTGCGGGCGGCCCTTCAGGTAGTCGAAGGTGGTCTGGTCCGGGGCGATCATCCCGGCCCGGGCACCGGCCTCGATCGACATGTTGCAGATCGTCATCCGCGCTTCCATGCTGAGTTTGCGGATTGCCTCCCCGCGGTACTCCAGCACATACCCCTGGCCACCGCCGGTGCCGATCTTGGCGATGATCGCCAGGATGATGTCCTTGGAGGTCGCCCCCGGGGGCAGCTCACCGTTCACAGTGATCGCCATCGTCTTGAACGGCGCCAGCGGCAACGTCTGGGTGGCCAGCACGTGCTCCACCTCGGAGGTTCCGATCCCGAACGCCAGGGCTCCGAACGCGCCGTGGGTGGAGGTGTGGGAGTCCCCGCACACCACGGTCAGCCCGGGCATCGTCAGGCCCAGCTGCGGACCCACCTGGTGCACGATCCCCTGGTCGGCATCGCCGAGGGAGTGCAGCCGGACACCGAACTCCTCGGCGTTGCGGCGCAACGTGTCGATCTGGGTGCGGCTGGTCAGGTCCGCGATCGGCAGGTCGATGTCCAGCGTGGGGGTGTTGTGGTCTTCGGTGGCGAGAGTCAGGTCCGGGCGGCGCACCCGGCGCCCGGCGAGACGCAGGCCCTCGAACGCCTGCGGACTGGTCACCTCGTGCACGAGGTGCAGGTCGATGTAGAGGAGGTCGGGCGCCCCGTCTTCTCCTCTGCGGACCACATGGTCCCGCCACACCTTCTCAGCCAGTGTTCCGGCCATCGCGCGTCACCTTCTTCGTCATTCTCTCACCCTGGATCGCAGGGCCTGGGAGCAGCCGATTTGCATCTCACGCTATGAGACGGCAGTATCGACCTATGGACAACTCTAGCGGAGTCGGCGTACTCGACAAAGCCGCGACCGTCCTGGGCGCCCTGGAAGCAGGCCCCGCGACGCTCGCGCAGCTCGTCGCCGCGACACACCTGGCCCGACCCACCGCGCACCGCCTGGCGGTCGCGCTGGAGCACCACCGGTTCGTCGCCCGGGACATGCAGGGGCGGTTCATCCTCGGCCCGCGGCTGGCCGAGCTGGCCGCCTCAGCCGGTGAGGACCGGCTGCTGGCGGCGGCCGGCTCGGTGCTGCTGGCCCTGCGGGACCACACTGGGGAGAGCGCACAGCTGTTCCGGCGCCAGGGCGATCAACGCATCTGCGTGGCCGCTGCGGAGAAGACGATGGGCCTGCGTGACTCGATTCCGGTCGGGGCGACGCTGTCCATGCTCGCCGGCTCAGCCGCTCAGGTGCTGCTCGCCTGGGAGGAGCCGGATCGGCTGCACCGCGGTCTGCACGGCGCGAAGTTCACCGCCACGATCCTCTCCGGAGTGCGCCGGCGCGGCTGGGCACAGAGCGTGAGCGAGCGCGAGCTCGGCGTGGCCTCGGTGTCCGCACCGGTGCGCGGCCCCTCGGGTCGGGTGATCGCCGCCGTATCGGTGTCCGGTCCGATCGAGCGGATGACCCGCCAGCCCGGGCGCCTGCACGCCAATGCCGTGATGGCGGCCGCGAACCGGCTCACCGAGGTCCTGCGCGCCAGCGAGGAGAACTGACCCGGGGACGCAGCTCGCGAGGACGATCGGTGGGGCTATCACACCACCGATCGTCCGCACCATCGCCAGGGCTACGCCAGAGGGCGGCTCACCGCCCGCGCAGGAACTCCTCCACCAGCGGGCCGGCAGTGGCCGCTCCGCCGCTGCCGCCGTCACCGACGAACGCCGCCACGGCCAGGTCCCCCTGGATCGCGATCATCCAGCCGTGGGTGGCATCCTCGGCCCCTTCAGCGGTGCCGGTCTTCGCGAGCACGTCATCGCCGGGAACGTCCCGCAGGGCGCTGGCGGTCCCGTCGGTCACGACGGCGCGCATCGCCTGTTGTAGCAACGTCGCCTCGGTATGGGTCAACGGGGTCGCGACCTCATCGGCGTCATCCGTGGCGTCGTCGGTGGCTCCGCCGTCGCTCGACTCTGCGGAGCCATCGGTGGCGCTCGGCTCGACCGTCTGGGCATCGGTCGGCTCAGCGGAGCCGTCCTCGGCCTGGGTGCTCTCCTCGCTCGGCGATGCGTCCTCACCACCCTCACCTGCGCCGTCGTCCTCCTCGGCGGGCAGGATCAGCTGTGGGGTGACCCGCTCCTCCCCCGCGATCGAGGCAGCTACTGTGGCCATCGCCAACGGTGACGCCAGCACCTCGCCCTGCCCGATCGTCTCGGCAGCGAGCTGGGTCCCCTCCGCCTGGTCCGGCAGTGAACCGAGGAAGAGCGGGTAGCCCAGGTCCACACTGTCCCCGCGGCCGAGGCCGAGCGACTCGGCGGCACCGGCCAGATCAGCGGCACTGATCTGGTCCCGCTGGCCCATCAGGGCGGTGTTGCAGGACTGCGCGATCGCCTGCTCCAGAGTGATGTCGCCGAGGGAGCCCCCCGGGTAGCCCGGGTAGTTCTCGAACTCACGGCCGTTGACGTTCAGGGACTCCACACAGCTCACCGTGTCGTCCAGCTCCATCCCCGAGCGCAGCAGAGCGAGCAGGGTGACCACCTTGAAGGTCGAACCCGGTGGATACTGCGCCAGGGTCGCAGTGGGCCAGCCCTCGCTGGCCGGGCCGCTGGCCGCGGCTCGCACCTCGCCGGTGGAGGGCTGGATCGCCACCAGGGCGCTCGGGGAGTCCTGGTCGGCGAGGATGCCTTCGGCGAGGGTCTGCAGATCAGCGTCCAGAGTGGTCCGCAACGGCTGACCGCGCAGCGGCTCGGAGCTGAACACCTCGGTGGGCTCGGCGTCCTCACCGGCGGTGATGCTCACGGTCAGGCCCGGAAACCCGCGCAAGGTGTCCTCGTGCACCCGCTGCAGTCCGGACAGGCCGACCTGGTCGCCCTGCTGCACGGCGCCGTCGGAGTCGTCGATGATCTCCGCGGTGGCCTCCCCGACGCGGCCGAGGATCTCGGCAGCGAAGCCGTCCGTGGGCCCGAGCTGGCGTTCGGCGGGCACCAGGTTGACCCCCTCCACGGCGCGCACCGCGTCCAGGTCCACCTCGCCCGGGTCGTCCTGACGGACCTCGACGGCCACCACGAACGCCCGGTCGCCGGCGGCGAGCACACGGTCGGCGTAGGCCTGCGGGTCCTCGAAGTCGAGTGCCTCGGCGAGCTTGACGGCCTGGTCCTCCCACCGGCCCGAGCCGAGGTAGGTCTTGTCGATGCCGACCCGATAGATCTCCGTGTCGGTGACCAGTACCTCATCGTCGACGCCGAGCACGTGGCCTCGCGGGCCGGAGGTCTGCGCCACGGTGAGCACCCCGTCCTCACCCAGATCGGGGGCGAGCAGCTCCCGGGACCAGGTGGTGGTGTACGGCCCGCCCTCCTCAGTCGCCACCAGGTGCACCGAGACCGGGTAGGTCCAGTCCTCGTCCGTGCCCGGGACGTCCCAGGTCCAGGTGAGCGCGGCGTCAGCGGCCATACCCTCACCTTCCTCATAGGTGCTCGAGGACCAGGTGACCTGCACCGCTGGTTCCAGCACCTGCGTGAGCTCGCCGAGCACTGCCTCAGCCTGCTCGGTGGCCAGCTGCCGATCCTCCTCAGTCAGTGGCGCCTCGGCGAAGTCTCCGGTGCTCAGCGCCTCCGCGAGCGCATTCGCCGCCGCCACCTCCGGCTGCGCCTCGACCGCCTCCGGTCCCCCGTCGTCGGGGTCCGTACAGGCCACCAGCACCAGACTCGCCGCTACCGCCAGCCCGCTCACCCGCAGCAGAGCCACCGGCCACGTCGCCCGCTGCGTGCTCCCTGCTGTCATCGCACTACCTCCCGAATCCAGAGGCGAGCGTAACCGGCGTACCTGACATTGTGGCGACAGACCCACCGCAGGGAGCCGAGCAGAAAGCCGTTGACGGGGCGCAGGGTCTGCCCCGTAGCCTGCTGGCGCAGGTCGACGCGTTCGTCGACGTTCGGATTCGCCGGCAGCGGCCGGCCGGGAGGCACTCGATGCAGGGCATCAGCGCAGGAGGCGGGGTAGGCCGACCGGCCTGCTCACCCCCATCCTGCCCCCGCGCTCTGGGTCGCTGAGGCACGGCTCCCCGGGGCGCGGCACTGCCGCATGCCCGGATAGCGGGCAACCGAACCCGGACCCTGCTGAGGAGAACTGCTGTCATGACCCCCCTGACCGAACGAGAGATCCGCCGCTGCTTCGTCAACGCCACCCGCGGCCAGGCCCAGCGCGCCACCTTGCCGAACCTGGCCGAGCTGGACTGGAACCGGCTGGACTACCTCGGCTGGCGCGATGCCAAGGCGCCGCTGGCCGGTTACGTGATCGTCCAGCTCGACGGCGCACCGACCGGGATCCTGCTCCGGGCACCCAGCAAGGGTGGTCGCCAGCGGCAGGCGGTGTGCGCCTGGTGCGAGGACGTCGTCGAGGTGGACGGGGTCACGCTCTTCGTGGCTCCGCGTGCAGGTGCGGCGGGCCGGCGCGGCGATTCCATCGGAACTCTGCTGTGCGGTGACTTTCGCTGCTCGGCGAACGTACGCCGTCGCCCGATGCGCACCGAGGCGTCGACCGACGAGGCACGCGCGCGACTGGTTACCGACCGGATCGCCGGGCTGCAACAACGCGCCGCCGCGTTCGTGGCGGAGGTGAGCCGGTCCCACTGAGCAACGCCCGGTGACGCCGTCGGGCAGCCGAACCGACGAGACCCCCAGCCGCGTGCGACTGGGGGTCTCCTGCTGGTAGTCCCGACCGGATTCGAACCGGCGTTACCGCCTTGAGAGGGCGGCGTCCTAGGCCACTAGACGACGGGACCGAGCAACGTGACGATCGTACCGGAACCAAACTGGCTCTCGAGACGATCACCGCTGGGGTACCAGGACTCGAACCTAGACTAACTGAACCAGAATCAGACGTGCTGCCGATTACACCATACCCCAATGGGGTATCGCGTTCGCGCGCCGTCCGGCTTGTGGCCCCGACACGCAAATCGCGCTACCGCCGGCTGACTCTACCCGAGCCGGACCGGTAGCCCAAAATCACGGCGGTGGCGATCGTCACATTGTCGCCCGCGCCACACCGGCACCGGAGTCAGGAGTCGGTTGCGGTGAGTGCGACCGCCTCCGTCACGCCGTGCTCGACCCTGTCCGCCGCCGCCTCCACCTGCGCCAGTGCCCTGCGGCCGGCGGTGATCAGCACCGCCGCGGCCACTGTGTCAAGACATGCTGTCCCTTTCGGTCGCGAGGCATGATGGAGGCATGGCCCGGTGGAGACAGTCGCAGCAGCCCGCACCGGTGACGGCGCGTCGGGTCGTGGTCAGCGGTGTGGTTCAAGGGGTCGGATTCCGCGCCGCAACGGTGCGCCGGGCGAGGGAGGCGGGCGTCGCCGGCTGGGTTCGCAACCGCGCCGACGGGCGGGTGGACGCCTGGGCGGAAGGATCAGGTGACGCGGTCACTGCACTCGTCGACTGGCTCGGCGAGGGGCCAAGGCACGCCGCTGTGGCCGAGTGTGAGGTCACCGAGGAGCAGCCGCAGGGCTACCGCAGCTTCGAGATCGACCGCTGAGGCCCCGCCCGCGAACGCTGTCTCGTGCGGCCCAGCGGCCAACTCAGCCCCGCGGTGGAACGTTCGCGGTCGTGGTGAGCGCGGGAATGAGGTCAGTGAGCTCGGCGAGCCCCTCGATCACCGCGATTCCCTCGGCCCGGAGTGCGTCCGCGTCCTCGCCGGCGTGATCGCGGCGCCGGCCGGGCCGGTCCAACCAGACCCCGTGCAGCCCGGCTGCGGTGGCTGCGCGAGCGTCGATCACCGGTTCGTCGCCGACGTACATCACCTGATGCGGCTCGAAGCCGAGCAGCCGGACGCCTTCGTGGAAGACCCGCGGGTCCGGCTTGCCCACGCCGAAGGTGTCCAGGGTGACCAGGAGCGGTACGGCGTCGGTGAGCCCGACCGCGGCCAGCTTGGCACTCTGCTGCTCGGTGCCGGCGTTGGTCACGCAGCCCACCGCCAGTCCGGCTGACCGCAGCGCTGCCAGGATCACCGCCGTGTCCTCGAACGCCGCCCAGGCTCCGCTGAACGCCCGGTCCCAGACCTGCGCCCACCGGTCGTATCCGGCGTCATCGAGCACTGCGCCACCGAACTGCTCCTGGATCTGCTGGGCCCGGGCGAAGCGTTGGGTGCGGTAGTCCACCACGCCGTCCACGTGTGCCTGGTAGTGACCGCCGGAGTCCACGCGCCAGGTGGCCAGCACCTCCGGGTACCGGTCGGCCTCCAGGTGCGGGAGGAACTCGGCCGCCATCGCCGCGACGGCGGCGGCGAACGCTGAGGCGGTGTCCAGCAGGGTGTCGTCCAGGTCGAAGAGCACCGCCTGCACCTGGTGGCGGTCCGTGGCAGTCACAGCGTCGCGCGCAGCGCGCGCAAGCGCGTGAGTGCGGACTCCCGGCCGAGGATCTCCATCGACTCGAACAGCGGGGGCGAGACCCGCCGTCCGGTGATCGCCACCCGCAGCGGCGCGAACGCGAACCGGGGCTTGATCCCCAGCTCCTCCACCAGCACCGCGCGCAACGCCTCCTGCTGGGCCTCGGCGGAGAAGTCGGTGAGCTCGGCCAGCACAACGATCGAACGGTCCAGCACCTCGGCGGCCTCCTCCCGCAGAGCGGCCCGGGCATCGTCCTCGATCACCACCTCGGCATCGGCGGTGAACAGGAATCCGAGCATCCCGGGTGCCTCACCGAGCAGGTTCATCCGCTCCTGCACCAACGGGGCCGCCGCGGTCAACAGCTCCTGCTGGTCCGCCGCGAGCGCGTCGTAGTCCGGTACGGGGAGCACACCGGCGGCGTGCAGGTACGGGACGAGGCGGGCGCGATAGTCCTCCGGGGCGAGCAGCCGCAGGTGGGCGGCGTTGATCGCCTCGGCCTTCTTCACATCGAACCGGGCCGGGTTCGGGTTCACGTCGGCCACGTCGAAGGCGGCCACCATCTCCTCGCGGGTGAAGATGTCGTGGTCCGGGGAGATGGACCAACCGAGCAGGGCCAGGTAGTTCAGCAACCCCTCCGGGATGAACCCGCGCTCCCGGTGCAGGAACAGGTTCGACTCCGGTGAGCGCTTGGACAGCTTCTTGTTCCCGTCGCCGGTCACCGTCGGCAGGTGCCCGAAGGCGGGGACCAGGCTGGCCACGCCGATGCCCACCAGGGCGTGATAGAGCGCGATCTGGCGCGGGGTGGAGGAGAGCAGGTCCTCCCCGCGGAGCACGTGGGTGATCTGCATCAGTGCATCGTCGACGGGGTTGACCAAGGTGTACAGCGGCTGCCCGTTGCCGCGCACGATCACGAAGTCCGGTACCGAGCCGGCCTTGAAGGTGACCTCGCCGCGGACCAGGTCGGTGAAGGTGATGTCCTCGGCCGGCATCCGCAGCCGCAGCACCGGCACCCGGCCCTCGGCACGGTAGGCGGTCTTCTGGTCCTCGGTGAGGTCGCGGTCGAAGCCGTCGTAGCCGAGCTTCGGATCGCGCCCGGCGGCGCGGTGGCGCGCCTCGACCTCCTCCGGTGTGGAGAAGGACTCGTAGGCGTGCCCGGCGGCGAGCAACCGGGCAGCAACATCGGCGTAGATCTCCATCCGCTGCGACTGTCGGTAGGGGGCATGCGGTCCCCCGACCTCTACCCCCTCGTCCCAGTCCAGGCCGAGCCAGCCGAGCGCATCGAGGAGCTGGGTATAGCTCTCCTCGCTGTCCCGGGCCGCGTCGGTGTCCTCGATCCGGAACACGAACGTGCCGCCGGTGTGCCGGGCCTGCGCCCAGTTGAACAGCGCTGTGCGGATCAGCCCCACGTGCGGAGTGCCGGTGGGTGAGGGACAGAAGCGGACGCGGACGCCGGAGGGCGAAGGAGTGTCGGTCATGATGGAGCCAGCCTAGCGATCGACGACAGCCGGGCGGCACCGCTCCCGGGCTAGCGGCTCAGCGCCGCAGCACCGGGTTCCCGAGCACGCCGATACCCTCGATCTCCACCTCGACCCGCTGACCATGCTCGATCGGCCCGACGCCGGCGGGTGTCCCGGTGAGCAGCACATCCCCGGGGAGCAGGGTGAAGATCGTCGAGGCGTAGGAGATCAGCTCCGCCACCGATCGCACCAGCTGTGCGGTGGACCCGTCCTGGCGCATCTCACCGTCCACCCGGGCGCTGATGCGCAGGTCCGCCGGGTCCAGGTCGGTGACCAGGTAGGGCCCGAGCGGGCAGGAGGTGTCGAACATCTTCCCCCGGGTCCAGGTGGTGTCGCTGCGCTGGGCGTCTCGTGCGGTGACGTCGTTCGCGGCCGTGTAGCCGAGCACCACCTCGTGCGCCCGCTCCACCGACAGGTCCTTGCACATCCGGGAGATCACCACGGCCAGCTCCGCCTCGTGGTGCACCTCCGCCGAGTACCGGGGCAGCACGATCGGGTCGTCCGGGCCCACCACTGTGGTGTTCGGCTTGACGAACAGCAGCGGCTCGGCGGGCACCTCGTTGCCCAGCTCGGCCGCGTGCTCGGCGTAGTTGCGGCCCACGCAGACCACTTTCGAGCGTGGGATCACCGGGGCGAGCAGTCGGACGGCGTCCAGTGGCACCCGCTTCCCGGTCGGTGTGGGTGGGGTGTACAGCGGGTCCCCGGTCAGTACCACCAGGTCCTCACCGTCCACCACGGCGTAGCGCGGGTCGTCTCCGGTGGTGAAGCGTGCGATCTTCATGGTCGCCACGCTACCGGGCGCCGCTAGGGTGACGAGCGGATCGCACCGGCAAGGAGGTACGACGTGGGCTCGAGGTCACCGAAGGGCCGCCGCCAGAGTGCGGTGACGATGGCCGATGTCGCCCGCCGGGCCGGCGTCTCGGTGAAAACGGTCTCGAACGTGGTCAACGGCTACCCGCACATCCGCCCGAGCACCCGGGCGCGGGTGGAGGAGGCGGTCAGAGCGCTCGATTACCGGCTGAACCTGTCTGCGCGCATGTTGCGTACCCGCCGTACCGGGTTGATCACCCTCGCCGTGCCCGAGCTCTCCATGCCGTACTTCGCCGAGCTCGCCGATGCGGTGATCCGCGCCGCCGACGAGTACGGGTTGACCGTGCTGATCGAGCAGACGTCTGGACGGCGGGACCGGGAGCTGGCCGTGCTGGCCGGTGCCCGGCGCACCCTCACGGACGGGGTGCTGTTCTCTCCGCTCGTGCTCGGCCCGAAGGACCGGGAGGCGTTCAGTGTGGACTTCCCGATGGTGTTGCTCGGCGAGCGCATCTTCGGCGTCCCGACCGATCACGTGACGATGAACAATGTGGCCGGGGCCCGCGTGGCCACAGAGCACCTGCTCGGCCTGGGCCGGCGCCGGATCGCCGTTTTGGGTGCGGACCTGGCGGCCACCGACGCCCCGACCTCGGCCACGCTGCGCCTGGGCGGGTACGCCGAGGCCCTGGCAGCCGCGGGTCTGGACCTTGACCCGGATCTCGTGGTGCCGGCCAGGCAGTGGCACCGGTTCGACGGCGCCCAAGCGCTGGGCGCTGCACTGGACCGCGGCGTCCAGGTCGATGGCGTGTTCGCGCTCAACGATGCTCTGGCCCTAGGCGGCCTCTACGCCTTGCACGCCCGCGGGCTGGAGGTGCCCACCCAGGTCGCTCTGATCGGGTTCGACGACGTCGAGGATGTCCGGTTCGCCACCCCGACGATCAGCTCGGTGGCACCCGGCCGGGACGAGATCGCCCGCACAGCGGTGCGGCTGCTCACCGAACGGATCGAGCCGGCGACGGCGGAGCGTCCGTTCGTCCGGGTGGTGACCGATGCGCGTGTGCTTGCCCGGCAGTCCACCGGCGAACCGGGCGAACGTGAAGTCTCCGTCCTCCCGGGCCGCACCAGCCGCCTGACGCCCGCAGCCGACCTGCCGGACAGACACCTCAGTACCGATTGGACCTCTGAGGACCGAAAGTTCAGTACTGCGACGGCCCACCGGTCCTCGGATGCGCAGAGCGCCACCACGGGACAGCCGACCTCGTCTCGCCACCGGGCTTGACCACCACGGGTGTACCGGGCACGATGCCTCTATCCTGTTCTACATCGATGTACACAAGAAGGTCGCATGTCCCCACGCAGCACCTCTCCGCCGTCGGCCGGAACTCCTGGGACAGCCACGGCGCCAACGAGGCGAAGGGGCTCGCGAATGCTGAGGTGAGGGCCGAGCGGCCGCGACCCGCGGGCTGGAGCACCGCGTGTCGAGCCCGACCCGCCAGGCGACCTCGTCCTGCACCTCGCCAGCGCACGAGGTGGCGCCGCTGCACCACCTGACCGAACCTGCCCACCCTCTGGAGAAGCTCATGCCACATGCCCGTATCACCCTCGACCCGGCGTTCGTCGTCGGCCCGGTCCGCCGGAATACCTTCGGTACCTTCGTGGAGCACCTCGGCCGGTGCGTGTACACCGGCATCTACGAACCGGACCACGCCACCGCCACGGCCGAGGGGTTCCGCGGCGATGTGCTCGCCCTCACCCAGGAGCTGGGGGTGTCCACTGTGCGCTATCCCGGCGGGAACTTCGTCTCCGGCTACCGGTGGGAGGACGGAACCGGTCCCATGGCCACGCGGCCGCGCCGGCTCGATCTGGCCTGGCACTCCACCGAAACCAACGAGGTAGGCGTGAACGAGTTCATCGCCTGGACCCGAGCTGCGGGCACGGAGCCGATGATGGCGGTCAACCTCGGCACCCGTGGCGTCCAGGAAGCCCTCAACCTTCTGGAGTACTGCAACCTGCCGGGGGGAACCCACTACTCCGACCTACGCCGCACTCATGGCATCGAGGAGCCGCACCAGATCAAATTCTGGTGCCTGGGCAACGAGATGGACGGTCCCTGGCAGATCGGACACAAGACTGCTCGCGAGTACGGCCGGCTCGCCGCGGAGACCGCTCGCGCGATGCGGATGATCGATCCAGACCTGACCCTGGTGGCCTGCGGCTCCTCCAGCTCGGCGATGCCCACGTTCGGCACCTGGGAGCGCGAGGTACTCGAGGAGGCGTACGAGCAGGTCGACCTGATCTCCGCCCACGCCTACTACGCCGAGCACGACGGCGACCTGGCCTCCTTCCTGGCCTCCGCCGTCGATATGGACCGCTTCATCGATGCCGTGACCGCCACGGCCGACGCCGTGCGCGCAGCAGGCGGGCACACCAAGACGATCGGCATCTCCTTCGACGAGTGGAACGTCTGGTACCAGCACCGGGCCGAGTCCCGGCCACCATCGGACCAGGACTGGCCGGTGGCACCGGTGCTGCTGCAGGACACGTACAACGTGGCCGATGCCGTGGTGGTCGGCAACCTGCTCATCTCCCTGCTGCGGCACACCGACCGGGTGCATGCTGCCTCGTTGGCGCAGCTGGTGAACGTGATCGCACCGATCATGACCGAACCAGGTGGTGCCGCGTGGAAACAGACGATCTTCCACCCATTCGCACTCACCTCCGCCCACGCCGCAGGGCAGGTGCTGGACGTGGCCGTGCAGTCGCCTCACCAGGACACCGCCCGGTTCGGCGACGTGCCCGTCCTGGACGCTGTGGCCACCCACGACGAGCAGTCCGGGGCGGTGACCGTCTTCTCGGTGAATCGCTCGGTCACTGAGACGCTCACCCTGGACCTGGACACCCGCGGCTTCGGTCCGGTCCGTCTGGTGGAGTCTTTCACTCTGGCGAACCCTGACCCCTACCTGGCGGCCACCGCAGAGGAGTCGGTGGCGCCGCAGCCGAACGGCACGGCCACCGTCACCGGCCAGCAGGTACAGGTCGAACTGCCACCGGTGTCCTGGACGATGCTGCGCCTGGCCCCCTGAGTACCCCGGTGGCACACGTCACCGGGCAAGGATCGGCTCAGAGGCGGATCAGGATCTCCCCGTGCACGACCACGAACCAGCCGTCATCCTGGGTACCCCACTCCTGCCAGGCCTCGGCCAGCTCGGCGAGGTCGCTCGACGTGGCGAGCCCCTCCTCCACCGCATGCTCGGCGAGACCGGACTGGGTGACCCGGGTGGCCCAGGTGTCCGACCACCACGCGCGGTCGTCAGGGTCGGCGTAGCACCACACCCCGGCGGTCGCGGTGACATCCTCGAACCCGGCCTCGTGCGCCCAGGCGAGCAACCGGCGTCCGGCATCCGCCTGACCACCACTGCGTGCGATCACCGTCCGGTAGAGCTCCCGCCACCGCTCCAGCCCCGGTGAGGCGGGATACCAGGTCATCGCCGCGTAGTCCGCGTCCCGCACTGCGATCAGCCCGCCGCGGCGGGTCACCCGCGCCATCTCCACCAGCGCGGCCACCGGGTCGCTCAGGTGCTGCAGCAGCTGGTGCGCGTGCACCACGTCGAACGCGCCCTCGGCGTACGGCAGCGAGTGCACATCCCCCTGCTCGAAGAGCATGTTCTCCGCACCACTGGCGTCGGCTAGCTCGGAGGCCTTCATCAACGCCTCGCCGGCCGGGTCCAGCCCGACCACCCGGCCCGGGTTCACCCGCTGCGCGAGCCCGACCGTGATCGTCCCCACCCCGCAGCCCACATCGAGCAGGTCCGCGCCCTCGCTCAGATGCGGGAGGAGGTAGCCCGCAGAGTTCTCCGCCGTGCGCCACCCGTGCGAGGCCAGCACGCTCGGGTGGTGCCCGTGGGTGTAGCTGCCGTCGCGTCCCATATCGGGAGTCTAATGCGGCGAGCCAACGCCGCACCCGGGGCCGGGGCGGGGTCGATTACGCTGGGGCAGTGCAGCGGATCGTAGGGGTGGACACAGCGCGAGGACTCGCCATCCTCGGGATGTTCGTCGCCCACCTGGGGTGGGAGCGGCACACCGAGCTGGTGTCCCCGACCGGCTGGTTCTTCCTCGCCGAGGGGCGGCCCTCGGCACTGTTCGCCCTGCTCGCTGGGGTGGGGTTGGCGTTCATGACCCGCCGCGCCCAGGACTCCGGCGATCCGATCGAGTGGCAGCGGCAACGGACCCGGATCGTCAAACGTTCCCTGGTGCTGTACCTCTTCGGCTGGGTGCTCACCTTCGTCGGTACCCCCATCGCGGTGATCCTGTCCGCGTATGGGGTGATGTTCCTGCTGACCCTCCCCTTCCTGAAGCTGCGCAGTCCTGCCCTGCTGGCCTGGGCGGGCGGGATCGTGCTGGTGATGCAGGTGCCGGTGCTGGCGGTTCGCAACGAGATCGGTGAGGCCTCACTGTGGCGGGTGGTGCCCGGGATCGGCGAGCTGATCACCGGCTACTATCCGGCGATCAGCTGGACCGCCTACCTGCTGGTCGGGTTGGCGGTGGGTCGTGCCGGGCTGCGGTCACTGCGCACCCAGCTGGTGCTGCTCGGCACCGGGGCGGGTGCGGCAGCTGTCGGCTACGGCGGTGGCGCGATGCTGCAGGAGGCGATCCGGCCGGTGCCGGGGTCACTGACCGAGCTGCTGGTGAGCACGCAACCGCATGCCGACTCGGCCGTGGAGATGATCGGCAACACCGGTGTGGCCCTCGGCGTGCTGGGACTGTGCCTGCTCCTCACCCGGACCAAGGCCGTCACCGTGCTGCTCACCCCGGTCAGTGCCAGCGGGGCGATGTCGCTGACGGTGTACTCACTGCACATCGTCTACATCGCCATCCTCGGCTCGGACGCCGTGTTCTACCCGGAGTCGAACGGGCCGTTGATTGCCCTGGTGGTGGGCACGTTCGTGTTCGCGACCACCTGGCAGCTGCTCTGGGGCCAGGGGCCGTTCGAGCGCGCCATGCACGCGATGATCAAGACCAAGCCGGCGACGGCGCAGCCCACCTGGGGTGGTCCGCCTCCCCCGGGTGGATGGGCACCACCACCTCCGCCGACAGGCTGGTCACCACCACCGGGCACTCCCCCACCCCAGCCTCCGGCACCGGCCGACCAGCGCTGGCCCGACCCGCATACCCAGGCAGGGCGACGATGACCGCCCCGGTGAGCTCCGCCGTCGTGCTGGCCGAGGAGACCTGGCGGGAGCGGGAACGCGTGCACGCTCAGCAGGCGGACACCCTGACCGCTGCCCACCGCGAGCGCCGCCAGAGCGGCGCCGCGCACCCGGTCGAGGACTTCCTGTTCACCTACTACCCCACTCGGCCCGCACAGCTGCGCCGGTGGCACCCGGGCGGGGCTGTGCTGCTGGCCGGTGCCGCCGAGCGAGCGGGCTGGCGCTGGTACCGGGTGGACGAGTCCGGCCGCGCCTCCCTGGACGCCGCAGCGTTCCTCGCCGACCGTGGCGAAGGTGTGACCTGGGCGCGCGAGCTGCTCGAGGGCACGCTGAGCCGGCCCGCCCGGTACACCTGCTTCGGTCTGCACGAGTGGGCGATGGTCTACCGGACCAGCGACGTGCGCCACGAGCAGGTGCCACTGCGCCTCGGTGCCGAGGGAACCGACGCGGTGGTCCGCGCCCATCCGCTGCGGTGCACGCACTTCGACGCGTTCCGGTTCTTCACCGACGATGCCGCCCCGCGCAACGAACGGCCGCTGGACCGGGCCTCCCAGCTGCAGGTGGAGCAGCCGGGCTGTCTGCACGCAAACATGGACTGCTACCGGATCGCCATGAAGCTCGGGCCGGTAGTGCCCGGTGAGCTGCTGCTGGACTGCTTCGAGCTGGCCCGGGACATCCGCGAGCTGGACATGCGCGCCTCCCCCTACGACCTGCGGGACTGGGGCTACCAGCCGGTACCGATCGAGACGCCCGAGGGCAAGGCCACCTATGTGGCCGCGCAGCGGGAGTTCACCCGGCGCTCGAACGGGCTGCGAGACCGGCTACTGGCGGCGATCGCGGCCCTGCAGGCCCCTCCCGGCACCGGCCATAGGATCTGAGGTCATGTTCACCGGCATCGTCGAAGAGCTCGGCACTGTGGCAGACCTCCGGCACGGTCGGGAGTCCGCAGTGCTGGCCGTGCACGCACCGCTGGGCTGCCACGACGCCGCCGTCGGGGACTCGATCGCGGTGAACGGGGTCTGCCTGACCGTGACGGGCCTGGCCGGGGAGACGTTCACCGCGGACGTGATGGCCGAGACCCTCGAGCACAGCACGTTGGGCAGTCTCGACCCCGGTGACCGGGTGAACATCGAGCGGGCGATGCCGGCCGACGGCCGCTTCGGCGGACACCTGGTGCTCGGGCACGTGGACGCCACCGCTGCCGTGCTCGAGCGCCGCGCGGGTGAGGCCTGGGAGGTGGTCCGTCTCGAGCTGCCCGAGGCGCTCGCAGCCCACGTGGTGCTGAAGGGCTCGATCGCGCTGGACGGGGTCTCCCTCACCGTCTCCGCACTCGGTGACGGCTTCGCCGAGGTGTCCCTGATTCCGGCGACCCTGGCGGCCACGACGCTGGGGCAGCGCAGCCCGGGCACACGCGTGAACATCGAGACCGACGTCCTGGCGAAGCACGTGCAGCGGCTCCTCACCGTCGATGGTGGCCAGTAACCGGAACGCAGCAGGTGCGGTAACTGGTTGTCGGCAGCATGGCCGATAGCGAGATACACTGCCCCGGTCACGACTCGGGGGCTGAGGGGTGAGGGGTTGCAACGCCTGAGATTCGCGCTGGCGCGAACACGAGCACATCTGCCGTTGGTGGCGGTGCTGTGTGCGATGGCTGCGCTGATCACGATCGCTTTGGCGGGAACGGTCACCTACCTGTCCACGTCCTCGACCGCTGCAGTGCGCAGCGTGCTCGAGGACAGCGACGGTTCCGCGAGCACGGTCACCGTGCAGACGCGGGTGGGCGAGGACGCGGCCGCTCAGGATGCGACAGTGCGGTCGGCCGCCGAGGACCTGCTCCCCGGGGCGGAGGTCGCCGGGACCGTGCGGACACCGCCGCTGGCGGTGGCCGGCGGCGATTCCGAGGTCGTGCTGCTCGCCGATCCCGAGCTGGCCGAGCACGCCACCCTCACTGCAGGTGAGTGGCCCGTCGTTCCCCAGCAGGGCGCACTGCACGCCGAGGCCGCGGAGGCACTGGACGTTCAGGTCGGTGACCAGCTGACCATCGGTGAGGACGACTATCTGGTTCAGATCATCGGACTGTGGCAGCCGAACGATCCGCAGGCGGGGCACTGGGGTGGCGACCTGCTCGTTGAGCACGGCAGCGATCCGCTCGCACCGGCGACGTTCGGCCCGCTGCTGGTGGCCGAGGAGGACATCCTCACCCTGGACCTGGACCCGTTCGCCACCTGGGCGATCGGACCGGGACCGGACCTGGCCCCCGACCAGGTGGATCCGTGGATCGAGGGGATCGCCGAGCTGCAGCCGATGCTGGATGAAGCCGATATCTCGGTCCGGGGCCTGACCGTGACCGGGACGCTGGGCACCACACTGCAGCACATGTCCTCCGGGCTGGCGTCCGTGAGCGCAGCCGCCACGGTGCCCCTGGTGATCGTGGTCGCGGTCTCCTTGGTGGCGACCTGGCAGATCGGCCGGCTGCTGTCCACTGTGCGGGAGCGGGAGAACCGGTTGCTGCGCTCGCGCGGCGGCTCCTACCGGCAGCTGATCGGCACCGGCGCTGGTGAGGGGCTGGCGGTGATGGGGGCGGGCGGTCTGATCGGCGCGCTGGTGGTGCTCCTGGGTTTCGGCACCCGCCCCGGGGCCGAGCCGGTGACCATCGTGCTGCTCGCCGCGGCCGTCCTGCTCGTCACCGCCGTGATCCTGACCGGGGTGAACGCCCGCGCGACGGTCCGAGCTCTGCAGCCCACCACGGAGTCCGGCCGCACTGGTGCGCTGATGGCCACCGGCGTGCTGGTGCTGCTCGCCCTCGCAGCGGCATTCACGTTGTGGCGCTTCGCGCGGAACGCCTCTCCCCTGGTCCCTGGCACCTCGGCCGTGGATCCACTGGCCGTCTCCGGTCCGGCTCTGGCGCTGCTGGCGGCTGCGTTGCTCGCGGTGGCGCTGGCCGGTCCGATACTGCGGTGGCTGTCCGAACGCGCCGCCCGCCGCCCCGGCTACGAGGCGGTGGCGGCGCTGAGGCAGGCCGCGCGCCGGATCGCGCTGACCGCGGTACCGGTGATCCTCATCGTGCTCGCCACCGGGGTGGCGACACTGGCGGCCACCTACGCCGGTACGGCGACCTCGCTGCGCACGATGTCCGCAGCGGTGAGCAACGGCGCCGACGTACGGGTGCAGCTCGGCAGCGGGATCGCCGGGAGCTCCGAGCGTGGACTCGCTGACTACCTCGCACTCCCCGGAGTGGACGCCGGCGCCGCCGTGATCACCGAGAACGTGCTCACCGGGGAGACCTCCGGCACGCTGACCGCGATCGACTCCAGCCAGCTCGGCGCATCGTCGGCCCCGGACACAGTGCTCGACCCGGAGCAGGCCGCAGCCCTGCTCGCCCCGGAGCAGGACCCACTCACCGGGCTGACCGTGCCGGAGGCGGCCGAACAGGTCGAGCTGGAGGTCACGGCCTCCGCCGACTCCGGCACGCAGACGACCACCGGCGAGACCGTCCGCGCGACCTCCGGCAACGCCGCCCGTGCGGTGAACCTGCGACTGGTTCTGTGGAATGGGACGGAGATGGTCACCACCGAGGCGAGCGGCCCGAGCCCCCGCGCCGAGGGCATCGCTGCGGGCGGGGCGATCCAGCGGCACGAGGACCAGGGACAGCCGGTCACCGAGGACGTCACCCTCGACCTGCCGCCGGCGGCCGGGCCGTGGCGGATCGTGGCGATCGACACAGTGCTCGATGCCGCCCTGCAGGACACCGAGTACGAGGTGAGTATCGACGCCGTCACGGCCGGTGGCGAGGACCTGCTCACCCAGGCCGAGCAGGCGTGGGAGGTGGCCGAGCTCCCGTTCGTCATGGACGGCGCGTCTGCGCAG
>DXBY01000008.1 GCA_019116305.1 Candidatus Ruania gallistercoris | reverse complement strand
ATGACCGTGCCGACGCCGATCGGGAACTCGATCGAGGAGCCGCGGTCGTAGGAGTTGTCGAACATCGACCCGCCCCAGACCTCGCCGTAGTAGTTCACCTCGATGGTCTGGCCGGCCTCGACCAGCGGGCCGTCACCCGGGCTGAGCACCTGCACGGCGAGCTCGGCCGGTGCCGGGCTGTCCGGGAAGGTGAGGGTGGGCTTGTCGCCGAAGGAGCCGGAAGCAGTGGGCAGATCGGTCATCAGGGGTCCATTCGTGGTCGGGAACGTCCCGCTCAGCCTACGGTCGCCCGGGCGCCGGGTACCACCTCCGGTCCCGAGGTCCAGGCAGCGGAACGGGCGCCCGGCTGGTGCCGGACGCCCGTTCTCGGATGGAGTGCCCACCTGGTCGGCGCGGAACTCCTCGAAGTCGCTGGCTCAGTCGCCGCCGCGCAGGATGGCCAGGATCCGCAGGAACTCGACGTACAGCCAGATCAGTGTCACGGTGATGCCGAACGCCGCGGCCCAGGCGAACTTGCGCGGCACACCGGCCTCCACGCCCCGCTTGATCGAGTCGAAGTCCATCACCAGGCTCATCGCGGCCAGCAGCACGGCCACCGCGCCGATCACCACACCGATCGGCAGACCAAGGATCTCCATGCTGCGGACCCCGAAGGCCCCGCCCATGTCGGTGAACCACATGATGCCCAGGTTCACCAGGCAGAAGATGCCGTAGCTGATCATTCCGATCATCAGCACCTTGGTGAACTTCGGGGTGACCCGCACCTTGCCGGACTTGAACAGCGCCAGGGTCACACCGAAGGTGATGAACGTGGCCAGCACGGCCTGCACCACGATCCCGGGCCAGAGCGTCTCGAAGAACCCGGAGATCATCCCCAGGAACACGCCCTCCAGGGCCGCGTAGGCGATGATCAGCGCCGGGCTGGGCTCCCGCTTGAAGGCGTTCACCAGGCCGAGCACGAACCCGCCGAGTGCACCGACGATCAGCGCCGGCAGCATCATCTCCTGCGGCACCACGAACCAGGCTGCGACCGCCACGCCGACCACCACGGCCAGCACTCCGACGGTCTTCATGATCACGTCGTCGTAGGTGAGCCGCCCGGTCTGCGCCGACCCGGCGGACGGGCCGTAGAAGGACTGCTCCACACCGGCGAACTGCTGCTCATATCCCGGGGTGGCCGTCGCCTGGGCCCCCCCGGGGATCGGCTGGTTGCCCCAGGGTCCGCCCTGTGGCTGCTGGGCCCGGCCGCCACCGCGGCCCGGGTAGGGGTTCACTGCGCTGCGTTGTTCCCCGAAGATCTTGCTGTTACTGAAGTACGGATTGCTCATCGTGCCTCCTGGTCGCGGCGGCCAGGCCGCGGTCGCGGACTGACGGGGGCGTTCCTGAACCCCATCCTAGGTGCCGACCCCGCGTGGACCTACCTGCCGCGGCGGAATGTTCTCCCACTGTGACCGGCCGATGACACACCGGGTGCCTCTATCCGTGCAACGACCGACCAGTCGATGATGTTCCCAGCCCCAAGAACCCTCCGACCTAAGGATGAGTCCTCCGCCGGTGGACCGATCCGAACGGCGCGGCAGAATCCCCCCACAGCAGGTGTTCTGCCCGCCCCCGGCCACATAGCGTGGGACACGATCGGCGACAGAGCATGATCGCGACAGAGAGCGAGACCACCATGATCGAGGCTCACGGCCTGACGAAGCGATACGGCGCGAAGACCGCCGTCGACAATGTGTCCTTCACGGTCGAGCCCGGCCGGGTGACCGGCTTCCTCGGCCCGAACGGTGCCGGAAAGTCGACCACGATGCGGATGGCAGTCGGGCTGGACCACCCCACTGCCGGGCACATCACCGTCAACGGCAAACCCTTCAGCCAGCACAAGGCCCCGCTGCGTGAGGTCGGTGCCCTGCTGGAGGCCAAGGCGGTGCACACCGGCCGGAACGCCACCAACCACCTGCGCGGCCTCGCCGCGACCCACGGCATCGGCCGCAAGCGCGTGAACGAGGTCATCGAGATGACCGGCCTGGGTGCGGTCGCCAGTAAGCGCGTCGGTGGTTTCTCCCTCGGGATGGGCCAGCGGCTCGGTATCGCCGCGGCCATGCTCGGTGACCCGCGCACACTGATCCTGGACGAGCCGGTGAACGGCCTCGACCCGGAGGGGGTGAAGTGGGTACGGACGCTGGTCCGCTACCTGGCGGACGAGGGCCGCACCGTGTTCCTCTCCTCGCACCTGATGAGCGAGATGGCGATTACCGCCGACTCGCTGATCGTGATCGGCCGCGGCCGGATCGTCGCTCAGGGCCCGGTGCAGGAGATCATCGATGCCTCCAGCGGCGCCTCGGTGCGGGTGCGCTCCCCGCAGGCCGGTGACCTGGCCGCCCGGCTGCAGGGTGACGGCGTGACCGTCACCTCGGTGGAGGGCTCCCTGCTGGACGTCTCCGGGCTGACCGCTGAGCAGGTCGGTGAGGCAGCCGCTGCTGCCGGGATCGTCCTGCACGAGCTCACCCCCCAGCGCGCCTCCCTCGAGGATGCGTTCATGTCCCTGACCGCGGACGACGTGGAGTACCACTCCACCGAGGTCCCGCAGAACGAAGGAGCCCTGCAGTGACTGCCGCCGCCACCGCCCGTCGCGCCGACCCGCTGACCGGCGCCCATGTCAGCTTTCCCCGTGTGCTCGGCTCGGAGTGGATCAAGTTCACCAGCCTGCGCTCGACCATCTGGACGATCGCCGTCACCCTGGTGGTGATGGTCGGCTTCTCCCTGCTGATGGCGTGGGGGATGTCCTTCGCCGCCGAAGCACCCGAGGGCCAGGGTCCGCCTGCTGCCGAGGGCAGCATGATGGGTGCCGCCGCCGTGGTCACCAGCTACGGCCTGGCACAGATCGTGATGGCGGTCTGGGGTGTGCTGGTGATCAGCGGTGAGTACAGCACCGGCCAGATCCGCTCCACGTTGACCGCAGTGCCCACCCGGCTGCCGGTGCTCGCTGCCAAGGGTGTGCTGATGGCACTCGCCTCGTTCATCGTCGGCGCACTCGGCGTGGCGCTCTCGGTGCTGGCCACCGCACCGATGCTGTCCTCGAACGACATGTCGCTCGACCTCGGTGACAGCGCCACTCTGGAGATGCTCCTCGGTGTACCCCTGTACCTGACCGGTATCACCCTCCTCGCCCTCGGGGTCGGTGCCCTGGTGCGACACTCCGCCGGGGGTATCGCGGTGGTGCTCGGCCTGATCATCGTGCTGCCGATCCTCACCCAGATCCCGTTGGACTTCATCGACACGATCGCCCCGTACTTCCCGTCCGCCGCCGGTGAGCGGATCATCATGGGCGAGATGACCGGTGCGGCTCTCTCCCCGTGGCAGGGCTTCGGGGTGTTCATGGTCTACGTGGTCGTCGCCCTGGCGGCTGCGGGTGTGCTGCTGCGTCGGAGGGACGCCTGAGCACACATGGAGGGCAGACGCCGGCGGGTACTCACCCGCCGGCGTCTGGTGTGTGCGATCCCGAACCGCACGACGGCGCAGCCCGCGGGGAGGAGGTCGGCGCACCCACCGCTGTGGTCGAGGAGGACTTCGCCAGTCGCGGACCGGTGCGGCGGTTCGTACGCGCGCACCCGTGGGTCATGGACCTGGTGGTAGTCGCGATCTTCCTGCTACCCAGCGTGATCGCCTCCACGCTGATCGGCTCCGCCTGGCTGCACTTCGCGGTCACGGGCGTGATCGCCGTGGCGCTGATGTGGCGGCGGAAGTACCCGATCGCACTCACCTTCCTGAGCGTTGCTCTCGGAGTCGCCAGCATCGCTGTCACCGGTGCCCCCGGAGACGCGGACCTGGCGATCGCGTTCGCGCTGTACGCCGTGGTGACCGTGCGCGGAACCCGGCTCGGGTGGCTCTGCCTGGCCGGCGCCACCCTCGCGTACACCCTGGGACTGTTTGCCTGGGGAAGGCCTGATGTGCTGAACGCCGTCGGGGTGCCATCGATCGGTCACCTCCAGTTCGTGGTCAGCAACGTGGCCTCGCTGCTGGTGCTCTGGCTGATCGCCGTGGCGATCGGTCTGAACGTGCGTAACCGGCGGGAACAGATCCAACGCCTGGTAGACCAGGCGAGCCAGTTCCGCCTGGAGCGGGACCAGCGCGAGCTGCTCGCCGCGGCCTCTGAGCGTGCCCGGATCGCCCGCGAGATGCACGACGTCGTCGCGCACAGTCTGTCCGTGATGGTCGCCCTCGCCGATGGGGCCCAGGCGAGCCTGGCCAAGTCCCCGGAGCGGACCGCCACGGCATTGACCGAGCTGTCCGGCACCGGCCGCGCGGCTCTGACCGACATGCGGCGCATCCTCGGGGTGCTCCGCGCTGAGCCCACCGACGCCGAGGCGGCGCTCAGCCCGCAACCGGGCGCGCCCGCCCTGGAGGACCTGATCGACCGGTTCCGGGCCACCGGGCTCGAGGTCGCCTACAGTCACACCGGGCCGCCGCTGCCGGAGGACGCCGGACTGCAGCTGACCACCTACCGGGTGGTGCAGGAGGGGCTGACGAATGTCCTCCGGCACGCACCTGGGGCGGGCGGGATCGCCGTCATCGTGCGGCGGCAGAACCACGCCGTGACGATCACCGTGCGCAACGACCGGCCGACTCGCCCGGCTGAGGCCCGTGCCGGCAGCGGCCAGGGGCTGGTCGGGATGCGCCAGCGCGCCGCAGTCTACGATGGCACCGTGACCGCCGGACCGGATGGGGGCGGATGGACCATGACCGCACAGCTGCACATCCCGGACGACCTTCGAGAGGATGCATGATCTCCGTCCTGCTGGTGGATGACCAGTCTCTGCTGCGACTCGGTTTCCGGATGGTGCTCGAGGCGGAGGACGATCTCGAGGTCGTCGGCGAAGCGGGGGACGGCGCCACGGCGGTACGGATGGCTCGTGAGCTGGCACCGGATGTGGTGCTGATGGATGTGCGGATGCCGGGCACGAACGGAATCGAGGCGACGGCGCAGATCACCGCCGAGGTGCCGCAGACCAAAGTGATTATCCTCACCACGTTCGATCTGGACGAGTACGCCTTCGCCGGGCTGCGCGCCGGCGCTTCCGGCTTCCAGCTGAAGGACTCCGAACCGGGGGATCTGGTGGGCGCGATCCGCACCGTGCACAGCGGCGATGCCGTGGTTTCGCCCAGGATCACGCGGCGAATGCTGGAGATGTTCGCCGATCGCCTGCCTCAGGACGAGGGTGCGGCCGCCGCCGATACCGCCGGTTCCGGGCCGGTGGCCGACCTCACCGAACGCGAGCACGAGGTGCTGCTCTCGATCGCCCAGGGCCTGTCCAACTCCGAAATCGCCGCGCGTTTGTACGTGTCCGAGGCGACAGTGAAGACTCATGTGGGTAAGGTGCTGGCAAAACTGGGGTTACGAGATCGCGTCCAGGCAGTCGTGTATGCCTATGAGACCGGGTTGATCCGCCCCGCGTGAACGCATGGTGCTCGCGCACCGGGAAGGGCATGAATGGCTGAGCAGGTCCGCCAGGGGCCGGTGGGTGTCCGGGCAGCCGGCCCGGAGGACGC
>DXBY01000058.1 GCA_019116305.1 Candidatus Ruania gallistercoris | reverse complement strand
GGGAGCGCCTTGGAGGGGGAGGCGGTTGACCTCGCCGAGGACGGTGCGCTCATGGTGCGTCTGGACGAGGGGGGTGAGCGGGTGGTGCGCGCCGGTGACGTGACCCACCTGCGCCCCGGCTGAGTCGGCGCGTGGTCGTGCTCGCGGTGGGACGGCAACCGCCAGGCCGGTACTCCTCAGGTGGTCTGCCCGGAGTGCCTGCCCTCGCCGATCTCCTCCACGAACTTCGCGTTGAATGCGGGCAGGTCCTGCGGGGTGCGGCTGGAGACCAGGCCCTGGTCGACGACCACCTCCTCGTCCACCCAGCTGGCGCCGGCGTTGCGCAGGTCGGTCTGCAGGCTCGGGAACGAGGTGAGCCGGCGGCCTTCGAGCACGTCGGCATCGGCCAGGATCCAGGCACCGTGGCAGATCACACCGACCGGCTTGTGCTGGGCGAAGAAGTCCCGGGTGAAGGCGACCGCGTCCGCACTCATCCGCAGCGCATCGGCATTGCCGACGCCGCCGGGCAGCATCAACGCGTCGAAGTCTGCAGCCTTCGCCTCCTCGACCGGCAGGTCGACGGCCTGGCTGTGGCCCTCCTTCCCGGACACGCTGCCCTTCGCCGGGGAGACCAGCACGGTCGAGGCACCGGCCGCTGCCGTCGCCTCCCACGGGCTGGTCAGTTCGCTGTCCTCGTAGTCGTCGGTGAGCAGGAATGCCACCGTCGTTCCGGTGAGGTCTGCCATGAGGTGCTCCCTTCTCGATCCTGGTGCAGGTGGAGGTGCAGGTGGCCATCGGCCCGCCCCGAGGCTCGGCGCGGGTGCTCCCTCCACGCTAACCGCTCATCCCGCCGCACGCGCGGTGGGATGAGTACTACGTCTCCTCCCGGACGGAGGCAACTTCGGGTATCCGAGGCAGGTTCGACGACGGTCTTCCTTACCTCCGTGGCGGGAAGTTGCCTCCGAGGGGCGGCGGTGTGACGGTGCAGGTGTGCTCGCCGTGCGGGAGGGCCGGCCCGGTGTGAGCCTGGAGCGGGAGGAACGATGAGCACCACCCAGGAACGCCGGGCCCGGTACGCGGTGCAGCACTATGGCACCACCTACGCCGAGGCGGCCGGCATCACCCTGCGGGACAAACCGGCCCCGCTCTACCGGCTGCTCGTGCTCGCCACCCTGCTCTCGGCACGGATCAGCGCGGATACCGCCGTCGCTGCGGCCCGTGAGCTGCACCGAGCCGGGTACCGCACCCCGCAGCGGATGGCCGATGCCACCTGGCAGCAGCGGGTGGACGCGCTCGGCCGCGGCAGCTACCGGCGCTATGACGAACGCACCGCCACCATGCTTGGTGAGGGGGCCGAGCTGCTGCTCGCCGACTATCGCGGCGATCTGCGCCAGCTGCGACCCGCCGGTCCGGAAGACGCCGTCGAGCTGCGCAGCGCTCTCCAGAAGTTCCCCGGTATCGGCCCCACTGGCGTGGATATCTTCTGCCGCGAGGTGCAAGCCGTCTGGCCCGGGCTGGTGCCCTCCCTGGACCGGAAGGCGTTGCAGGGCGCCGCACGGGCCGGACTGCCCGAGGGCCCGCAGGCCCTGGCTCGGCTGGTGCCGGAGCGTGACGTGGCCCGGCTGGCCGCCGCCAGTGTGCGCGCCGCACTGGACGGGGAGGTGGCCGCGGCGATCGAGGGGGCCTGACCGACTGCAGCAGCGAGGCACACTCCGGTCCCACAACGGAGGGCAACTTCGGGTATCCGAGGCAGGTTCGACGACGGTCTTCCTTACCTCCGTGGCGGGAAGTTGCCTCCGAGGGGCGGTGGGGACTCCGCGGATTCCCGGCCGCACCCGTTACCCTCGGCGGTGTGAACGCCCAGCCCGGACGGCCCACGCCCCCTACGGACGGTGAGCAACCGCACGCAGCCCAGGCTGCGCCGTCGGGCGATGGACCAGACCAAGCGAGCAGCACGAACTCAGCGGAAGCCACGCACTCGGCCAGCTCGAGCAGCGCCACAGTGAAACGGCACCACGAACGCCTTCTCGGCGGGCCGCCCGAGCTGACCGTAGCCGAGTTCGCTGCCCGCGCCGGAGTCGAGGAATCCATCGCCCGCCAGTACTGGCGCTCGCTCGGCTTCCCAGACGTGCCCGGGGACGAGGTCTGGTTCACCGAGACCGATGTCCGGGCGCTGCGCGCGCTGGCCGAGGCGGTCGGGTCCAGCGCGGTGAGCCTGGACGCCGCCCAGGATCTGGTCCGCGGGCTCGGGCACCAGATGGACCGGCTGGTGCTCTGGCAGGTGGAGGCGATGGTCCAGGACGTCTCCTCCCGGTATCAGCTCGACGACGTCAGCGCCCGCCTGGTGGTGCTGGACCGGATGGTCGAGCTCAGCCCGCTGCTGCGCGAACAGCTGGACTACGCCTGGCGCCGCCAGCTGCTCGCCCTGCTCGGCCGGATCGACCGGGACATCGCCCGGCTCGGGTCCGAGGTGGGCGAACCGGACCAACTGCCGCTGGAGCGGGCGATCGGGTTCATCGACATCGTCTCCTACACCACCCGCTCGGCCGATCTGACACCGAAGGCGCTAGCCAGCCTGGTGCAGGACTTCGAGTCCGCCGCGCGGGACGAGGTGGCCCGCTACGGCGGCCGGGTGGTGAAGACGATCGGCGACGCCGTGCTGTTCGTGGCCGATGACCTGCCCGCGGGTGCACGGGTGGCTACCCGCCTGGTTCAGGTCATGGCCGATCAGGACCTGCCGGTCCGCGGCGCGGTGGTGTGGGGGCGGCTGCTCTCCCGGTCCGGAGACGTGTTCGGCCCGGTGGTGAACCTGGCCTCCCGGCTGACCGACCTCGCCGCACCGCACACGATCCTGATGGACGACGTTTCCGCCGCCGTGCTGGAGAGCATGCCCGCCGGGCAGGAGTTCGACACGGTGCACGCCGCCCCGGTCCAGGTGCAGGGACTGGGGGAGGTGCGGCCGGTGCACGTGCGCCGACACGCCACCGGCGGGGCCTAGTCGATGGCACCGCCCAGTGTGCGCAGGTGTGGCACGCACCGCAATTTCACAAGAGCACACCATCGGGTAGATCGTGGCATTAGCATGACACTGTGACCCGAGTTCTATTAGCAGAAGATGACCCGGCCATTGCCGAGCCGCTGGCGCGGGCACTGACGCGTGAGGGCTACGACGTGTCCGTGCACGGCACGGGCCGGGGAGCCATCGACGACGCCGCTCAGGCCGACCTGTTCGTGCTCGACCTGGGCCTTCCGGACATGGACGGGCTGGACGTGGCTCGCTGGATCCGCAACCAGGGGCTGACCACCCCGATCCTCGTTCTCACCGCACGGGCCGACGAGGTGGACCTGGTGGTGGGCCTGGACGCCGGTGCGGACGACTACGTCACCAAGCCGTTCCGGCTGGCCGAGCTGCTCGCCCGGGTGCGGGCACTGCTGCGCCGGGCCGGAGCCGAGGGGGAGGAGAGCGACGAGATCTCCGCGCAGGACGTGCGCGTGGACGTCGCCGCCCATCGGGCATTCCAGGCCGGCCGGGAGCTGCAGCTGACCGCCAAGGAGTTCGACCTGCTCCGGGTGCTGGTGCGCGAGGCCGGATCTGTGGTCTCCCGCGATGGGCTGATGCGCGAGGTCTGGGCCTCCGACCCGACCGGGTCCACCAAGACCCTGGACATGCACGTGTCCTGGCTGCGCCGCAAGCTCGGTGACGACGCCAACGCCCCGCGGTACATCTCGACCGTGCGCGGGATGGGGTTCCGGTTCGAGAACGGGGTGAGCTAGCCTGCGCCGACGTGTCCTGACGGCTGCTATGGCCGCGGTGACCGTCGCGGTGCTACTCCTTGGTGTGCCGATGGGGATCTTCGGTGCCCTGAACGCCCGGGAGAGCATCGACCAGAACCTGCAGCTGCGCACCCAGTCGGTCACTCGCGCCGTGGAGACCCGGGTGAACCTGAACTACCCGGTGGACGAGGAGTTCCTGGAACGCTGGGTGGACGTGGAATCGGACATGCCGGTCCGGATCACGGTGACCGATCTGGACGGCACGGTGACCACCGCGGGCCCGGACGTCGGCGAACCGGACAGCACCTATGCCGCGGAGAGCACCTCGCCCTCGGGGGCGCAGGTGATGCTCGAGGTCAGTGGGTCGCTGGTGTTCTGGCAGGCCGCCCAGGTGGTGATCCTGGTGGTGCTGGCATCCCTGGTGGCGGTCGTGCTGGCCGCCATGGTTGCACTCTGGCAGGCCAGGCGGCTGGCCGCACCGCTGATCTATCTGGCCGCCAGCGCGGAGCAGATCGGTTCCGGGCAGGTGCGCCCGCGACTGGAGTCCTCCGGGGTGGAGGAGATCGACCTGGTGGGCGCCGAGCTGGTCCGCACCAGCGACCGGTTGGCCGGCCGGATCGCCGCCGAGCGGCAGTTCGCGGCGAACGTCTCCCACCAGTTGCGCACCCCGCTGACCGCGCTGTCGATGCGGTTGGAGGAGATCCAGCTGCTCTCCGAGGACGAGGATGTCCGCGAGGAGGCGCGGATCTCCCTGGAGCAGGTGGAGCGCCTGGTGCACGTGGTGGACGACTTGCTCAAGTCCTCCCGGAAGGCCGACGGCGGTACCACCGAGGCGTTGCGCCTCGAGGAGGTCTTCGCCCAGCAGGCGGACGAGTGGTCGCAGACCTACCTGCGGGACGGACGCACCCTGGAGTTCGACGCCGGTGACGACGTGGCGGTGTTCGCCACCCCGGGGGCGCTGGCGCAGGCGTTGGCCACGTTGATCGAGAACTCGCTGAAGTACGGTGAGGGCACCACGAGTGTGCGGGTGCGCGAGTCCAAGTCCGGTGCGGACACCGGGGTGGTGATCGAGGTCGCGGACGAGGGGCCCGGGGTCAGTGACGACCTGGCACCCCGGATCTTCGAGCGGCACGTCACCGCGGGGCGCGGCAGCGGACTGGGACTGGCGCTCGCGCGCGACCTGGTCACCGCGGACGGCGGCCGGCTGGAGCTGGCGCAACGGCGTCCGCCGGTGTTCGCGATCTTCCTCAGCGCAGTTCCGAAACGTCTCGATCCGAACTCGGTGCTGCCACCGGGGGCGCTGGTGGTGGTGGGTCGCCGTCGCCGTCGCCGGTGAACACCCAGTACCGGTAGGCGAGGTAGCGGAACGCGGTGCCCAGTACCAGGCCCACCCCGTTCGCGGAGATGTTGTCCGCCAGCGGTGAGGTGAATCCGAGCAGGTAGTGCGAGACGGCCAGGCAGCCCACGCCGATCGCCATCCCGACCAGGTTCACCGCAACGAACTGCACCAGCTCCCGGCTGCGCGCCGCAGCGGTGGGGGCACTTCGCTTGGCAGCGAAGGTCCAGTACCGGTTGCCCAGCCAGGCCACCAGCACCGCGACCGAGACGGAGATGACCTTGGCGGTCAACGGTTTGGCGCCGAGCAGCTCCCCGGGCCCGAACCGGAGCAGGTTCATCAGGCCGATGTCCACCACGAAGGCGACCAGACCGACCGTGCCGAACCGGGCCAACTCGCCCAGCCAGGCGCGCAGCCGGCGGGCCCGGTCGGTGATGGTCATCAGTTCAGGATAGCTGCGTCCCACTCGGTACCGCCGGTGCAGGGATGGGCAGGGCTGTCCATACCTCGACGAGGCTGATCACATGCTCTCCGTGCCGTGGGTGTGGCGCGGCGAAGAGGTGGAGCCGGATGGGATGCCGGCGCCAACGGATGAGCAATCCACCCAGTTGTGCGCAGCGGGCCGGTGAGCGTCGGTAGGCTGGTCGGTCATGGGACCAGTCGTAGCGGTGGTGGGGGGCGGACAGCTCGCTCGGATGATGGCCGAACCAGCCGGTGCCCTGCAGATCCAGCTACGCGCCCTGGTGGAGGCCGATGACGGCGCCGCCGCTCAGGTGATCCCGGCTGCCACAGTGGGCCGGTCCGATGACGGTGAGGCGATCGCGGCGCTCACCGACGGCGCCGATGTGCTCACTTTCGAGCACGAGCACGTTCCGCAGCAGATCCTCACCGCGCTGGTGGACGCCGGCGTGAACGTGCAGCCCGGCCCGGCAGCGTTACGGCACGCTCAGGACAAGATCGTGATGCGGGAGCGGATGAGCCAGCTCGGCGCCCCGTGCCCCCGCTGGGCCGCGGTGCGCACCGAGGAGGACCTGCGCACCGAGGCCGCCCGGCTCGGCTGGCCGGTGGTGGCCAAGACCCCGGTCGGCGGCTACGACGGCAAAGGCGTGGCCGTGCTCACCGGCCCCGGCGATGCCGACCAGGTGGCGGCCTGGTTCACCCAACCCCGTGGCGAGGTGCTGTTGGAGGAGAAGGTGGACTTCACCCGCGAGCTCGCCGTGTTGGTGGCCCGGCGCCCGTCGGGGGAGATGCGCACCTGGCCGGTGGTGGAGACCGTGCAGTCCGGCGGCGTGTGCGCCGAGGTGCTCGCCCCTGCCCCGGACCTGCCCGCGCACGTGGCCGAGGATGCCGCCGACGTCGCCCGGTCGATCGCCGAAGGGCTGGACGTGACCGGGGTGCTGGCAGTGGAAATGTTTGAGGCCCGGGACGGGATCCTGCTGGTGAACGAGCTGGCGATGCGCCCGCACAACAGCGGCCACGTGACCATCGACGCCGCCATCACCAGCCAGTTCGAGCAGCACCTGCGTGCCGTCCTGGATCTCCCGCTGGGCAGCACCGACCTGACCGCCGAAGTGGCGGCGATGGTGAACGTGCTCGGCTCCGAGCTCGAGGACCCGGCGAGTGCCTACCCGCAGCTGATGGCCGACTTCCCTGATGCCAAGGTGCACCTGTACGGCAAGGGGGTCCGACCGGGCCGCAAGCTCGGACATGTCACGGTGACCGGGACGGACCCGGCCGAGGTACGCCGTCGGGCCCAGGAAGCGGCACGACTGTTGGAAGGACGCTCAGCTCGGAAGGGAACAGGATGAGTGCTCTGGTCGGTGTGGTGATGGGCTCGGACTCGGATTGGCCGGTGATGTCCGCAGCCGCGGACGCGCTCGCCGAGTTCGATATCGAGACCGAGGTGGACGTGGTCTCCGCGCACCGGATGCCCGAGGCGATGATCCGCTACGGGCAGGAGGCGGACGGCCGCGGGCTGCGGGTGATCATCGCCGGCGCCGGCGGGGCCGCTCACCTACCGGGCATGCTGGCCGCCGTCACCCCGCTGCCGGTGATCGGGGTCCCAGTGCCGCTGGCGCACCTGGACGGGATGGACTCCCTGCTCTCGATCGTGCAGATGCCCGCCGGGGTCCCGGTGGCCACCGTCTCCGTGGGCGGAGCGAGGAACGCCGGTCTGCTCGCCGTCCGGATCCTCGCTGCCGGTGGCGACGAACGTGCCACAGCGCTGCGGGAGCAGATGCGCACGTTCCAGGACGGTCTGCGCACCACTGCCGAGGAGAAGGGGGCGCGGCTGCGCGCGCAGCGCTCCCACCGCACCGGCTTCACCGCCTGAGCGGCTCAGCCCTCGGCAGCGTGTCCAGGTAGCTGCGCGGTCCCACGTGCTGCACCCGGTGGGAGGCCACGGCGACGGCGGAGCGCACCGCGGTCAGGAATGCGTCGGTGGGCAGCGACTCACCAGGTGCTGGCGCCCGGAGGCGCTGAGTGGCCAACCCGGCCACCAGGGCACCGTGGAAGGCGTCCCCGGCACCCAACGTGTCCCGCACCGGCACCCTCGGTACCGCGACCTCACCCTCGGCCGCCCCGGTGACGTACCGGACCGGCCCGGCCCCGGTGGTGACCAGCCCGGCCCCGGCACCTGCTGCGACGAGCGCCGCCGGGCCACGACCGCCGTCGGGCAGGGTGAAGTCCGCGGAGGCGGCGACCACATCAGCCAGGGCGATCAGCTCGGCGAACACCGGACGCCACCGGCCCGCGTCCAGCACCACCAGCGCACTGCGCTCTCGCGCTTCCCGGGCAGCTGCCAGCGCCAGCTGCGGGTAGTGCCCGTCGATCAGCACCACCGCCGGGTCGGGCAGGGCGCCGAAGTCCGGCGGCGGCGGGTCGGTGGCACCACCATCGGTGGAGACGACCCGGCGCGCGCCGGTGTCCTCGTCCACCAGGATCGCCGAGAGCGCCAGCACGTGCTCGGGGGCCACATCCACCAGCTGCACCCCGGCTGCCTCGAGGTCCGCCCGGGCGGCGGCGGCCACCGCGGAGCCACCGAGTGCACTGATCAGAGTGGTGCGGACGCTGAGCGCGCGAGCCACCACGGCGGCGTTGGCGGCCGGACCCCCTGCGGCGACGTCCTGCCGGGTGGCGGTGATCTTCTGGTCCACCGACGGCGGCGCCGGCGCCCGGTGGACCACGTCCAGGGTGGTCAACCCGACGAACCAGGCATCGATCGCGGGCCTCACTCCTGCGGCGTCACCACGTAGACCACCTGGTTGGTGGAGGCGATCAGCTTCACGGCGAAGCCGTTGCCGGCGAGCTCGGCGAGCACCCCGGCATCGGTGGTGACCGTGTGGGTGACCTCCAGTCCCGCGGCCAGGAGCTCCTCCCGCGCGGTCTCGCCGGAGTCCTCGGCCTCGACCAACACCACCCAGGTCTGCTGCCCGTCAGAGGTGGTCTGGGCGGCTCCGCGCACCGGACCGTCCACCACTGGGACGTCCTCGGCCGGGAAGTCCGCGGGGAGTCCATCGGTCAGCTCCAGGCCGTCGATCGCCTCCTCGATCGCGTGCTCCACCACGTTCCCGGCCTGTTCACGCACCTGACTGCAGCCGGTCACCAGGGCTACCGGTAGCAGCAGCGCGAGCAGCCCGATCAACATCCGGCCGAGACGGGGGCGAAGCCTCGCCAGCAGTGGGGTCATGAACACCAGGGTACGAAACCGGAGCCTGGACTGTGCGGTGCGCCGCGTGGGTTCACTCGGTCATCCACTGTTCCAGCAGTGTTCACCGGTACCGCCGAATCCGGAGATCTCCACCTGATCGAATCACCGCAGTGGAGTTCAGCCCACACGAATCTGCCTACGTAGTGAATGAGAGAAACCGGACGTATGAACGGGACGATGAGTAGCGCGCGTTTTCGCCACGCGGTCGCGGGGGCGGCTGTGCTGGCGGTTATCGGGGTCGGGGCGGTGGGTGCGTCGGCTGCGGCGAGCCCAGATTCCCAGCCGACGTCCACGGCGGCGACCGGCGCCACGGTGCCGGAGCCGGACATCTTCAGTGTGGACTTCACTGCCGAGGGTGCCGTGGAGCACTCTCGCGGTCGGACGGTGACGGCTCAGGGTGTGGCTCCGTCGATCGAGTTCGATGAGTCCTTGGAGCGGTATGTCGCCGACTTCGGGGCGGATGAAGACCGGACGAGCACGGGCACCGGGGCGCTGGTCGTCGATATTCCTGATGCGTGGTCGACGAGCGACCCGGAACACGTCGACGGTGCCGATGTGCTCGGTGGTGGCACGTTCGAGTGCTTCTTCCGTTATGACGGTGACATCCCGGTTCCCTCGGGTCAGTCGAACCGGATCTGCTCCGGGGGGCCGGAGGGGTATGGGTTCTACCTGCCGGCGACGGGTGAATTCCTCCGGTTCCAGGCCACCTCGACGGCAGCCAACCGGAACACGGCAAGTGCCCCGATCACGGTCGAGCCCGGTGAGTGGGTGCACGCGGTCGCCACAGTGGGCGACGGGGAGATCAAGCTCTACCTCGATGGCCGGCCTGCGTGGGAACTTCCGGTCCAGCCCGGCGTCGGTTCCGGCACCGGACGCAACCATCTCGGTCCGTACACCCAGCTGCGAGTGGACTCTGTCCCGCAGTGGGGCATCGGCGGTCAGCCGACCGCCGACGGGTTCTCGGCTCCTGGGAACGTCGCGATCGCGGCGTCTCGCGGATGGAGCAGCGTGCTGACCGAGGCGCAGGTGCTGGACCTGTGGCGGGCGGAGCGGCCGGCGATCCCCGATGTCGACCTGACCCAGGCCGACATTCTCGACGTGGACTTCTCCGACCCGGACGCCCCGTTCCAGGACTCTTCACCCTCTGCCCGCACGCCGCGAGTGACGGGCTCGGCTGAGGTCGAACCCAGCACGGCGTTCGCCAGTCAGCCCAGTTACGCCTACACCACCGACGGGGCGAACGATCATGTCTTCTACCCGCTCCAGGATGCGTGGGCTGATACGGGTATGCCGCGCACTGATGACCTCGCGACCTGGGCGGATGACACTTGGGCGGGGGAGGGCATCACGCTGCAGTGCGATGTGATGGTGCATGAGGAGCTCCCGCTGGACAGTGCCGCGCACTTCTGTGCCGGCAAGAGCTCAGGGGGCTTCGGGCTGCACCTGAGCGACTCCTCGATCGTGGCATCGTTCCACATCAACGGCGGCTACCGGAGTGTGACCTCGGCACCGATCGAGCGTGGGGTCTGGCACAGTGTGGTGGCCACGTTCGACGGCACCGAGGTGGCGCTCTACATCGATGGGGCGCTGCAGGACACGAACTCCTCGAACACGACCGGAAACGTCAAGGCCCCCACAGCGGGTTCGACGATCGAGCCCTATGTGCGCTACTTCGCGATCGGTTCCGATGTGCGGGGTCGTGGCGACATCGAGAGCCCGGCGGCGGTCACCGTGGGTCACGCGCGCATCTGGAGCACGGCGCTCAGCGCCGACCAGGCCGCACAGCTGGACCGGGACTCGTTCGGCGACCGGATCGGCTCCCCGGAGCTCCTCGCCTCGGTCCCGGCCGCCGGGTCCACGCTGGAGCGGCCCGAGGAGTTCAGCCTCCAGATCAGCGACCGGACGCTCGCGACCGGCTGGCAGTACCTGCTGGACGGCGAGCCCATCGAGCCTGGTGACGTCATCGGTGCAGGTATGGCTGCCGCCGAGCACGAGATCGCGGTCACCGCTGTGGATGTGTTCGGACGTCCGCTGAGCTGGACCATCCCGTTCACCTCGCCGAACATCCCCGAAGGTGGCGGTACCGACACCGGGCAAGGTCGCGGTGCCGTGACCCTCTCGGCGATCGCGACCGGCTCCGGTGACCAGGTCACGACCACCTTCCAGGAGGCCGAGATCTTCGAAACGTCCGGTGGTGTGCAGGGAACCGTCAGCGACTCACCGGAGCAGCTCGGACTCGACTTCACCAGCGACGTCGACGACCTGACCGAGATCTCCGCCTCGCTCACCCCTGATGACGGCGAACTCGTCGAGTCCCCCGCCAGCGGCAGCGGCTACCCGTTCCAGCGCTTCGACGTCGAGCTGCCCAGCAGCGAGCGCGGCCAGCAGCTGCTCTGGAGCGGCCAGGTGGACCCGGCCCGGATGGCGCGGTTGTGGGCCTGGGACGGCACCGGTGAGCAGTGGGACCTGGTCGATGTGGCCTCCGGCGCAGCTGATGACGAGACGCAGCTGCAGGGGGAGCTGCGGCCGCGGCTGATCGATGTCAGCGATGCTGCCCGCCCGGTGGCGCACGTGCTGGTCACCGCCGAGGACCCGTTCCTGGACGATCTCTCCCCGCGGGATGACTCCGCGGGGCTGCCGGAGGCCAGGGACAGCTTTGAAGATCCGGAGGACTACGACTTCTCCTTCGTGCACTACACGGACCAGCAGTACACGACCGAAGTGGCCTCCGGCAGTGACCACGGCTGGCCGAGCAGCCTGCCCTGGCAGCACATCGACGGCGCCACGAACAGCCCGGAGGAATCGGCAGTGTTCCGCCAGGCCCTCCTGGCCCAGAACGAGTGGATTGCGGCGAACCGGGAGGAGCGCAATATCAGCTACGTCGCCAACACCGGGGACGTGATCAACAGCGAGGTGCCGATCAACGACCTACAGTTCGATCCGGACGCCGAGGATCCGATGGACGGGTCGTCCGTGTATGACTACACCACCTCTGACGGTGAGGTTGCGGGCATCCAGGACCAGGTGCGCAGCGAGTTCGAGATCGCCCGCGAGGTCCAGGAACCGCTGTGGAGCAGCGGTATCCCGAACCAGGTGGTGGCGGGCAACCACGACAACCACAATGGTGATCACAACGGCCCCCTGTCTCCGTTCGCCCAGTTCTTCCCGGCGTCGGCGTACTACGAGCAGGCGGAGACGCTGTGGCCTCAAGATGCCTCCTATCACGCCATGGACGAGGTCACCGACCCCGAGACTGGTGAGGTGGTCAGCCGCGGCGGGGACAACTCGAACAGCTACGTGTTGTTCTCGGCCGGTGGCCTCGACTTCGTCGCAGTCGGTGTGTCCTACGGCGCCACGGACGAGGAGGTCGATTGGGCTGACTCTGTTTTTGAACGGTTCGGTGACCGCAACGGAATCCTCATCACGCACGGCTACCTCAGCGCATCGAGCGAGCCCGACGGACGCAACGCCCCACGGGGCGCCGACGGGGGCCGACTGTTTGACCAGGTAGTCCGCAGCAACGAGAACGTCTTCCTGGTACTCGGCGGCCACTTCCACGGTGTGGGCACGAACGTCGAGACGGTCCGTAGCGCTGACGGGACGACCCGGGTGGTGCAGATGCTCGCCGACTACCAGGGGTACCTGGTTCCGGCCGAGCGCGTGTTCACCCCGGCGCGTTGCGCTGCCGCCGGGCTCGACCCGGCGACGCAGTGCATCCACGGAACGGGCGACGACTCCGGAAAGATCGACGTGGACGGCGACGGATCGTGGGACCACCTCGCTACCGACAAGCTCGCCCTCGGCGCCAGCTTTCTGCGCATGCTGCAGTTCGACACCGAGGAGAACACGATGTCTGTCGACACGTACTCGCCGTTCCTCGATGAGTTCGGTGCCACTGAGTACGACCACGGCACCTCACCCAAGACGACACCCGAGCCCATCGAACGCTACAACGGCGCTGAGGACAACCTGACCGTGCCGGTGAACCTGTCCACCCGCCAGACCTCGTTCGCCACGGACGGTCTCTCGGTGGTCGCGCCCACCGTGAACGTCATCGGTACCGAGACGGTCGCCTCCGGTTTCCCGGCGACCGTGACGTGGAGCGGACTGACCGAAGGGGAGCGCTACGCCTGGATCGCGGTGAGCCGGGAGGCGGCCGAACCCACAGGAGTGATCAGTCAGTTCGGCGGCACCTTCGTGGCGACCGCAGCCGGCACTGACACCGAACCGCCGGTGCTGACGATTCCGCAGGGCACGACCGTGACAGTCGGTACGGCGTTCGATGCGCTCGAGGGCGTCAGCGCCGTCGACAACACCGACGGTGACGTGACCGACCGTATCGAGGTCATCGGGGGTGTCGACGCCACTACCCCAGGGGCCTACGCCCTCACCTACCTCGTCCAGGACACCAACGGCAACCAAGCAATCGGAACACGTGCCGTCACCGTCCTCGAAGCCTCGACCGACCCATCCGACCCATCCGACCCCGAGGACCCCAGCAACCCTGATGGGACCGACGGCACGGACGGCACCGGCTCCGGCGCGGACGGCGCTGGTACGGACGGTGCTGGCGCGGACGGCGGTATGGACGGTGCTGGTACGGACGGCGCTGGGGCGGACGGCGCTGGTACCAACGGGCCCGGCGCTGGTACGGACGGGACCTCGGAGCACCCTGCACCAGCAGCAACCTCCGATGACTCCCTGGTTCGGACCGGTGCTGACCCGGCCTGGCTGGCGGCAACGACAGCCACACTGCTGCTGATGGGGGCCCTGCTCCTGTACATCCGGCATCGCCGGACCAGCCCTCGTACTCGCTGATCGAGACCCGGCGTCGGGGGCCTCAGCTCAAACCCAGAGCGGGGCCCTCGATCGCCGGGCAGGTGTCCATCACCACGTCCAACCCGGCGGCACTCGCCCGTGCCGCAGCCTCCTCGTCGATCACGCCCAGCTGCAGCCACACCGCACGGGCGCCGATAGCGATCGCCTGGTCCACCACGGCGCCGGCGAGTGTCGAGTTCACGAACACGTCCACCACATCCACCTCGCCGGGGATCTCGGCCAGATCGCGGTACCCGGGTGCGCCGTGCACCGTTTCCGCTCGCGGGTGCACCGGCACGATCTCCTGGCCCAGGTTGCGCTGCAGGTAGCGCGCCACTCCATAGGCCGCGCGCGAGGTGTTCGTGGACAGCCCCACCACCGCCCACCGGCCCGGGGTGGTGAGCAGGCGGCGGATCACCTCGGGATCGTTGTGGTGACTCATCCCAGCTCCTCCCCGCCAGGGTCAGTACTCTTGCAGGTCGTCCTCGGTCACGGTGCCGTCGGCCACAGCCTGCCAGAAGCCGGGGGCGCGTTCCTCGTCGAGCAGAATGGTCGAGCCGACGCCGCCGGGCCGGTAGTCCATCACTCCGATCGGTGGGGTGCCGTGCACCCCGTCGCTCATCGTGGAGCGGAAGTTCAGTGCCATCCGGCCCAGGTCGATGATGCCGGTGCCCTCGGAGACGCGTAGCGCGCCCAGACCGGCGTCCAGCAGCGCCACCTGGTCACCCGGGCGGACGGCGAGAGACGGGGTGGCCACCTCGGCACTGACCGCCTGGATCACCTGCTGCTGGCGCTGGGTGCGGCCGATGTCACCGAGCGGGTCGGAGTGCCGCATCCGGGCGAACGCCAGTGCGGTCTCCCCGTCGGCCATGTGGCAGCCAGCGGTCCAGGTCAACTTGGAGTCGGCGTCGTCCACGTCGTAGTCCAGGCACAGCTCGACGCCGCCGACGGCGTCCACCACATCGGCCACCCCGCCCATCCCGATCTCCACGAAGTGGTCCACGGTGATCCCGGTGAGCGACTCCACTGTTTGCACCAGCAGTTCGGGCCCGCCGAAGGAGTAGGCGGAGTTCAGCTTGTTCGCGCCGTACCCGGGAATCTCCGCAAAGGTGTCCCTCGGGATGGAGATCAGCGACGGTGTGCCGCTTTCCGGTGCGGTGAGCAGCATGATCGTGTCCGCGCGCTGACCCTCGGTGGAGTCGGTCAGATCCGAGTCCTCCCGGGAGTCCGAGCCGGCGAGCAGATAGGTGGTGCCGGGGGTATCGGCGGCGTCGCTGAGGGCACTCACGTGCTGGATCTGGCCATTCGCCCAGATCAGCAGCCCGACCGGCCAGGCGAGGACCAGGACCAGCAGCAGCACCAAGATCACCGCGATCCGGCGACGGCGGACCTTGCCTCGGCGTTTCGGGTCGCGGGGCGGAGCGCTCACCCCGCCCTGGTGGGGCCCGTGCGGGCCCCCGGGCCCGCCGGCACCCGGTCCGGCGGCGCCGTCACTGGGCCGGGTCGGCATCACCCGGGTGGCGGTGGGGGAGTCGCTGCCGCGGTCGATCCGCTGTCCGGAACCGGGGGCGAAGCTGGGCGGCGGTCTCCCCCCGGCAGCCGGCGGTTGGGTCCGGGGTCGGGGCGGTACGCGGCGCGGCGGTGCACTGGGGGACCGCCCGGACGCAGGTGCGTGTCCGGCATCAGTCGGCAGCGGCCGGGCGGACCCACCCTGGCGCGCCCGGCTGGCCCCCGATGAGGGCCGCCGCCGGCCAGGGGCGCGGCGCGGCGCATCGGCGAACGGGTCGCCCGGCCCGGGTGGGTTCTGATCAGTCATCCGCTCGTGCTCTCCGCAGGGATCGGGGAAGTGCCGGCTGGCGCGAGGCTCTCGCGCCACAGAGTAGAACCGCCAGTGGCGCCAGGCCGGCACCGCCACGCAGTGCGGGCGCGGTCAGCCCTCTGCGCCGGTGTCGTCGTACTCGGTCCCGGAACCGTCGGCGTCTGCGGCATCGTCCTCGTCCTCGTCCTCGCCCTCAGCCTCCGGGTCCTCCGGCAGCGCCATCTCCTCATCGGCGCGCACCGAGTCCCACAGCTCGTCGGAGAGGTAGTTCGGGCGAACGCGGTTCCCGGCCCAGTCGAACGGAACGGTCCCGAAGTTCACGTCCGCCATCTCGATGTCGCGCAGGGAGTAGGCGAGCCCGGCCATCGCGGTGAGGTCACCGATCTCGTCCCCGGTGGTCAGCGACGAGGTGGCCGCCTGCAGGAACCGGTAGAGCTCACCGGACTGGGTGAGGATGTTTCGGTCGAGCACCTGCTCGACCATGTTGGTGAGCAGCTCCTGCTGCCGGCCGATCCGGCCGATGTCGGAACCATCGCCCAAGCCCTGCCCCTTCCGGGCGCGGGCGAAGGCCACGGCTGTCTCGCCGTCGAGGGTGTGACAGCCGGCCTCGATGTCCAGCTTGGCCTGGGGGGCGACGAGGTCCTCCTCGAAGCACATCTCCACGCCACCGATGGCGTCGACCATGCGCTCCATCCCGGACATGTCCACGATCACGAAGTCGTCGACGTAGATGTCGGTCATGTTCTCGAA
>DXBY01000057.1 GCA_019116305.1 Candidatus Ruania gallistercoris | reverse complement strand
AGGCATAGAGCGAGCCGAGGGAGAGCCCGTTGAAGAGTTGCTGGATGTCGACCAAGGAAGTGTGAGTTTCTCAGTTCAGGACCGCGAACGATCCGTCCTCGACGATCTGCACGACCGCCTCGTGCTCGGCGTCCCGGTTCTCGTTGATCGACAACGGGCCGAGGACAGTGGGCAGGTCGCTGATGGTGGTCAGGCCGTCCTGGATGTCGTCGCGCTCACCGGAGCAGTTGGTTCGCACCGCGGTATCGATGATCGTCATCGCGGCGTACGCCTGAGCGGCGAACTGGTCTGGTTGGCTGCCGTACTCCTCCTCGTAGGCGGCGAGAAACTCGGTGTTCTCGGGATTGTCGGAGGCGGAGTTCCAGGCTGCACCGACGACGACATCCTCGGCGGCCTCACCGGCGTCTTCCATCAGCTGCGGGTTGTTGAACCCGTTGCCGCCGATGATCGGCACATCGAGCCCGACCTCCCGAGCCTGGCTGACCAGCGGGATCGCCGCCTCGATCAGTCCGGAGACCACGATCGCGTCCGGGTCGGCACCGGCCGCCTCGGTCAGCAGCGGCCGGAAGTCGGTCTCGCTGACGGAGAAGGTCAGCGTGTTCGAGATCTCCACACCCTCGGCTTCGAGCGAGTCGGCGAACACCTCGTAGCCGGACTCGGTGAACGCGTCGTCGTTGCTGTACATCACCACCACGTCCTCCAGGCCGAACTCCTCGGTGGCGGCCGCCACGGTCTGCGGGATGACCTGGCCCTCGGTGAGGGAGTCGCGGAAGATGTAGTCGCCCTGCTCGGTGATGCCGTCGGCCGTGTTGGAGATGGCCAGCACCGGGACACCGCCCTCCTGGGCGATCGGCTGCGCCTGGAACGCCCCGTTGGACAGCGTCGGGCCGATGATGACGCTGGAACCGCCCTCGACGAAACCTTCGAACACGGTAATGCCCTGCCGGGGGTCGGTCTGGTCGTCCTCGACGCTCAGCTCGTAGCTGACGCCGGTCTCGGCGTCGTTCAGGTGGGCGACGGCCAGCTCCAGGCCGTTGCGCTGGGACTCTCCGTAGCTGCCGGCCCCACCGGTCAGGGACAGTGCCGCACCCACCGGGATCTGCGCACCGATCGTGCAGTCCGCCCCGGTGCCCTCACCGACGAGCTCGCCGTCGGAGCCACCCCCTCCGCTCTCCGAGTCGCACGCCGCGAGTGCGAGGGCGAGCGTGCTCACCGTGGCGATCGTCCAGATCTTGCGCATGGTCACTCCTCGAGGTGCGCGACCCGGGTCGAGCACAACTGATCGTCGAGCTTCGCGCCCTGCGAAGCGTACGGCCCCTGCGATGAGGTAGCAGACTAGCGGCGGATGAGGCTCCACCGGAAGGGGAACCCTTCGATCCGGCTTTCACGCCTCTCTCGTCGCCGTCAGTCCATCAGGCAGAATTCGTTGCCCTCAGGGTCGGCCATCACCACCCAGCCGTCCGGGTCCCGGCGCAGTGCCTGGGCGCCCAGCCCCCTCGCCCGGCTAGAAGCCGTGGGTGGTGATCGGCGGTACGGGGCCGGTGCGCAGCGCGTCAAGCACGGCGTGCTCGTGCGGAACCACCGGTTCGGGCAGAGCGGACAGCGGATACCAGTCCAGGCCTTCGGATTTCTCCGGCTCCATCGTGCGCGCCTCGCCCTGCCAGGTGCGGCAGGTGAAGAAGAAGTCGACTCGCTCGTCGACCAGGCGGCCGTTGCCGTGCGTGCGGTGCATCGTGGTGAGCGGGAGCAGGTCCGCGGGGGAGATGGTGATGCCCAGCTCCTCGCGGGCCTCCCGAGTGGCGGCCTGGAGCACGGACTCACCGGCCTCCACGTGCCCGGCGGCGGCGCACGCCCAGTGCCCGTCCATGTAGCCGGTGTTGCGCCGCAGCTGGAGCAGGACTTCAGTGCCTGCGGCACCCTCGCGACAGCAGATCACGTAGGCGGCCGGCACCACTTGGAAGCGTGAGGTCACCGGATCACGCTAGTGGAAACTGCTCGTCGATCGGGCGTGGGCGCATGCGGGTGCCGGCGTCGGCGGGAGGTGGGAATCAGCGCAGCGGCACGAAGCGGTAGGCGCCAGCCGTGTGCACCACCTGGGCCACGCCGTCGCGGTACTCCACGATGGTCATCGTGCCGCGTACCGGCAGCACCAGCCGGCCACCGTCCGCCAACTGCTCGGTCAGCTGGACCGGGACCTCCTGCGCCTCGGCGGAGACCAGGATCCGCTGGTACGGGCCGGCGGCCGGCCAGCCGAGTACACCCGGCTCGGCCTGGTGCGTGTGCGCCCAGCTCATCCCGGTGGCGACCACGTTCTGCCTGCCCCAGGTGGCCAGGTCCTCGCGCAGCTCGACCCCGTGCACGGTGCCGGTGGGGCCCACCAGATGGGCCAGCAGTGCCGTGGTCCAACCCGAACCGCTGCCGACGTCGAGCACCGTATCGCCGGGATCGGGATCCAGCATGGCCAGCATGGCTCGCACAGTGGTCGGCTGGGAGCAGGTCTGCCCGGCGGTCAGCTCGATCGGCTGATCCAGGTGCGCCTGGTTGCGCAGCTCGGGCGGGAGGAACCCCGAGCGCTGCACCGCCTGCATCGCCCCGGCCGCGCGGGTGAACGCCTCGGCTCCGGAGTGCTGGTCGGTGCCGGAGAATCGGTTCATCGTCGTCGCCTCCACCGCCATGGTAGGCACGGGTCCGGCCGCTCCGTAGACTGAGGCGACGTTATCGACCCGGGAGGCTGACCAGTGTTCGCAGGTATCACCGTGCTGATCGCCTGTATTGCCGCGGCGGTGGTGCTGACCGGCGTCGTGCTGCTCCTGGTCATGCTCGGCCGCCAGGACCACGGCCCCAAGAACCAGCCTGATCCGTGGCAACAAGAGGGTGCCAGACACCCCCCGCCTGCCGGCCCGTCCCCGTACGACCACCCCGACGCCGGAGCACCCCGCGGCCAGTCATCGCCCGGCTCCGGGCCCGCTGAACCGCCTCCTCGGGGACACTAACCCGCAGCGGCCGCTGCCTCAGAGCGGCAGCATCGGGGGGCGGTGGCGTGCCCGGGCATCGGCCAGCTCGCGGTGATAGCGGGCGCCCAGGTCCACCTCGCGGCCGTGGAACCGCCAGTGCACCAGGTGGTCCACAGAGAACCCCGGGCGGCATCGGGTGCAGGACATCGGCCGCGTCGGTCGGCGGAACCGTTCGTGCCGGTGCCCGGCGGGGCACATCCCGACCCACGGAGCCGGCACCGTCGGAGCGTCGGCGGCCACGCAGCGGTGCCCGGTGGCGCCGATCTCCCACGCCACCTGGCGCCACGCCGGCCCGTGGCGGGCCTTCGGTCCGGCGAGGGCGTGCGCGATCTCGTGCAGCACGGTCTCCCGCACCTCGTCCGCGGAGTAGAGCGCAGTCAGGTGGCGGCTCAGGCTGATCGTTCGGGTGTCGTACCGGCACAGCCCGGCGCGTCGCTTCGCCGAGTCGAATGCGAGCGACCACTGGTGCAGCCCGTGCTCGTCGAGCAGCCCTCGGGCCAGCTCCCGTGCGCCGGTCAGGTCCATGCCTCGTCCCTTCTGCCTCTCCTCCGGGACGCTAACACCGCCCACCCACGCCGTGGACCGGGCCTGTGGACAGGGGAGAGCGATCACGACGCCGGTCGGTCCCAGGCGGACCGATCCGCGGGCGTTCGTCCGACCGGTGCGGTGGTCCTGCGGTGAGCTGCTGTCCTAGGGCGCCCGGGACCTGAGGACGGGGCCCCGGTGCGGGTCTCTGGCCCGGTGGCACCGTCGTCGGCGAAGTCGTTCGCCTGATCACCGTACCCGGACGGTGGCCGGGTACGACTGTCGTCACTGGAACGGAACGGGACGCCATGGCGCAGGAATCGGTTCAGTTCGGTGCTCATGTCGCAGACGCTAGAGACCGGACCCGAGGACTGGCTGGGAGCTATCTGGGCGCTGACCCAGCGCCATCAGCGTCGAGCACCCGGACCAGCCGGATCCGGCGCTTGTCCACGGCTACCACCTCGAGCAGCCCCGATCCCACCGGCACCCGGTCCCCGGGGCGCGCCAGCCGCCCGAGTGCGGTGAGCAGGTAGCCGGCCACGGTCTCGTAGGGACCGTCCTCCAGCGTCATCCCGCTGGCCGCGGCGAACTCCTCGATCGTCAGTCCCGCATCGTAGGTATCTGCCGCGCGGTTCGGTTCCTGCGGGTCGTACTCGTCCCGGATGTCCCCGACGATCTCCTCCATCACGTCTTCCATCGTGATGATGCCGTCGGTGCCGCCGTACTCGTCCACCACCACGGCCAGGTGCGTGCGAGAGCGCTGCATCACCGAGAGCGAGGTGAGCAGCTGGTTCGTCGAGGGGAGGTGCACGATCGACCGCGCCAGGTCCCCCACCGTGGCACCGTCCTTCGTCCCGGGCGGCGGTTGCAGCACGTCACGCACGTGCACGAACCCGAGCACATCATCGAAGTCGGCACCCGTCACCGGATAGCGGGAGTACGGGTGCTCCCGGATCACCTCCGCAGCCTCCGCCAGGGAGAGCGCAGCGTCGAGGAAGGTCACCTCCCCGCGCGGGCGCATCGCCTCGGCCACCGACCGGTCGGAGGCCCGGAACACGTCGGTGAGCAGTCGGCGCTCATTCTCCGGCAGGCTCTCGTGCGCGATCACGATGTCGCGCAGCTCCTCCTCGGACAGTGCCTCGCTGCGGGCGGAGGGGTCCCCGCCGAGCAGCCGCACCACCGCGTTCGTGGACCGGGAGAGCAACCAGATCACCGGACGCATCACCGTGGCGAACCGGTCCAGCGGGGGTGCCACGGCCAGGGCGAACTGCTCGGAGCGCTGGAGGGCCAGCCGCTTCGGCACCAGCTCGCCGAGCACCAGGGAGCAGTAGGCGATCAGCAGGGTGAGCAGGACCAGGGCGACCGTGCCGGCGGCGGACTCCGGCATACCGAGGCTCACCAGCAGCGGGGCGAAGTCCGGAGCCAGGGTGGAGGCGCCGTAGGCGGCGGAGAAGAACCCGGCCACGGTGACGCCGATCTGCACCGCGGACAGGAACCGGTTCGGGTCCCGGGCCACTGAGGCCACCCGCTGTCCGCGCGGGCCACGCTCGTCCAGCTGCCGGATCTGGCTCTCCCGCAGGGACACCAGCGCGAACTCGGTGCCGGCGAACACCCCGCCGAGCAGCACGAACAGCAGGACCAGGCCGATATTGCCCAGTGTCTCGCCGTCCATCGGGCCTCCTGCCTCCGCTGCGCACGTACCCCTGATCATGTCATCCCCACCATCGCCAGCGTGCCCTCCCGCGGCCCGGGTCGGCCGGAACGCTGCGCCGCAGGCGTGGACTCGCAGCGACCCGGAGCGCGCGCACCGTACTCAGCCGCCGACCACCCCGTCCGGGGCGAGCAGCACCAGCAGCAGCACACAGACCGCGGCGACCGCCATGCTCAGCGAGAACGGCAGACGACTGCGCGGGCGCACCGCGCCCACCAGGCCGGCGCCCGCCGCCAGCCCTGCGGCGAGCACGGCACCGGTCCAACCGAGCGGCCCGGGCGGGCCGGGCGGGCCGGAGCCCAGCACGATCACCGCAGTGGCCGCAGCCAGGACCAGCGGAGCGAGGATGCTGGTGGCTCTCCGCCCGATTCGGTGCGGGAACCCACGCACCCCGGTACGGCGGTCGTCCTCCAGATCCGGCAGGGTATTGGCGAGGTGTGCGCCGATGCCGAGCAACGCCGTCGCCAGCACCACCCAGGTGGGCACACTGAACCCGGGTACTGCCCCCGGTAGCACGAACAGCGGCAGCAGGCCGAAGGAGACGGCGTACGGCAGCCAGGACAGCGGTGTGGACTTCAGCCCGAGGTTGTACGCCCAGGCGCTGGCCACTGCGGCCAGGTGCAGCAACCCCGGCACCAGCCATCCGGCCGTCAGCGAGAGCAGCACACATCCGGCCAGCGCCAGCAGCGCTGCCCGGCGCAGCGCCACCACAGTGACCTGCCCGGTGACGGTGGGTTTGTCCGCGCGAGCACTGGCCACGTCCCGGCCGGCGTCGATCCAGTCGTTCGACCAGCCCACACTGAGCTGACCGGCCAGCACCGCCGAAGCCGCCAAGGCGGCCCGGCCACCTGGCGCACCCACACCCAGGGCGAGGGCGAGAGCGAGCACGGCCACCACCGCCGTCGGGCCGGGGTGGCAGGCGGCCAGCAGGGCGACGGCGGACCGCGGGTGGGATGTCACCGGTCCTCCTGCCTCCGGGGGTGCTACTGAGCCCCTCGGGCTGCTGCAGCACGTGCTCCGTGACACGATGCCACGATGGCGCACCTGCTGGCCGTTGGACGGGCACTGCCCGGCCCGCCCCGCGTGCAGCAGGAGATCACCGCAGCGATCGGACCGCTGCTCACAACGGACCAGGACCGGCTCGAAGCGCTGCACCGCTTGCATGCCGCGAGCGGAGTCACCAGCCGGCATCTGGTGCTCCCGCTCGAGGATTACCGGGAGGTGACCTCGTTCGGCCACGCCAACGACCTGTTCCTGCGCGAGGGTCGCGTACTGGCCGAGGACGTCACCCGGACGGCGCTGGCCGCCGCAGGGGTCGCCCCGGAGGCGGTCGACTTCCTGCTGTTCACCTCGGTCACCGGCATCTCGGCTCCGTCGATCGACGCTGGGCTGGTCGAGGCGGTGGGTCTACGGCCGGACGTGAAGCGGATGCCCTCGTTCGGACTGGGCTGTGCCGGTGGTGCTGCCGGGATCGCCCGGGTGCACGACTATCTGGCCGGGCACCCCGATCAGGTAGGGCTGCTGGTCTCGGTGGAGCTGTGCTCGCTCACCGTCCAGTCCGGGGACGACTCCACCGCCAACCTGGTGGCCAGCGGTCTGTTCGGCGACGGCGCTGCCGCTGTGCTGCTGGTAGGCCAGGAGCACCCGCTCGCGCGCGGAGCCGGGCTGGAGGTCCTGGGCACCCGCAGCGGGTTGTATCCCGGCACCGCCGATCAGTTGGGCTGGCGCGTGCGAGACAGCGGCTTCGCCATCATGCTCGCTGCGGGACTGCCGGCGACCATCCGCACCCACCTCACCGGCGATATCGCGGTGCTGCTCAGTGCGCACGGCCTGACCACAGCGGATGTAGCCACCTGGGTGGTGCACGCCGGCGGGCCGCGGATCTTCGACGCGGTCACCGACGCCCTCGACCTGTCCGCAGAGGCGCTCGCGGTCAGCCGCGCCTCTCTGAGCGCCGTCGGCAACCTGTCCTCCGCCTCTGTGCTGCACGTGCTCGCCGATACGCTGCAGCGCGGTGAACCGGGCCCCGGCGGGTACGTGCTGCTGCTGGCCTTCGGACCCGGGGTCAGTGCTGAGCTGGTGCTGCTGCGACGGCCGGAGACGCGGTGAGCCCGATGATGGTGCTGTTCGTGGCGGTGGTGGCGGCCACTGCTGTGGAACGGCTGATCGAGCTGGTGCTGTCCACCCGGCACGCCCGCTGGTCCTTCGCCCAGGGCGGGATCGAGACCGGCCGCGGGCACTTCCCGGCGATGGTGTGCCTGCACACCGGCCTGTTGGTCGCCTCCGTGGCCGAGGCGATCCTGGCTGACCGGGAGTTCCTGCCGGCACTGGGCTGGACCGCGCTCGCCCTCGTGCTCGCCAGCCAGGGGCTGCGCTGGTGGTGCATCGCCAGCCTTGGCCGGCACTGGAACACCCGGATCGTGGTGATCCCCGGTCTCCCGCTGGTGGTACGCGGGCCCTACCGGTGGCTGCGGCACCCGAACTACCTCGCCGTGGCGATCGAAGGGCTGGCCCTGCCGCTGATCCACACCGCCTGGATCACCGCAGCAGCCTTCACCGTGGCGAACGCAGTGCTGCTGCTCGGCTTCCGGATCCCGGCGGAGGAGCGCGCGCTGGCCGGCACAGCAGAACCAGCGGGCAGGCCACGGTGAGCGCCGAGCCGACCAGTACCGAGGTGTTGGTGGTCGGCGGCGGCCCGATCGGTCTGGCTGCGGCGATCGAGGCCCGCAGGGCCGGCTGGGACACGGTGGTGGTGGAACCTCGGTCGACGCCGATCGACAAGGCCTGCGGTGAGGGCCTGATGCCCGGCGCGGTGCGTGCCCTGCACCAGCTCGGTGTGGACCCGCCGGGGCACCCGATCGCCGGCATCAGCTACCGCGACGGCCGGCAGAGAGCGGACCACCGGTTCCGCAGCGGCCCGGGCCGCGGGGTGCGGCGCACCGTGCTGCAGCAGGCGTTGGCGGTGCGGGTCCAGCAGCTGGGCATACCGATGGTGCGTGCGAGAGCCGAGCGGGTCGATGCCGAACCCGGCGGTGTCCTGGCGGCAGGGATCTCCGCGCGCTGGCTACTCGCCTGTGACGGTCTGCACTCGCCCACCCGCCGGAGGCTCGGCCTCGATCAACCGCACAGCAGAGCACGCAGCCGGCGCCGGTTCGGGATCCGTCAACACTTCCGGGTTCCTGCCTGGACCAGCCTCGTCGAGGTGCACTGGGGGAGCGGCGTGGAGGCGTATGTGACGCCGGTCGGCGTGGACGAGGTCGGCGTGGCCCTGCTCGGCCCACCAGGGCTGGACTACCAGGCCGAGCTGGCTCGCTTTCCCGAGCTGTCCGCGCGGTTGCGGGGTGCCCATCCGCTCGGTCCGGTCCGTGGCGCCGGGCCGTTACGGCAACGCTCCCGACGGCGCACGGCCGGGCCGGTCCGTCTGGTCGGCGATGCCTCCGGGTACGTGGATGCGCTCACCGGGGAGGGGATTCGGGTCGGCCTGGCCCAGGCCCGGGCCGCAGTGGCCACCCTGGAGCAGAACTCCAGTGCGTATGAGCGGGAGTGGTCCCGGGCCACCCGGAGCTACCGAGTGCTCACCAGCGGACTGGTGCGGTGGGCGAGTTCACCGGCTCGCGGGGCTATCGTCGCGGTGGCCACTCGGCTGCCGGGCCTGTACGGCGCGATCGTGGACCGGCTCGCCCAGTGACCACCGGTCCGCGAACGCCCCATCGTGCGGCACGGACCGCCCGCGGAGCCGCACCGGCGAGCGTTCGCGAACTGTCTCCCGCGCGGTCATGACTGGGCGGTGCGGGGCACCAACGCGTCCAGCAGCATCCCGGCGACGTCACGCTCTTCTCCGACCCAGGGAAAGTGGTGCCCCGAGATCATCGGACTGGAGTTGATCTCTAGCACGCAGGGTTCGGAGCCGATCCCGTCCCGGGGCAGCAGCATGTCCAGGCCCGCCAGGTGCAGGCCAGGGACGGCCTTGCACGCTCGCTCCGCCAACTCGATCTCCTCGGGACGTAGCTCGTCGGTGGCATCGACTCCGTCACCTCCGCTGTGCACGTTGGAGGTGGACCGCAACCAGACCTGCTGCCCGGTCACCGGCACGGAGTCCAGCCTCAGCTGCTGGCCGGCGAGTTCTCGGGTGGTCGTCTCATCGATCACCAGTGCGAAGTGGGTCGGGTTCCGGGACTTTGCCCGGGCTCGGTTCTTCGCCTCGATCAACGCCTGGATTGAGTGCCTGCCATCACCGACGACGTGTGCCGGCACCCGGCGAGCCGCAGCGGCCACCTTGCCGTACACCATCAGCACGCGGTGCTCGACCCCGCGGACGAACTGTTCGACCAGCACCTGCTCCCACGCGCGGGCGACCGCGTCGAAGGCGTCCCGAAACTCTCTGGCGTCGGAGATGTTCAGATGGACGAGTTCACCAGACCCGCCCGTGTTGGGCTTGATCACCACGGGGCTGATGTCCTCGGCCCAGGCCCACGCGCGCTCGGCCTGGCCGGCGGCGAAGATGGCATTCTCCGGTGCGTTCAACCCCGAGGATCGCAGCAGGCGGCTGGTGATGTCCTTGTGCCGCGCACAACGTCTGGCCAGGAGACCGTTCAGATTGGACTTGGCCCCGTTGAACCACAGCACCCGGCCCCGAGCGCGGATCGTCAGTCGTTGCTGGGCGTCGCGCTGCACCTCGATCCCCCGAGCCATTGCACGGTCGGCGAGCAGCGAGTTGGTCAGGCCGGTATGGATACCGCGCTCCTTGAGGTACTTGCGCGCGGCGCGCAGGCTCCTCGGTTTGGCACCGGTGCTCTCTCGCGGCATGGTCGGCATGTTAACCGGTGCGGCTGGCCGGTGCTCATCCGGAGCTGGCGCCGACTCCGGGTCTCACCCGCTCGGCGGGTACGGCGGTTGTCCGTGGTGGCGGACAAGGGCAGGTGAACGGGGTGGAGGAATCTCGATCGACAGTGCACCCATCCGATCGCGCCGGGGCTCCGAACCCCCGATGCACGAAGGATGAACCGATTGGGAGGTTTCACCATGCGCAAGATCTGGACGAAGTCCGTAGCCGTGACCGTCACGACCGGAGCGCTCGTCGTCGGGATGGCCGGGATGGCCAGCGCCAGCACCGGTGACCACACCGAGACTGACGTGGACCAGAACGAGACCAGTGTCGAGGACGTGGGCAACGTGTCCCTGGACGACATCCTCGACGGGGCGCTGGACGTCGGCGACATCGCCGGTGACAACGACGTGCTCAACGATCTGGACGCCAATGTGCTGAACGGAGTCGACGCAGATGTCAGCGACATCCTCAACGGCATCCTCAGCGGGAACGACTCGGACGTGAGTGTCGACCCCGATGTGGACGCTGACACCGATGTGGACACCGACACTGACGCCTCCACTGACGGTGACGAGGACAGTGACGACTCCAGTGGCTTGCTCGGTCTCCTGAACTGACCGGCAGCACACGCCGCGGGGTGGCGTCCGTACCGGGATTCAACGGTACGGACGCCACCCAGTGGCGGCGCACAACGGTTGTGCGCCGCTCCGGTGACACAGCCCGACGTCGGACCGCCGGCGCGCAGGTCACCGGAGCACAGAACGTGAAGAGGAGATGGACGATGCGAACGAAGACCTTATGGGTCGCCCCGGCCCTGGCGCTCGGTGCGATGACGATGTGGGCGGCGCCGGCACTGGCGGATACCGAGGACAGCTGGTCCGGCCAGGCGAACCTGGAGGCGATGAACGACAGCGGCACCAGCGGTGAGGCCATGATGGAGGTGCACGGCAGCGAGGCGACGGTGACGATCAACGTCTCCGGTGCCGCCGAGACCTTCATGGACGGGCCCTTCCCACACGCGCAGCACATCCACATCGCCGGTGATGGCGTCTGTCCCGGTCCGGATGCTGACAGCAATGGCGACGGCGCAGTCAGCACCGTCGAGGGACAGCCCTTCTACGGGGAGATCGGGACATCGTTGACCACGGAGGGCGACACGGGCGTCGACTCGGCGCTGGCCGTCGAGCGGTACCCGGCCGGTGAGTCCTACACCTATGAGCGCACCTTCGAGCTCAACGACGACACCGCGCAGGCCCTGGCGGACGGCACTGCCGTCGTTGTCGTGCACGGCGTGGATCCGGCGAACTTGAGCGATGAGGCGGCCGAGGCGATGAGCGAGCTGGACCCGGAGCTGCCGCTGGCGGCGACACTCCCGGCAGCCTGCGGTGAGGTGGCGGTCTCCCAGATGGGCCAGATGCCCGAGGAGGGCGCCGACACCGGGTCACCGGTGCAGACCTCCGACGACTCCGGCCTCGGGCTCGGCATCGGGATCGGTGCACTGGCAGTAGCCGCTCTGGGTGGTGGCGCCTGGGCCGTGCGTCGGCACTCGACCCGCGCCTGACCCGATCGAGTCCACCGACCGATGATCGCTCTCAGCCGCGGCCACCGCGCACGCCTGTCGGCCTGCGCGGTGGTCGCGCTCCTGTTCCTCGGCGGCTGTGCGATGGGCGATGACAACGCCACAGCGGACCGCGCGCCCTCGACCGGTGAGTTGCCGAGCCCGACAGCTGCCCGGCCGCAGCCCTCGCCGACCGGGACCGAGCCCGACCCGACACAGAACCCCGGAGAGGAGAGGACCGGTACACCCGCTCCGGATGCGCCGGAGACGTCCGAGGGGCCGGAGTCTGCCGCGATGCCCGCGTCCGAACCGGCCACCATCTCCGTACCGGCCATCGACGTGGAGTCGGAGGTGATGCAGCTCGGCCTGCAGGACAACGGCTTGATCGAGGTCCCGCCCTACCAGTACGGCTCACCCGCCGGGTGGTACGTCCACTCGCCCACGCCGGGGGAGGTCGGTCCGGCGGTGATCCTCGGGCACCGCAACGGCCTCGAGGGCGGTCCGGGCATCTTCGCCGACCTGCCGCAGATCCAGCTCGGCGACTCCGTCGAGGTGACCAGGCAGGACGGGACGAGGGCCACGTTCACCATCTACCGCACCGATCTGGTCGACAAGGGCGAGGGATTCCCGACCCTCGATGTCTACGGCAACACCGCCGAGCCGGAGATCCGGCTGATCACCTGCGACGGACTCAACTCCGAGACCGGCATCCTCGAGGACAACTTCATCGCGTACGGGGAGCTGGACGACT
>DXBY01000056.1 GCA_019116305.1 Candidatus Ruania gallistercoris | reverse complement strand
ACCAGCGCCAAGATGCCCAGGATGCCCAGGGAGAGCAGCACAATCTCCAGGGCGACCCGGCGCTTGCGCGGCATGGCCATCGGTACTGCGCCCCACGGCTGCTGGGCGGCGGGTGCGTACTGCGCCGAGGGCGGGTTGACCGCGACCGGGGCAGGTGCCGGCCGACCGTAGCCGCCCGGTGCCGGGGCGCCCCGGTAGCCGCCCGGCGCGGGGGCGCCGTGGTAGCCCTGCGGGGGCTGCTGGGCGTAGGGCTGTTGCGCTGGCGCCTGCTGTGGGTAGCCCTGTCCAGGCTGACCGTGGCCCTGCTGGCCGGGCGCGGGCACGAAGCCCTGCTGCCCCTGAGCCGGGGCCTGCTGCGGCTGGCCATAACCAGGCTGGGCAGGCTGGCCCTGTCCGGGCTGGCCATAGCCCTGCTGACCCGGCGCGGGCCCGAAGCCCTGCTGCCCCTGAGCCGGGGCCTGCTGCGGCTGGCCGTAACCAGGCTGGGGAGGCTGGCCCTGCGGCGGACCGAAGCCCTGCTGCGGCTGACCAGGGAACTGCTGCTGTGGTTGACCGTGGCCAGCCGGCGGTTGCTGGCTGTAGTCCGGCTGCTGAACCGGCGCACCCTGCTGCGGAACTGCCTGCTGCGGCGGCGGGGCAGCACCCGGTCCGGTCGCCGGTGTTTCCCCTGGGCCCGAATAGCCGTCGGACGGCGGCATAGAAGCGCTCACAGCGAGCACCGTATCTGGTCCAGCGCGGCGAATGCACCGATTGGCGTGGGCCGAACTCCCCACGATCGGCGCCCGTCGGCCCCGTCTGCGGTGCATGGGAGGATCGTCGGGTGGACTCCCGTGCGCTCACCCTGCTGCTCTCCCCCGAGGGCTGGACGCTGCTGAACCAGTTGCCACCGTACGACGAGGACACCGCCCTGAGGCTGGCCGACGGGCTACGCTCGCGCGGGGTGGACCCCGATCTGGTGGCCGCCGCACTCACGCAGAGCAAGCTGCGCGCGCAGGCCCGGGAGAAGTTCGGCGAGTTCGCCGCCGAGTTGCTGTTCACCCGGGCCGGGCTGGAGCAGGCCACCCGGCTGCCAGTGGCCGCCCGGCATGCCCGCCGGTACGCCGATGCCGGTGCCACCTTGGTGGCCGACCTCGGCTGCGGTCTCGGTGCGGACTCACTGGCGATGGCCGGCCTCGGCCTGCGCGTGCTCGCCGTGGAACTGGAGGAGGAGACGGCGGCGCTGGCTACGGTGAACTTGCGCGCCTTCGAGAACGCCCAGGTCCGGCTCGCCGACGCCCGCGACCTGGACCTGGCGGCCGAGGGCATCGATGCCGTGTTCGCCGACCCGGCCCGCCGGACCCGCTCCGGCGCCCGGGTGTTCGACCCGCGCAGTTACTCCCCGGACCTGGACACCCTGCTCGGACTGCGCAGCCAGGTACCGAATCTGGGTCTCAAGGTCGGGCCAGGCATTCCCTACCACGCCCTACCCTCGGACACCCACGCGCAGTGGGTGAGCGTGGACGGTGCCGTGGTGGAGGCGGGGTTGTGGTTCGGGGATCTCGCCCCGGAGGGATCGGGCCGCAGCGCGCTGCTGCTCTCCGGTGACGCCAGCCACCTGCTCACCTGGCCCGGCGATGCCGACGCCCCCGCACCGCAGGCGGCGGCCGCCGCCCTCGGCCGCTACGTCTACGAACCCGATGGCGCGGTGATCCGCGCCGGGCTGGTCGCCCCGCTGTGCGCCGAGCTCGGCGCCACGCTGCTGGACCCCTCGATCGCCTACCTCAGCACCGACACCCCGGTCGAGACCCCGTTCGCGACCGGTTTCCGGGTGCTGGACTCCTTCCCCTTCGGCCTGAAACGGCTGCGGGCCTACCTGCGCGAGCGCAACGTGGGGCGAGTGGAGATCAAGAAGCGAGGCACCGCCGTCGTGCCGGATCAGCTGCGCCAGCAGCTCGCCCTCAAGGGCGAGAACGCGGCCACAATCATCCTCACCCGGCTGCAGGGCAAACAGAGCGTGCTGGTGGTCGAGCGAGTCTGAGACAGACCGGCCCGCATGCGCCGCGGCCGGGCCAAGGGTGCAAAGATGTGCCCGTGACGATCGAGTTCGCGCACTCACCGCGCTCCACTGTGGGCGTGGAGTGGGAGCTCGCGCTGGTGGACGTCGACTCCGGTGACCTGCGCCAGGTGGCCCAGACCGTGCTGGACGCGGTGGCTCCGCCCGACGGCGGCCAGCACCCGCACATCCGCCAGGAACTGCTGCTGAACACGGTGGAGGTGGTCTCCGGCGTGTGCGCCGACGTGCCGGAGGCGATGCGGGACCTGGACTCCGGTGCCGCGCTGGTGCGGGCGGTCACCGAGGGGCTGCGGGTAGAGCTGATGTGCGCGGGCACGCACCCGTTCGGGCACTGGGGCAACCAGAAGGTCACGGACAAGGAGCGCTACGCCACCCTGATCGACCGCACCCAGTGGTGGGGCCGGCAGATGCTGATCTACGGGGTGCACGTGCATGTCGGCATCGAGTCCCGGGAGAAGGTGCTGCCGATCCTCGGCGCGCTGCTCGCCTACTACCCGCACCTGCTCTCGCTGTCCGCGTCCTCCCCGTTCTGGGACGGCCGGGACACCGGGTACGCCTCCAACCGGGCGCTGCTGTTCCAACAGCTGCCGACGGCGGGACTTCCGTTCACCCAGATCGGCACCTGGTCCCAGCTCGAGCACTACGTGCGGGACATGCTGCACACGGGAGTGATCGAGGACTTCGACGAGGTGCGCTGGGACCTGCGGCCCTCACCCAAGTTCGGCACCCTGGAGATGCGCATCTGTGACGGGATCTCCAACGAGCTCGAGCTGGCGGCGGTGGCCGCGCTCACCCAGTGCCTGGTGGAGCACTTCTCCCGGATGATCGACGCCGGTGAGCCGCTGCCTCAGATGTCGCCGTGGTTCCTGGCGGAGAACAAGTGGCGCTCCGCCCGGTACGGGATGGAGGCGATCATCATCCTGAACGAGGCCGGCGACGAGGAGCTCGTCACCGATGCGGTCGCCCGGCTGACCGACGAGCTGGCGCCGGTGGCGGCCGATCTGGGCTGCAGTCAGGCGTTGGCCGGGGTGCACGAGATCATCGCCACCGGTGGGGGTGCGCACCGGCAGCGTCAGGTGGCCGCGGCCAACCCCGGGGACCTGCGCGCCGTGGTCGCGCACCTGGTGGCCGAGTTCCGCGCCGGCCGGCCGCTGCCGGTGGACTGAGGGGACCGGGCACCCCACACCGCAGGCACCCGCACTCGCCCCACCCGCAGGCACCCACCGAGGCACCCACCGAGGCACCCACGCTCGCGGACACACGTTCCGGTCGCCGACACAGGTTGGACCCTGTGTCGG
>DXBY01000055.1 GCA_019116305.1 Candidatus Ruania gallistercoris | reverse complement strand
CCCTTGGCCTGCTCCGGAGTGAGCACCACACACGGAGCGGTCAGGTCCACCTCGCTGCCGAACGAGGTGCCGGGCAGCGCCGCTTCCACGGTCATCGCGATCTCCACCAGCCGTTCCCGGGGTGCGATCACCGCCAGTGTTCCGCCGCTCACCTGCTGCTGTTCGTCGACGACGGCGCGCGCCAGCTGCTCGGCGAAGTCGCCGTGGGTAGAGCGCACCCAGGGCGGATCGCCCTCGGTCCGGGCGCACTCGGGAAGCAGGGCGCCGGAGTCCACGGTCCGGAGCAGATCCACAGCGGTCGCCATGATCGGCTCCGGCGTGCGGTAGTTGATGGACAGCTCCACCTGCCGCACGGTGAGCGAGGGGTGCTCCCGGGTCAGCTCGTCCCAGGACGTAGTGCCGGCCACCGCCGCGGTCTGGTGCACATCCCCCACCACGGTCAGCGAACGGGTCGGCACCCGGCGCAGCACCATCCGCCACTGCATCGGGGTGAGCTCCTGGGCCTCGTCCACGATCACATGCCCGTACGCCCAGGTACGGTCCGCCGCGGCCCGCTCGGCCAACGGTCGGGTGTCGGACTCGGCGAACCGGTCCGCCAGCTCCGCGGCGGAGACCCCCAGCCCCCCGCTGGCGGCGATCACCCGCTGGGCGTAAGCCAGTCCGGACTCCCGCTGGGCGCGGTGGCGCTCCTGCTCGGCCGTGTCGTCCTCGCCGAGCAGCTCTGCGGCCTCGTCCAGCAACGGGACGTCACCGCTGGACCAGCCGCCACCGGGTGCGCGCCGCAGCGCCGCCCTCTGGTCGTCATCGAGCTCCGGGGCCACCTCGGCGAGCAGCTCCGGGTCGGCGAAGAGCGCCTGCACCAGCCCGGCAGGGCTCAGCTCCGGCCAGAGCTCCTCGAGCAGCTCACGCACCGAACCGTCGGCACTGAGCTCACGCCGGATCCGGGGTGCCTCGTGCCGGCCGGCCAGACCGGTCACCTCGGTCCCGCCGCCCTCCACAGCGGCGGGCAGGCTGTCGGTGCCCTTCGCCAGCGCTGCATCCAGCGTCGCGAGTTCGGCCTCGAAGCCCCGGTCGGCATCGTCGTAGAGCTGCCGGTCGGCGGTGATCACCCGCTCGGTGAGGTGATCGAGCAGCTCACTGACGAAGGTGTTCCGTGCCGGGTTGTGCGGCCGGCCGGTCAGCCGTGCGCGTTCGGTGCACGCCGCCAGCACGTCGGCACCGATCCGGTAGTCATCGCCCTGGTAGGTCACCTGCACGTCATGGTCGGCGCCCTGGCGGCGGCGGACCGCTCGGCGTACCACCTCGGCCATCAGCGGCAGTGCCTTCACCGCGGCCGCCGCCGCGGTCTCGGTCCGGGTGGCCACCACCCCGGGCAGCAACGTCTCCAGCGTGGCCATCACCGCCTGGGTCTCCCCGAGCGAGGGCAGCACCGCCTCGATGTAGTCCAGGAACGCCGGGCTGGGCCCGAGCACCAGCACACCTCGTTCGGCGATCGACGGATGGGTGTAGAGCAGGTAGGCGGTGCGGTGCAGGGCGACCGCCGTCTTCCCCGTACCTGGCCCGCCCTGCACCACCAGCATCCCGTCCGGGCCGGAGCGGATGATCGCATCCTGCTCCCCTTGCAGCGTGGCGACGATATCGGCCATCCGCCCGGTGCGTTCACTGTGCAACGCGTGCATCAGCGCGGCCTCGCCCACGAAACCGGAGGCCGAACCGGAACCGGACTGTGACCCTGAGGCTCCGCCGTCGTGATCTGCCTCGAGCAGCTCATCGTTCACGCCCACCACGGTGCGCCCACGGGTGCGCAGGTGCCGACGCAGCCGCACATCGGATCCGCTGGCCGCGGTCGCGGTGTAGAAGTCGGCGGCCGCCGGTGCGCGCCAGTCGATCACCAGCGGCTCCAGGTCCGCCGAGCGCAACCCCATCCGGCCGATGTAGCTGGTGGAACCGTCCGTGCGGTCCAGCCGGCCGAAGCACAACCCCTGCTCGGCGCGAGCGAGCTCGGACGTGCGCTGTTCCAGCTGACTGATCCGGGCGTCCCGGTCCAGCAGTGCGGTGGAGTCCCCTCCCGGTGCCCGCAGCGCGCGGGCGAGCTGATCACTCGCTTCCCCCCTCAGTTCATCCACTCGTTGGTAGAGCTGATCCAGGTACTGCTGTTCGTGCTCGATGACCTCAGCCGACACGGGGCCCCTCTCGGGTCGAACTCTGATGGACGCGGATACCAACGACCCGGTGTGCCGGTTTGTTCCCGGGCCTGTGCGGGCCCGGCCTGGCTACGCCGGTACGATGGTGCGTCGGTGAGCCGGGAAGTCTGGTCGGCAGCAGTACTCGCGCCTGCGAGGCTGTGTGATGTGCAACCGCTCAGAGAGCGATCTGGAGCCAGATGAGTGACCCCACCGGCCCACAGGCCGAAGACCGTCCATCCCGTCGAGCGCGGCTCGCTGCCTGGGTGACTCAAGAGACCACCGGCGGAGTGCTCTTGATCGCCGCGGCCGCGCTCGCGCTCGTCTGGGCGAACTCCCCCCTCCGTGATGCCTACTTCACGCTGACCGAGACGGTCCTCGGACCGGCGGCGCTGCACCTCGATCTCTCCCTCGGCACCTGGGCGGCGGACGGCCTGCTCGCGATCTTTTTCTTCGTGGTGGGCATCGAGCTCAAGCACGAGTTCGTCGCCGGTGGCCTGCGGGACCTGCGCCAGGCGGGTGTGCCGATGCTCGCCGCCGTCGGCGGGATGGCCGTCCCGGCTCTGATCTACTCCGCCGTGGTGGTGCTGGGTGGTGACTCCGGGGCGCTGAGCGGCTGGGCGATACCCGCCGCCACGGACATCGCGTTCGCCCTCGCCGTGCTCGCGGTGTTCGGCCGTGGACTGCCGACGGCGATCCGCACCTTCCTGCTCACCCTCGCCGTTGTCGATGATCTGCTGGCGATCGTGGTGATCGCCGTGTTCTACACCGACGAGCTGCAGCTGCAGTACCTGGCAGCCTCCTTAGTGGTGATCGCCGTGTTCGGCCTGCTGGTACGGGTGCGCAGGATGCGCTGGTGGCTGCTGCTCCCACTGGCGCTGCTCGCCTGGGCGCTGATGCACGAGGCCGGGATCCACGCCACCATCGCCGGGGTGCTGCTCGGCCTGACAGTGCCTGCGCTGCTCCGCCACGGTGAGGAGCACAGCCGCACGCACCAGATCGAGGCCCGGATCAAACCGATCTCCGCCGGGATCGCCCTGCCGGTGTTCGCGTTCTTCTCCGCCGGTGTCGCGATCGTCGGCGGTGAAGGGATCGGAGCCATCCTCGGTCAGCCCGTGGTGCCGGCGATCGTGCTCGGTCTGGTGCTGGGCAAGCTCGTCGGGGTGCTCGGCACCACCTTCCTGGTCACCCGGCTCACCCCGTTGCGCCTGCCGGACCGGATCGGGCTGCGCGACCTGCTCCCGGTCGGGTTGCTCGCCGGGATCGGGTTCACGGTGGCGCTGCTCATCGCCGAGCTCTCCTTCGAGGACCAGACGCACGCCGCCGGCGCGAAGGCAGCCATCCTGCTCGCCTCGTTGCTGGCGGCGACCGGTGCCGCGATCTTCCTGCGGCGGGACGCACGGCGCGCCCGGGACGCGGACATGAATCTCGACGGGCAGGCGGACGCACCGGGGACCGACATCGGCGATCCGGACGAGGAGACCGGGTTGATCGACCGTCCGGGGCGCTCGACCGGAACCGACCGGTCGGAGTGAGTGGTGCCCGCGGCGGGCCATCACGTTCAGGATGCGGACGGTGGCAGGGTCGGTTCGGGGCGATTCGCCGCGGATGAGAGGATCGAGGCAGGTACTTTTGCCCACCCGTCAGAGGAGCTGTGATGAGCCTGCCGCAGGATCAGGATCCGAAGTTTGCCGCCTATGCCCACCCGGAGCGGCTGGTGAGTACCTCCTGGCTGGCCGAACACCTCGGCAGTGAAGGCCTGGTGGTGGTGGAGAGCGACGAGGACGTCCTGCTGTACGAGACCGGACACATCCCCGGTGCGGTGAAGGTGGACTGGCACACCGAGCTGAACGACCCGGTCACCCGGGACTACGTGGACGGACGTGGCTTCGCCGAGCTGATGTCGGCCAAGGGGATCAGCCGCGAGGACACAGTGGTGATCTACGGGGACAAGAACAACTGGTGGGCCGCGTACGCGCTCTGGGTGTTCACCCTCTTCGGCCACCAGGACGTGCGCCTGCTGGATGGCGGGCGGGCCCTGTGGGTGGCCGAGGGCCGCGAGTTCACCACGGAGGTTCCCACCCCGGCCGCCACCGAGTACCCCGCGGTGGAGCGGGACGACTCCGCGGTCCGGGCGTTCAAGGAGGACGTGCTGGACTTCCTCGGCGGCCAGCTGGTGGATGTGCGCTCGCTGCCGGAGTACACCGGGGAGCGCACGCACATGCCGGACTACCCGGATGAGGGCTCCGTGCGCGGGGGGCACATCCCAGGCGCGCAGTCGGTGCCCTGGGCCCGGGCCGCGAACGAGGACGGGACGTTCCGGTCCCGCGGTGAGCTGGAGAAGATCTACCGGCAGGAGAAGGGGCTGGACGCCGAGGAGCCGGTGATCGCCTACTGCCGGATCGGGGAACGGTCCAGCCACACCTGGTTCGTGCTGGAGCACCTGCTCGGTTTCGAGAACGTGCGCAACTACGACGGCTCCTGGACCGAGTGGGGCAACGCCGTCCGGGTTCCGATCGCCGTGGGTAACGAGCCCGGGGAGGTGCCCTCTCGATGACTGCCGAAGCCACGGCGGACCTTCCGGATGCCCTGGCGGCGATCGTCGAGGACTTCACCGCGCTGTCCCAGCAGGACCGACTGCAGCTGCTGCTGGAGTTCAGCCAGGGTCTGCCCGAGCTACCGGAGCGCTACGCCGAACACCCCGAGCTGCTGGAACCGGTGCCGGAGTGCCAGTCGCCGATCTTCCTGATCGTGGAGATCGACGACGCTGGCGGCGCGGGCCCGGACGCCGTGGTGCACCTGTTCTTCTCCGCTCCCGCGGAAGCGCCGACCACCCGCGGCTTCGCCGGGATCCTGCACGAGGGCCTGGACGGTCTCACCGCCCGCGAGGTGCTGGACGTGCCGGCGGACATCTCCGATCGGCTCGGCCTGGCCCAGGCGGTCAGCCCATTGCGGCTGCGCGGGATGAGCGGGATGTTCGGCCGGATCCAGCGGCAGGTGCGGGAGAAGACCGCCGCCTGAGCACGGCTCTGTCCCCCACGACAGTTGCTAGTTATACTGGCCGGTATGACTAGCACGGTGGGTCCGAAGGGCCAGGTCGTGATCCCGAAGAATCTGCGCGATGAGTTCGGCATCGAACCTGGCGACGAGGTGGTGTTTACCCGCAACGGCGACCAGATCGCCGTCACCTCTGCTCGCCCCGCTCGTGCCTTGAAGGGACGATTCCGCGGGCGTGACCTGACCGGTCAGCTCGAACGCGACCGAGCAGAAGACCGAGTGCGCGAGCGGTCGAGGTGAAGTTCGCGCTCGACTCGTGGGCGGTGCTTCGCCTGCTGGACGGCGACGAGCCCGCCGCAAGCCGGGTTCAGGATGTGCTCGACCACGAACGTCCCGTCATGAGCTGGATGAATCTCGGCGAGGTCTACTACATCGTGCGCCGTGCCGAATCGGACGCCGAAGCTCGCGAGGCCATCCGCGACCTTCGCGGCCTGCTCACGCTGGACGTACCCTCCGAGGCGCGCGTCCTGAGTGCGGCAGCCATCAAGGCCGATCATGCGATGGCTTATGCCGACGCCTTCGCCGCGGCGACCGCACTAGCAACATCCACCACGCTGCTCACCGGCGATCCGGAGCTACTCCTCCCCGCCTCGACCTGGCGGTGGCAAGACCTCCGCAGCCCACCGGAGGCGTGACGGCCAGTTCTGCCAGCAGCTTCTAGTGGTCGTGCCCGGCGATCATCGACGGATCAGCCTCCTCGCCCGGCGCCACCACCACGAACTGCGCCATCAGCCCCTCGTCCTCGTGCCGCAGCAGGTGGCAGTGGTACATGTACGGCATCTGCGGATCGGTGTAGTCCTCGAACCGCATGAGCAGCTCGTAGCGGCGGTTCGGCTCTAGGTACACGGTGTCCTTGCGGCCGGCCAGCTCCGGCGGCGGTGGCTGGCCGTCGATGGCATGCACCTCGAACTGCACGTCGTGCACGTGGAAGTTGTGCGGGGACAGGTCGTCGTTGATCACCGTCCAGATCTCGGTGCTGCCGACTTCCACTGTCTCGTCGATGCGAGTCATGTCCATCTGCCGTCCGTTGATCTCGCGCCCAGCGAGCCGAAACTCTCGGCGTACGGTCGCGGCCTGCGGATCGAGCCCGAAGGAGGCCAGCTCGCTCGGTAGCTCCGGCGAATCGGCCAGCTCGTCCGCAGCCACCAGCCGGAGCACGTCGAAGGAGTCGTTCGCACCGACCGCGAACGGCACCACCATCTGCCCCAGCTCCGGTTCGAACGAGTGCAGCATCACGTCCTCGCCTGGCTCCAGGTGCAGGACGACCTCGGCCCGCTCTCCGGGGGAGAGCCGGACCCGGTCCAGCTCCACCGGGGCGCGCAACAGGCCGCCGTCGGTGGCGATCAGCGACACCTGCCGGCCGGGGATGCCGAGAGCGTAGGTGCGCGCGGTGGAGGCGTTCAGGATCCGCAACCGGACCGCGCGCGTGCTGACCGCCAGCTGCGCACCGATCACGCCATTGACGGCGACCACGTCACCGAGCAACCCCACCTCGTTACCGCCGTCATCGATCACCAGCTGCCCGTCCTCGTCGAAGGACTTGTCCGTGATCAGCACCGGGATGTCGTCCACGCCGTAGTCGTGCGGCAGTGCCGCTGCCACCGGGTCGCCGGGGTCGTCCAGCCAGAACATGCCGGCGAGCCCGGAGTAGGTGTGCTGCTCGGTCTGCCCGTGCGGGTGCGGGTGATACCAGAGCGTGCACGGCGCCTGCTTGACCTGCCACTCGGCGCGCCAGGTGTCCCCGGAGGCGACCATCTGGTGCGGTCCGCCGTCCATCTCCGCGGGCAGGTGCATCCCGTGCCAATGCGTGCTGGTGTCCTCCGGCAGGTCGTTGGACACTTCGATCGCCACGCGTTCGCCTACGTTCGCCCGCAGCGTCGGTCCACCGTAGGGACCATTGAACCCCCAGGTGTTCGCAGGCGTGCCAGGGTGAAACTCCCAGGTCCCCTCCTGGGCCCGCAGCGAGAACGTGCGCACACCGCCGACCACCCGGCTCTCCGCCAGCGGCGGGATCGGCAGCGGCACATCGAACTCTTCCGGCTGGGACACGGAACTGGTGCTGGCAGTGCTGCACCCGGCAACGGTGCCGGCCACCGCAGCCGTTGCCAGGCCCGCGCCGCTGTAGCGCAGCAGCTGACGTCGGGTGAGCGCCATCACCTGGTCCCTCCCGCGCGCAGCCGCTGCACACCGGCCGCGACCAGACCGGCGAGAACGCCGCCGAACGCGCCGCGCACCACCAGATCGGCCAGGACCGCCACGGAGAGCAGGGACACTCCGCTGGAGGCGGCGCTGGTGAGCAGCTGGGCCGCGGTCAGGTAGAGGCCGCCGGCCACTCCGGTCAGGGTCAGGGTGAGGACCGGGCGAGGCAGTGGGCTGAAACCGGCCACGCCAATCCAGGCCGCGCCGATCAGGGCGATCACGGCGATCGCGCGCACCGCGGGGCCGATGGTGTCGGCCACGCCGGTGAGGCTGGTCAGCGGCCAGAGCAGCACCAGGGCACCGAGGCCGAAGACCGCCGGCCAGACGATCGGCGGACGGGGGGAGTGCGCGGGCTGAGCGCCGCCGGGCGGCAGGGGTCCCTGCACCCGGTGCGGATCGCCGTGCCCGTGCGGTGGGACGGGGGGTCGAGGCGGTGTCGTGTTCATGTCCTCGACGCTAGGAACCCGGCCCTGTCCGCCACATCCGCCCGGTGTCGTCGATCCGGGTCGCATCGCGACGGCACCAGGATCGACACCAGGCGAGAGCGTGTATCGCCCCGGAGCGACACCGGCTCCACCGGCCGGCCGATGCCGCGCAGCGGGCGGCATCCGTAGGCTGCAGGGGTGAACCCACGCGTGACGGACGTGCTGCTCGGCGCCGGGATCGCGCTCGGGATGGCGGTGGTGATCGCCGCCGACTGGCAGCGGCCGGTGCCGCAGTCGCCGTGGGCGTACCTGTTCGCGCTCGGCTTCGGAGTCGCCATGCTCTGGCGCCGGCACGCGCCCCGGCTGATCCTCACCCTGACCGTGCTCGGGATCTTCGCCTACTACGCCCTGGACTACCCGCCGATCGGGATCGCATTGCCCGCTGTGGCTGCCCTGTACTCCTGCGCGGAGCAGGCCCGTACTCTCTCCGCCGTGGTCGGCGGTGGGGTGCTCACCGCCGTGGCGGCCTACTTCCGGGTGCTCGAGGGGCTGCCGACCGCCTACCTCATCTCCTACGAGCTGATCACGAACGTGGCGCTGATCGCCGCAGCGATTGCGCTCGGCGTGAGCGTGCGGCTGCGGCGAGAAGCCCGGCAGCAGGCGGAACAGATCGCCACGCTCACCGCTGAGGCCGCAGTGCAGAGAGCCCACGAGCACGCCCAGACCGAACGAGTCCAGCTCGCCCGCGACCTGCATGACGTGATCGGCCACGCCCTGTCCGTGGTCTCCGTGCACGCGCACGTCGCCGAGGAGGCGATCGGGCATGACGACGGCGCCGCGCGCCGTGCGATCGCAGCGATCCAGTCCGTGAGCTCACCTGCCCTGGGCGAGCTCCGCGGCACAGTGCGGCTGTTGCGCAGCGACACGGGATCGTCGGCACCCACCCCGGGCCTGGCCGGCCTGGACGCCCTGGCGAGCTCGCTCCGCGAGGCGGGGATCGCCGTCGAGCTGGAGCAGGACGTGCCTGCGGACGCACTGTCCGCCCCGATCGAGGGAGCGGCGTACCGGATCGTGCAGGAGGCGTTGACCAACGTGCTCCGGCACGCGGGGGCACGCACCGTCCGCGTGCGGCTCGCGCTGGAGGCGGACCGGCTCCAGATCCGCGTGCGTGACGACGGACGCGGCGGCCAGGCACCGGCCGGGCACGGCATCACCGGCATGGTGGAACGAGCCCGGCTGCTCGGCGGGACCCTGCAGGCCGAGCCACAGACCGGCGGGGGCTACCTGGTCCGCGCCGACCTTCCTGGCAGGCTCGGGTCATGATCACCCTCGCGCTGGTGGACGACTCGGCCGTGGTGCGCACCGGGCTGACCGCCCTGGCCAGCCACGACGGCGACATCGAGGTCGTCGCCGAGGCCGGCACCGGGCGCGCCGGCATCGCTGAGGTACGGCGCACCCGCCCGGACGTGGTACTGATGGACCTCCGCATGCCGGAGCTGGACGGGATCGAGGCCACCCGGGCGATTTGCGCCGACCCCGAGCTCGCCTCGGTCCGGGTGGTCATCCTCACCACGTTCGACGAGGACGCGGAGATCCTGGAGGCGATCCGCGCCGGTGCCTCCGGCTACCTGCTCAAGGACGTCTCCCCGGAGGAACTGCGCAGCTCGATCCGCGCCGTGGCGGCGGGAGAGCCGATCTTCTCCCCGACGGCGTTGCGCACCCTGATCAGGTCCGCCACCGGGCACCCGGAGAGCCAGGTGGACCCCGAGCGGCTGTCGGTGCTCTCCGAGCGGGAGGTGGAGGTGCTCACCGCCGTGGGGAGAGGCCTGACCAACGACGAGATCGCCGTCGAGCTGTACCTGAGCCCGGCCACTGCTCGCACCTACGTGAGCCGGCTGCTCGCCCGGACCGAGGTGCGTGACCGCGCCGGACTGGTGGTGCTGGCCTACGAGACCGGGCTGGTGCGGCCCGGCGGCTGAGGTCACCGGGGCGGACTGAGGTCACCGCGGCGGACTGAGGTCAGCGGCGCCGACCTCAGACCGCCTCCGTTACCTCCGATGGCCCGGCCACCACCCGGACCAACGATCAGATCGCCGCCCGGTGTCCCTGGGCCAGCGCGTCAGCGCGATGTAAGCAGGGCGGACTACCGTGTCACCACCCGATGACGTGGAGGCGCGATGCACGAGGTGGATCCCCGGGCGTTGCAGCGTGCCGGCGGTGGTGCTGGCGCAGTGGTGATGCTCGCCTGCTTGGTGTTGCTGGTCGCCTCCGCAGTAGGCGTGCTGGTCATGGGGCCGCTGAGCGAGACACCGCTGCCCCAACCGGGCCTGCCGGAAGTGCCGGCCTACGTGGCCACACACGCTGCGACCATGTTCGTGGTCGCCGGGAGCAATCTGGTAGCCGCTGCGGCACTGTACGTCTACGGCGCGTACGTGCCGCAGGCGGTGCACTCCCTGCGGCGGGTGCGGTTCGCGCTGCTGCTCGCCGTGGCGATGCTGGTGCTGTCCGCCCTGGCCGGTCTCCTGCTCGCCGTACTCGCGTCGGTGGCCAGTGACGGGGTGCTTCATGTGCTGCACACCCTGGCTTGGCTCAGCGGCGGCGTGCTGCACGTGGCCACACTCGGGTTGTACATCGCGTGGCTGTCCCGGTCGTTGTTGTGGCCGCCGCTGCTTCGGGCCAGCGGCGGCCTGGTCGGGTGGTACGCCCTCGCGTGCCTGGTGGTGCTGGTGGCACCAGACCTGAGCCCGTTCGGTGTAGCCGCGCGGCTCCCGTGCTTGCTGTGGTTGCTGGTGGCGGCGCACCAGAGCGCGTTCCACGACCGGGGCTGAGCCCTCGCGAACTTCTCCCGTGCGGTCCCGCGGCGAGGACGTCGCGGGGGGAGAAGTTCGGGCAGGGGCCGAGGTCAGAGCGCCTTGGCGAAGCAGCGGGAGTCGGGGGAGTCCTCGTATGGGGGGTAGTTGTCGATGATCCGGTAACCCTCGGAGGAGTACAGCCCGATCGCCTCCGGTTGCTTGATACCGGTCTCCAGCACGAGCTGCTCGAACTTGAGCTCGACGGCGATCGCTTCCAGCTCGCGGAGCACCTCCTTCGCGATGCCCTTGCGCCGGTGGGCGCTGGCGACGAACATCCGCCCAAGCTCGCCGGTGGTGTCCTCGAACGAGGGCACCGGGTGGATGAGGATGCCGCAGGCGACCGCCTCCTCCTCGACTCGCACCAGCACGGCGCCACGAACGGTTTCCGGCTCGACGGCCGGCACCTCGTCGGTGCCGTACCGAGCATCGACGTCGGCCTTGTGCTCCGCGACCAGCCGCTGCAGGTCCGGGTCGGCCCATTCGACTCGCTCCAACGCGACCATCGCTCCTCCATCTCGTTCGTTGACCGGAAGTTTACTCGTCTGTGGTGTGCGGGAACACCCGATATCGCTCCCACCGTAACCGACCGGTGCCGACGACCAGGGGCCGGTCACGGCGGCCGGTGGCGTCAGCGCCCTCCGCCGCGTAGCGCGCGATTCGTCCGCGCGGTTGCGGCCGTGGTCCAGGGATCCTCAGGCCAGGGATGCTTCGGGTAGCGACCACGCATCTGCTTGCGCACCTCCTGATACGGGCCGTTCCAGAACGACGCCAGGTCGTCGGTCACGGTGAGCGGATGCCGCGCGGGGGAGAGCAGGTGGAACTGCACGGGCACGCGAGAATCGACGAGACGCGGGGTGTCGGCCAGACCGAACACCTCCTGCAGCTTCACCGCGACGACGGGACGGGTGTCGGGATCCTCGGCGTACTCGATGCGCACGCTCGCACCGGAGGGCACGTCGAGGCGCTCGGGTGCGAGATCGGCGAGCCGCGCCGCCTCGGGCCACGGCAGGATCCGCCGCAGCGCCGCAGACACATCGACCGCGCCGAGTGTCGGGGCCTGCAGGTCGGGACCCAGCCAGCCGTCGAGGCGGTCGAGCAGCTCCGGCTCCGAGACGTCGGGCCACGGATCACCGAGCTCTCGGTGGAGGAGGGCGAGCCGGCGCCGGAGCATCGTCGCCCGCTCCGGCCAGTCGAGGACGCCCAGCCCGTTTTCGCGGAGGTGGGCCGCCAGAGCCTCGGAGCACTCCTCCGTGCGGGGCCGAGCCGGTGTCGAGGAGAGAAGGATCGCGCCCAATCGACGGTCCTGGCGAACCCGGACGCGGCCGTCGACCACCACCGCCTGCCGCACGGCGTGCACCTCCCCGAGACGCAGCGCGTCCTCCGCATCGAGCGGCGCCGCGAGGCGGATCACGGCACCGGTCGTTTCGGCGGCTCGCCCCTGCGCGCGGTGCACTTCGCACACCGCGATCCACTCGGATCCGGTGAGCGACGACCTCTCCGGCAGGGCGGCGCGAGTGCCACTGGCGAACAGATAGGCGCGGGATCCGTCGCTGACCCGCCGAGCGATCCATGCCGGGCGGGCAAGTGCTGCGATGATCCCGGCCGACCTGGTGATCTCCGCCACCGCACCAGATCTCACCGCGCGTGGCTCACCGTTGCGGCCCCGAGCCTGGCCAGTGCCATCGACGGTGAGGCGAGCGAGTCGTGTTGCCTCGGCTCGCCACCGCCGTTCTCCGGGAACGCCGCCTCGACGCAGCGCCTGGAGCAGCACGGAGAGATCAGCGCCGGGCTCGCGGATCCCGCTCGACAGCGCAGCGACCGTCTCCGCTGCCGTACGCGGATCGAGCTGGGCCGCGGCTCCGACGGCATCCTGGTTGGCTCGCTTCCGCCGTCGCCCGGGCGGCGCATCCGCGCTGTGCGCACCGGTGGCCACGAGCAGTGCGCGACCCTCACGGGCGCCCACGGGCATCTGGGCGACGCGGGATCCGAGCGGGGTGACCCGGCCGCTCTCGTCGGTGAGCCCGAGGGCGGTGAGCGTGGCCGTCGCACGGGCCATCGACGCACGTGGCGGTGGGGTGAGCAGCGGCAGGCCACGGGCCGCTGGTGTGCCCCAGGCGGCGAGCACGAGGGCCGCATCGGTGAGGTCGGTGGAGGAGATCTCGGGGTCGGCCGAGGACCGGAACGCTGCGAACTCGGGCTCGCTGTAGGCGCGGACGACGCGCCCGGGCCCCTGGCGCGCCGCGCGTCCCGCGCGCTGCTCGGCGCTCGCGCGCGACACACTGACCGTGACCAGCCCGGACATGTCGCGCGCCTGGTCGCGGCGCATCTCCCGGGACAGGCCGGCATCGATGACGAGCCGCACGCCGGGAACGGTGAGCGAGCTCTCGGCGAGTGCGGTGCTGACCACGATCCGCGGGGGGTCCGATGCGCGGGCGCGGCCCGCTGTCGCGCGGTCCTGATCGTGTGCGGCGAGCCGGCCGTGCAGCGGGAGGACGTCCACGGACGAGGAGCCGGCGCGGATCCGGGTCACCACCTCGTCGACGTCGCGGGCAGTAGGGACGAAGACGAGAGCGTCGCAGTCGTCCGCGGCCTGTGCCTCGACCGTGACACCGGCGAGGTGGTCGAGGAACTGGTGCGTGAGGCCGCGTGCACCGAGACGCGACGTGGCGGCCGGCGCGTATTCCACTGTCAGCGGGTGGAGTGGGGAGGGCACGTCGATAATGACGCCGCCGATCAACCCGGCGATCGCGTCGGCGTCCACCGTCGCAGACATCGCGACCAGCGTGAGGTCGCCGCGCAGGGCGCGCACCTCGGCCAGGATCCCGAGCAGCAGGTCGCCCTCGAGCGATCGCTCATGCACCTCGTCGAGGATCACGGCGTCCACGCCGTCGAGCCCGGGGTCGCTCAGCAGCCGGCGCAGCAGCACACCGGGCGTGACCACTTCGATCCGTGTGTCACCAGAGGCATGGTGCTCGCCCCGCACGGTGAACCCGACGGGTCCGCCGAGCGCTGAGTCGTCCAGGTGTGCGATGCGCCGAGCGGCCGCGCGGACGGCGACTCGCCGTGGCTGGGTCACCAGGACGCGACCGGGCGCGCCGCGCTTCGCCGTGAGATTGGCCACCAGCGGCGGCACAACGGTCGTCTTGCCGGTGCCGGGCGGTGCTGTCACGACCGCAGCACCCGTGGCGAACCCTCGCTCCAGTTCGTTGCGTGCTGCCGAGACGCTGAGTCCGGCACCGATCCGATCCAGGTCGAACAGGTGCGGGCGCGATCTCACCGGACCATTGTCTCCCGACGGGCTCGCTGTCTCAGCCGCCGGTCAGGGTAAGCACGACGAGCGCCAGGTTCAGCGCGACCACCGCCGCGACGATCAGCGTGAGCAGCCACCGCACTCCTCGCCCGTTCGCGGCCGAGCCCATCACCGCCCGGTCCGAGGTCAACCGCAGCAGCGGCACCAGGGCGAACGGGATGCCGAAGCTCAGCACCACCTGGGAGACCACCAGTGCCCAGGTGGGATCCACCCCGACGGCCAGCAGCACCAGCGCCGGGGCGGCGGTGATCGCGCGGCGGAGCAGCACCGGGATCCGCTTGTGCAGCAGCCCGGCCATGATCGTGGCACCCGCGTAGCAACCGACCGACGTGGAGGCCAGACCGGAGGCCAGCAGCCCGATGGCGAGGGCGATCCCGATCCCGGGGCCGAGGGCGGCGGTCACCGCCGCATGGGCACCTTCGATCGTGTCGGTCCCGCTCACCCCCTGCAGGTTGGCCGCGGCCAGCAGCAGCATGCCGATGTTCACGCAGCCGGCCACCGCGAGTGCGACCACCACATCCCACCGGGTGGCCCCGAGCAGCCGGTGCCGCAGCTGCGGCGTGCTGGCGTGCCCGTGCCGGTCTCGGGCCAGGGCGGAGTGCACGTAGATCGCATGCGGCATCACCGTGGCACCGAGCATCCCGGCGGCCAGCACCACACTGTCCGTCCCATCGAACCGGGGGAGCAGACCGCCGGCCATCGCGGCCGGGTCCGGCGGGGCCACGAACAGTCCGGCCACGAAACCGACGGTGATCACCACCAGCAGACCGACGATCACCTGCTCGAACCGGCGCTGCCCGCGGCGGTCCTGCACCAGCAGCAGCCCCATCGAGACCACGGCCACGATCAGCCCGCCCCACACCAGGGGCAGGTCGAACAGGAGGTACAGCGCGATCGCGCCGCCGATCACCTCGGCCAGGTCGGTCGCGGCGGCCACCAGCTCCGCCTGCGCCCAGTAGGCGAGCCGCGGGCCGCGGCGCAGCCGGCCGGCCAGCAGCTCCGGCATCGTCCGGCCGGTCACCAGCCCGAGCTTGGCGGACTGGTACTGCACCAGCACAGCCATCAGGTTCGCCGCCACCAACACCCACAGCAGCAGGTACCCGTAGCGGGCGCCGGCGGTGAGGTTGGCCGCCACGTTCCCGGGGTCCACGTACGCGATCGCAGCCACGAACGCCGGCCCCATCAGCGGCAGGACGCCCCGCCGTCGGCCGGGGCGGAGCGTGTCCGCGGGTGGGCGGGTGGCGGGACGACTCACATGTGCTCCTCTCGCTCTGCCCGGGCAGTGGCGGTGGGGTAGATCGCAAAGTTCGGGCGCCCGAAGTTCGGGTACCCGAACTTTAGGTCCTCATCGGGGGATCTGTCACCTCGGCGGTCTGCCGGTGTGATCAACGGCTCATCGGATCCCGGGCGACAAGCTGGCCTGCGGCAGTAGAGTCGACACTGTGACTGCACAACACTTTGACGTCGTTGTTCTCGGAGCCGGTCCCGGTGGGTACATCGCCGCTATTCGCGCGGCGCAGCTGGGCAAGTCGGTCGCGGTGGTGGAGAAGCAGTACTGGGGTGGTGTCTGCCTGAACGTGGGCTGTATCCCCTCCAAGGCGCTGCTGCGCAACGCCGAGCTCTCCCACCTGCTCACCCACGAGAAGGACAAGTTCGGCATCACCGGTGACGCCGCCATGTCCTACGGACCCACGCACGAGCGCAGCCGCAAGGTGTCCGCGGGCATCGTCAAGGGTGTGCACTTCCTGATGAAGAAGAACAAGATCACCGAGGTGGACGGCTGGGGCACGATCACCTCGCCCACGTCGCTGTCGGTGGCCGGGGACGACGGCTCCACCACCGAGCTGGAGTTCTCCGACCTGATCGTGGCCGCCGGTGCGACCACCAAGATGCTCCCTGGTGTGCAGGTCAGCAAGAACGTGGTCACCTACGAGGAGCAGATCCTCGACGCCGAACTGCCGGACTCGATCATCATCGCCGGCTCCGGGGCGATCGGCGTGGAGTTCGCCTACGTGATGAAGAACTTCGGCGTGGACGTGACCATCGTGGAGTTCCTCGACCGGATGGTACCCACCGAGGACCCGGAGATCTCCAAGGAGCTCGCCAAGCACTACAAGAAGCTCGGCGTGAAGGTGATGACCTCCACCAAGGTCGAAGGGGTCGAGGACACCGGGTCCGGCGTCAAGGTCACGGTCAGCCCCGCCGCCGGCGGCGATTCCCAGGTGCTCGAGGCGGACCGGCTTCTCTCCGCCATCGGCTTCGCCCCGCGGGTGGAGGGCTACGGTCTGGAGACCGCCGGGGTGCAGCTCACCGAGCGCGGTGCGATCGCCGTGGATGCGCGCGGCCGCACCAATGTGGAGCACATCTACGCCATCGGGGACGTGACCGGTAAGCTGATGCTCGCCCACACGGCCGAGGCGATGGGCGTAGTGGCCGCCGAGACGATCGCCGGGGCAGAGACGCAGGAGATCGACTTCGACTTCATCCCGCGAGCCACCTACTGCCAGCCGCAGATCGCCTCCTTCGGCTACAGCGAGGAGCAGGCCAAGGAGCGCGGCTACGACGTGAAGGTGGCGAAGTTCCCGTTCACCGCGAACGGCAAGGCGATGGGCCTGGGCGACGCGGTCGGGTTCGTCAAGGTGGTCGCGGACGCGCAGTACAACGAGATCATCGGTGCCCACCTGATCGGCCCCGACGTGACCGAGCTGCTGCCGGTGCTGAACCTGGCCCAGCGGTGGGACCTGACCGCGGACGAGGTCTCCCGGAACGTCTTCGCCCACCCCACCCTGGGTGAGGCGGTCAAGGAGGCCGTGCACGGCATCTCCGGGCACATGCTCAACCTCTGACCGGCCCACCCTCCCAAGGCGAATTTGCTCGTCGATCTGGTCACGAATCGTGACCAGATCGACGAGCAAATTCAGCCTGTGGGGTTACGGGAGCGTAGGTTGGGTGCATGTCGATCACTCGGGCCGTCGCAGCGATCTACTGGCGGTTGAGTCGGTGGCAGTACCGGGTGCCGGAGAAGCCGACCGAGTCGGCGGGGATCCTCATCGGTGCCCCGCACACCTCCAACTGGGATTTCGCGCTGATGTTGGCGCTCAGCTGGCGCTCGGGGATCCGGGTGAAGTTTCTCGGCAAGCACCAGCTCTTTCGCCCTCCGTTCGGTCCGTTGATGCGTGCGCTCGGCGGGATCCCGGTGGACCGACGGGACCCCTCCCGGGTGGTGGCCGAGATTGTCGACCGGTTGGACGCGGGCGAACGGTTCTTCCTGGTGGTGACCCCGGAGGGCACCCGTGACCGATCTGCGTACTGGCGCTCCGGCTTCTACCGGATCGCCCGCGAGGCCGACCTGCCGATCACGCTCGGCTACGTCGACCGGCGGACGATGACCACCGGTCTGGGCCCCACGTTCCGGCTCACCGGGGACGTCAGCGCCGATATGGACCGGATCCGCGGGTTCTATGCTGGAAAGACCGGTGTGCGCCCGCGGCTGGGTAGCGTTCCGCGACTGCGTGAAGAAGGCTGATCCCGCCCCGACGAAGGTGAGCGCCCGATGACCGAGCTGCCCGAGCTGTTGCTGCCCGACGCCGCCGCCTGGCGGGACTGGCTGAGTCAGAACCACCAGAGCGCACCGGGCGTGTGGCTGGTGCTGACCAAGAAGGGCGGCACGCTCACCACCCTGAACTACGAGGGTGCCGTCCTGGAAGCCCTCTGCTTCGGCTGGATCGACGGTCAGGCCCGCTCCCGGGACGAGGTGAGCAGCCTGCAGCGCTACACCCCGCGCCGGGCGCGCAGTCAGTGGTCGGCGAAGAACGTCGGCCGGGTGGAACGCCTGGAGGCGGAGGGAAAGATGCGGCCGGCCGGCCAGGCCCAGGTGGCGGCCGCCAAGAAGGATGGGAGATGGGAACGGGCCTACGCCGGTCCGGCGACCGCCGTCGTGCCGGACGATCTCGCCGCGGCGATCGCGGCGAGCCCGAGGGCCCAGGCGATGTTCGAGGTGCTCACCTCGCAGAACCGGTTCGCCCTGCTGCATCGGCTGCAGAGCGTGAAGCGCGCCTCGACCCGCGCCAGCAAGATCACCACGTTCGTAGACATGCTGGCGGCGGGCGAGACGTTCTACCCACAACGACGGCGCCCCTCACCGCAGTAGGTGAGGGGCGCCGCGGGCTGGACTGCTCGGGCTACTCGGCGTCGAACTGTGCCGACTCCGCGTAGGCGCGCATCGCGTCGCGGACGTAGGTGGCCCCCTCGGTGCCGCCGTAGTTGGCGGCGAACCGGTCGTCGGCCACGTACAGGTCGGCCAGGCCGAGGAAGTAGCCCTGGCTGACCGAACCCATCGGGGCGCGCAGCCACTGGTGCAGCCGGGCGGTGATCGCCCGCACCTGCTCAGCGCCCGGGTCGAGCTGGGCCCGGTAGGCCTCGGCATAGTCCTCCTGGATCTGCGCCTGCTCGGCCTGGAAGCCCTTCCTCTCCTCCGCGGAGAGGGAGCGCAACCAGCGGTCCCCGGACTGGTAGGCCTCGCGGCCCCAGCGCTGGGTGACCTCTTCCTCGTACTGGGTGTGGTCGAACCCGTCGAACATCTCGGTTGCCATCAGAGTCTTCCCTTCTGCTCTCTTCGTGAGCGTGGTGTTGACGGCGGCGATCCGCCGGTCCAGCTGGTTGCGTTCGAGCTGCATGAGGTCCAGGTGGGCCTGCAGCGCTTCTGCTTCCGGCTGCTGCCCGTCCACGACCTCCGCGATCTCCTTCAGTCCCAGACCCAGCTCACGCAGCAGCAGGATCCGCTGCAGCCGCACCAGGGTGTCGGTGTCGTAGAACCGGTACCCGTTCGACCCGAGGCGGGACGGCGGGAGCAGCCCGATGTGGTCGTAGTGCCGCAGCGTGCGACTGGTGGTTCCGGTCACGCGCGTGATCTCGTGCATCGACCACTCGGTCTGGGTGGACATCGCTTCACTCCTTCCATCTGGACGCGAACCACTCTGATGGTTGACGTCGCGTCAAAGTCAAGGGGTGGGCGAGAGGTCTGTCAAACGAGGGGCCGGACCAGGGAGCGCCGCGGCGAACGGGCCATCCACCCGAGCAGATGCTTGTGCGGTGATGATTTGTTTGGTGGGGTATTGATCACGAGTACGCAAAGTCGCGGGGAGGATCGGAATGTCGGACGCACATTCGAACGGTACGGAGCGCACACCTGGCGGAGTATCCCGCCGGAACGTGCTGGCTTCCGGGGTGGCGGCAGGAGTCGGCGGCCTCGCCGCCGCGACCGCGACCGGGGCCAGTGCATCGAGCAGTGCGCAGCAACCGGTGCCGCGTCGGCGGGCGGCCCAGGAGAGCATGATCGGGGTACCGTTCGACGGCTACGACGAGGTCCGCGTCGGGATGATCGGGCTCGGCAACCGCGGGATGGGCATGCTGCCGTTGTTCGACGCCGTCCCGGGTGTGCGGGTGACCGCGCTGTGCGATGTGCGCCGCGAGCGGGTGCGGGAGGCATCCGACCTGCTCGCCGAGGCGGGGTCGCGCCGGCCACGGGAGTACGCCCGGGGAGCGGAGGACTATCAGCGGCTCGCCGAGGCCGAAGATGTGGACTTCGTCTACATCGCCTCGCCCTGGGAGAACCACTACTCGCAGGCGGCGGCCTGCTTGCGCGGCGGGAAGCACGTCGGGATCGAGCTGCCGATCGCCACCGAGCTGGACGAGATCTGGTCGCTGGTGGACCTGTCCGAGCAGCAGCGGCGGCACTGCCTGCTGATGGAGAACTGCAACTACGGCCGCCAGGAGCTGGCCATGCTCCGGATGGCCCATGACGGACTGTTCGGCGAGCTCACCCACGGCCACGGCGGCTACCTGCACGATCTGCGCGAGCTGCTGTTCTCCGAGACGCACTACTACAACCAGTGGCGCCGCAAGTGGCACACCGAGAAGAACCGGTCGTTCTACCCGATGCACGGCCTGGCGCCGATCGCTGCAGCGATGGACGTCAACCGCGGTGACCGGCTGACCACGCTGCAGGCCTCCGCCTCACCGGCCCGCGGCCTGGCCGACTACCGGGAACGGTTCGTGTCCAAGGACCGGGCCGATGTATGGGCCGAGGAGTACATCGCCGGAGACCGGGTGACCTGCATGATCGGCACCGAGCAGGGCCGGCTGATTCGTGCTGAGCTCGATGTCTGCAGCCCGCGGCCCTACAGCCGGATCAACACCCTCGCGGGCTCGCGCGGGCTGTTGGAGGACTATCCGTCCCGGATCTACTTCGAACCGGACCACGAGGGTCACACCTGGGCCGACTCCCAGCCCTACCTGGACGAGTACGACCACTGGCTCTGGCAGGACATCGGGGACGACGCCGGGAACCACGGTGGGCACGGCGGGATGGACTACATCCTCATCTACCGCACGATGCAGTGCATGCGGCTCGGCCTCGTGCCCGATATCGACGTCTACGACTCGGCCGCCTGGTGTGCGGCCGTGCCGTTGTCCGGGGAGTCGCTGAGCACCGGCGGACCGGTGGAGATCCCGGACTTCACCCGGGGGCAGTGGAGCGAGGACCGCCCGGGCCTGGACTCCGATCGTGCACCGTTGCTGGACTGAGGAATAGCGCGCCGCTGCCGTTGGCTGGGCACGTGCCGGCCACGTGCCAGCCACGTCCCCTACGGCCCGGGCACCCGTGCCAACTGGTGGAAACCTGCGGCACCTGGGCTCCGCCGTCGTTAACGTGGCCCTCATGCCCGAGCTCAGTGTCCTTGCCTGGACCCTGATGGGCATCGCGGCACTGCTCGTGGGCATCTCCAAGACCGCTCTGCCTGGGTCGAACACCATCTCGGTGGCGATCTTCGCCGCCCTGCTGCCGGCCAAGGAGTCCACCGGTGCGCTGCTGGTGCTGCTGATCGTCGCCGACGCCTTCGCGATCTGGTCCTACCGCAAGCACGCGAACTGGCCGGTGCTACGGCGGCTGGTGCCCACTGTGGTCGCCGGACTGGTGGCCGGAGCCGTGTTCCTCGCCCTGGCCTCGGACGCCGGTGTGCGGCGGGTGATCGGCATCATCCTGCTGGTGGTGATCGCGATGACGCTGGTGCGCCGGTACACCGCGCGCCGCGGAGGTGAGCAGCAGGTCAGCAGGCGGCGGGAACATGTGCAGGCCGGGGTGTACGGCACGCTCGGCGGCTTCACCACGATGGTGGCCAACGCCGCCGGGCCGGTGATGTCGATGTACTTCCTCGTCTCCAGGTTCTCGGTGAAGACCTTCCTCGGGACCGCGGCGTGGTTCTACGCCGTAGTGAACCTGGTGAAGGTGCCGTTCTCGGTGGGTCTGGGGCTGATCACCTCGCAGACGCTGCTGCTGAACGCGGTCCTGGTCCCGGCCGTGGTGGTCGGCGCCCTCGCCGGTCGGGCGCTGGTGCCGACGATGAACCAGGCCCTGTTCGATCGGCTGGTGATCGTGCTGACCGTGGTCGGGGCGGTGTACCTGGTGGTCTGAGTGCAGCGCCGAACCGCCTCCCAGCGGGCGGGCCGGCGTGATAGTGGGCCGATGGAGAAGCTGCCGGAGGAGGGCCGGGCACGGATCCGAGCCTCGGCGATGTGGCTGATCGCCGCGATCGTCCTGGTCGCACTGGGCGTGGCCGGCTACGGGGCATTCTTCGGTTTCCCGCTGACCACGCAGACCACAGTGCTCGCCGCGGCCAGTGTGAACGGCGACCGCGGCCTCCTGGTGCGGTACGAGGTCGGGTCCTCCTCGTGCCAGGAACCCGGTGGGGTGAGCGTCACCGAGACGGATCAGACCGTCACGCTCACCGGCTCGGCCGTGGACCCGAGCGGCACCCGGGTGGTCGACAAGGCCTGCACCGACGATCTGTACACCGTGGCCGAGACGGTCTGGCTCGATGAGCCGCTGGGTGGCCGTACCGTGCAGGACTCCTCGGGCACCCAGCTGGAGCTGGTCACCCCGGCGGAGGTGCTCGACGGCGATGGGTCACCCTGAGCGGGAGGGTGGCACTCGCGAAGTGCGCGTGCCGGCAGGGACGCCACCGGCTCAGTCGGTCAGCACGATCTCCAGGCCGACCGGCGGTCCACCGCTGCGGCGCCCGCGGCCGAGCCAGGAGACCAGCCGGAAGAACCGGAACTTCCATCCGTACTTGGCCGTCAGCGCCCTCGTCGCGGTGCTGAGCTCGGCGTCCGACAGTACCCGGGCGCTGCCCCCGGTCGCCTCCCTGGCCGGTTCACCGTGGAAGTCCGAGGGTGCCAGCTGCACTCGCGGATCGCGGCGGAGCCGGCGTACCTTTCCGGAGCGACTGGCGGTGTAGGCGTACCAGCGCCCGTTCGCTGGTGCCAGCCAGATCGGAGTGGACACCGCCGAACCGTCCCGGCGGTAGGTGATCAGGGCGTAGAAGTCCTCGCCGCTGTCATCGCGCTGAAAGCGCATCGCCCTCCCACTCCTCGCGCAGGATCCCGAACACCAGGGCGTCGTGCACACCTCCGGCCCAGCGGCGGGCCTTGCGCATCCGTGCCTCCTCGGTGAACCCGAGCCGCCGGGCGACCGCGACCATCCCGGGGTTGCCGGAGTAGGTGGCCAGGTCCAGGCGCAGGGCGTCGGTGGCCTGGAACAGGTAGCTGGTCCACAGCGCCAGCGCCTCGGTGGCCAGTCCCTGTCCCCAGTAGGTCTCGTCGTGGATGCTGATTCCCATCCGGCGCCAGTCGGTCTCCTTCGACTCCCAGTACCAGGTCACCGCCCCCACCAGCACCCCACCGGTCTCGATGCCGAGCATGGTGCGGACCCCGTCGTCCTCGTGCGGGCTGCCGGTGATGGTGCGCTCGGCCATGGCGGACATGTCCGCCTCGGTGGGCGCGCCGAAGTACGGACCGTTCGTTCGGTGCCAGGGCCGATCGGCCGCGACCAGGCTACGCACCCGGTCCAGGTCGCCTCTCTCCCAGTCGCGGAGCAGCACCCGGTCCCCGCGGGCGAGTACGTTCATGTGTGTTGCCATCCCCCCAGTCGATCCAGAATCTGCCAGGCGACCCTACCGAACGTGGCCAGATCCTCCGCAGCCACCGCGTCCACCACGAGCTCCCGGGCGTGCTGCACGTGGCCCGGTGCGGCCGCCTCCACCCGCTCCCGGCCGTTGGCGGTGAGGATGGCGTTCGTGGCCCGCCGGTCCTCCTGGCAGGTCTCCCGACGAACCAGACCCTCGTTCTCCAGGCGGCGCACCACGTGCGAGAGCCGGGACAGCGACCCGTTCGTCAGCTCGGCCAGCGCACTCATCCGCAGTGTCTGGTTCTCCTGCTCGGCGAGCATCGCCAGCACCATGTACTCGAAGAAGCTCAGCCCGGAATCCCGTTCCAGCTGGCTGTCCAGAGCGCCGGGGAGCCGGACCAGCAGTCCGGTCAGCGCCAGCCAGGTCGTGCGCTCCTCGGGGGAGAGCCACTGGGGTTCGGACACACTCATCGCAGAACCTCCTCGTCATGCCGGAAGAAGACCACCAGCAACCGCATCACCAAGATCACCGAGCCGGCCAGCAGCGCCGTGGCCAGCACGTGGAACAGCCCGACGGTCTCGGTGACCATCGGCCCGGGCGCCACGGCGAACAGCACCACCGACATCAGCCCGGCGGTCGCTGCCAGCACGGTGAGCAGCGCTTGGTGCCAGAGCCGGACCAGGAACCGGCGGTCCGCCGGCTCGGCGAGGATCCGGGTGTTCACCTGCAGCCGCCCGTGCTCGGCCGCATCGACGATCCGTTCCATCCGGCGCGGGAGTCGCCTCAGCAGCGGCAGCAGGGTGGCGAGCTCGCGCTCAGCGGTCTGTTTCAGCTCCCCGGGGGAGACGGCGGCTGCGAGCTGTCGCTCACCTACGTCCCGGGCGGTGGAGACCAGGTCGAAACCGGGTGCGAGCACACTCAGCGTCCCCTCCAGCGTGGCCACGGCCCGGAAGGCTGCGGCGAGCTGCGGCGGGATACCGAGCCGGTGCCGGGCCACCAGCTTGAACAGTTCGGCCACCGCCCCGGTCACGTTCGCGCTGCCATCCGGGGCGAACCGGAGCAGGATCTCCCCGAGCTCCTGTTCGAGCCGGCGTTCGTCCACCCGGTCCGGCCGGTCCACCACTTCGAGCAGTGCGTCGGCCGCCGCGAGGGAGTCGCCCAGGCCGAGCGCCGCGAGCAACCGGGTCAAACTGGCGCGGGCCTGGGAGCCGAGCCGACCGACCGAGCCGAGATCGAGCATCGCCAGGGTGCCGTCCTCGGTCACCAGCAGGTTGCCCGGGTGCAGGTCCACATGGAACACGCCGTGCCCGGTGAGCTGATCCAGCACCACGTGGAGCAGCTCGGTGGCCAGCTCGTCGCGTCGCCCGGCCGTCAGGCCGGCGAGGGTGGCCTGTGCCCGGGGTGAGCCCACCGGGTCCCCCATCATCCGTTCCAGCACGAGCACTCGGGCCGTGCACCACTGCGGCAACGCAGCGGGCACCTGGACTCGCTCAGCGCCGGAGCTGCGCACTCCGGCCGCCACAGTGGCCAGGTTGTCCTGTTCGATCCGGAAGTCCAGCTCTTCGGTCAGTGCCGCGGCGAACCCGGCCATCAGGTCGCTCAGGCCGAGGTTGGCCGCCCAGCTGGTGTGCGTGGTCAGGGTGGCTGCCATCCGGTCCAGGATCTCCAGGTCCCGGGCCACCTGAGTGCGGATACCGGGCCGCTGCACCTTCAGCACCACCGGAGTGCCGTCCGGGGTGGTGGCCGCGTGCACCTGCGCCACTGAGGCCGCGGCGAGCGGTTCGCGTTCGATGCTCCCGAGTACCTGCTCCGGCGGCCCGCCGAGTTCGTCGGCGATCGTGGCTGCAACCGTCTCCCACGGCATCGGCGCGGCGTCGTCCTGCAACCGGGCCAGCTCGGTGACGAACTCCACCGGCAGCAGGTCCCGCCGGGTGGAGAGCTGCTGGCCCAGCTTCACGAACGTGACGCCCCCGTCCTCCAGAGCCCGGCGCAGCGACCGGGCCAGCTCGTGGCGCTCCTCCGGGGTGCCCACCCCACGAGGTGCTCCGCCGCGGAGGAACCGCACCAGACCGTGCCGGGCGATGATCCGCAGGATCCGCAGGTACCGGCGGGTGCGGCGCAGCCGGCCGCGCAGCGACCGCCAGGCGGTCACCGGTCCCGGCAGCGTGCCGTTCGGCAGCAGCATCTCCAGCACGGCGAGCGCGAACATCGCCAGGATCAGGATGAACACCGCCAGCAGCCCGCTGTACAGCACCATCGTGAGGGTGTCGGCGTCCGGGCTGGGGATCGGCACGAACAGAGCGATCAGCGCAGGGCCGAGGAACAGCGCAATCAGTGCGGCGAGCACTGTGCGGGCCAGGCTCAGCCGCACCCCCATCACGCGGCGCACGAACAGAGCGAACAACAGCACCGAGACCACGACGGACCACAGGTACAGCTGCGCACCCAGGACGTCCATCACACCGGCTATTGTGCCGCACCGGATCTCGGCACCGGCAAGCCTTTCTCGCCCTCGAGCGGCGTGGGTGCGCTGAGCACCCGGGTCCAGCCGGCACTGAGCTCGGGTCCGTACCGGTGCCCGTGCCCGAACGGGTGGTTCCCGGCCGCGGGGAGCGCCCGAACCACGGACAGGAACGTGGCCACCGGTCGCCAACGCCGCCACGGTGGGGTGACGTCGCCCTCCTCCACATGGGTGGACCGCCAGCGAACCGGCCGCCAGAGCAGAGCCGGGGTACACCAGACCACGGCGTCGTCCCCGTGCCGCACCAGCACCATGCCATCCGGCGGGCGTTGCTCCACGCTGCCGGGCGGGCTCACCAGCAAGCCGCCGTCCAGACGGACGAAGCGGGCCGGCGCCCGGCGTGCGGCGGCGGCGATCCCGCCGGCACCCAGGCTCTCGCCGTGCACCACCAGCGTGCTCGCGCGAGCCTGCCCACGGCCGGCGGCCACTGCGTCCCGCCGGTCGGTCACTGCACTGATCGCGGCGCTCGCCGTGCGTGCGGGCAGCCCGGGGCGAAGGAGCAGCACGGCCCAGCTGGGCAGCCGGGAGTACTGCACCGCCGCCACGGTCAGCGGTCCGTCGCAGACCTCAGCGAGGGTGGCCAGGGCGTGCGGGTTCACCCAGCCGGACCCGGTGGTGACCACCAGGCACACCGTCCCACCCTCGAGCGCCCCGGCGCGGTCCAGCTCGGCGGTCAGCGCGGTCAGCCTGGCCCGCCGCCGCCACCCGTGCCGCACTCCGATGTAGATCCGGTGCACCCCCGCCCGGGGCAGCACCTGCCCGAGGAACTCCCGTTCGTGCTTGCCGACGGCGCAGGACCAGCGCCGTAGCGCCGGCACCCCGCCGAGGGCGATCAGCAGGAACAGCCACCACAGTCCCAGCTGCGCCGGAGCCTCGGGGGGCGCGTTGGCGAACCCCTGCCGCGCGGAGTTGACCAGCACCCCCGCACCGAATGTGTTCGCCACGGCGCGGCAGGCGAGCCCCGGCAGCAGGGGCTGCTCGGCGCACTCGGCATGGCTGCGGCCGATGAACGCCAGGTCGGCGTGCAGGCGGGCAGCCATCCGTTGCACCTGGGTGCCGCTGCCGCGCTGATGTGCCACCCGGAGCTGGTCGTAGGCCAGATCGTGAACCTGGCAGGCCGCCTCCAGGCCGAACGGTGCCCTCCCGGGCCAGGGCAGCGAGCAGGAGCCATCGCCTCGGTAGGCCTCCCACGTCCCGTACCGGTCGCGCAGGGCCGGCCGGTAGCCCAACGTTGCCGGACCGGGTGCGACCGCCAGCTCTGCCGGCGTCGGCCAGTCGACGGCGTCCGGTTCCAGCAGCTCGGGACGCAGCGGAGCGGCGCCGGCCAGCACGGCCAGGGTGAGCAGTACCAGCACAGTGGTGCGGAGCAGGTGGAGGATCGAATGCAGCACCTGATCGACGCTAAAAACATTCGCGCGGGAGCGAATCGCCCGCAGCGGTGAATCCCCGCCGGTACCAGCGGACCGCCTGCGGGCCCGCCGATACACCGGTATCGGGCAGATCCGATACTGCAGTACCGGATCAGGTCCGCCCTCCGGTGGGCGACGCCGCCGGAAGGCCGGATCTAGGCTCGAGTGGTGACCAGCCCAGAGGAGACCGTGCCGGGCCCGGCCGCCGGGGATCGCTCGCGGGTTCGCCAGTGGTCAGCCGCCCTGATTCGCGCGGCGCTGGCTCCCTTCGCCGGACGGGAGCACTGGGGCCCGTTGGCCCGGTGGGCGCGCCTCCTGTGCGGCCTCCCGGCACTCCTGACGATTGGGCTCGCGATCGTGGGACAGCAGCCGGGCGAACCGGCCTCGCTGAACATCCCGTCGGTGCTGGCCGGCGCCTCCTGGCTGCTCACCGGCTGGCGGCCGCGCTACGGCTGGTGGCTGGCCGCGGCGCTGAATGCGGCACTTGCGCTCGCTGCCGCCGTGGGGCTGCCACTAGCCGATCCGAGCATCTGGTCGGCCAGTGCCCTGGTGGGCAGTACGGCGGTGCTGCTGGTCCGGGCGCCGGCGCTGCATCGCCGAGTCGCCGCCGGGTATGCGTTGGTGCTGCTCCTCCTCGGGCCCTATGGCCTGGAGCGCAACGTCTGGCCGCTGCTCGTCGTGCTGCTGACCGTCGCGATCGACGCGTCCCGGAGCAGGCGAGCCGCGCAGGCCCGGGCCGATGCCGCCCAGCTGAGCGCGGACGAAGCACGCGCCGAGGCGCGCAGCGCGCGCGAACGGGAACTCCTCGCCCAGGAGCGCGCCAGGATCGCCCGTGACCTGCACGACGTGGTGGCGCACCACATGTCCCTGATCGTGGTGCGCGCGGATACCGCCTCCTACCGGCTGACCGGTCTGGACCAGACCGCGCGTGGGGAGTTCACCGCACTCGCCGAGGAGGCGCGCGATGCGCTGCAGGAGGTGCGCGGCGTGCTCGCTGTGCTGCACGACGGCGGCGCACCGCTGGCCCCGCAGCCGGGCCTGGCGCAGGTGCCGGCGCTGATCGAGGCGGCCCGACGCGCCGGTTCACCGGTCCGGGAGGAGCTACCGGACCCACTGCCGCAGCTGCCCACCCAGAGCGCGATCGCCGTCTACCGGGTGATCCAGGAGGCGCTGAGCAACGCGCGCCGGCACGCTCCCGGTCAGGAGGTGCACGTACTCGTCCGCGCCATCGCCGACCCCCTCGGTCAGGAGCAGCTGCAGGTGCAGGTGCGCAGCGCCGTGCCCGGCGGTGCCAGCCCTCCCGAGGCTTCGGGGGGTCCCGGCGGTGCCGGTGCCTGGGGGCACGGCTTGCGCGGCCTGGCGGAGCAGGCCCGGGCTGCCGGCGGCACGCTGGCCGCCGGCAGTGATGGCACAGTGTTCGATGTGGTGGCGCGAATCCCGATGGCCAGGCAGTCGTGACAATCGGTGTGCTGGTGGTCGACGACCAGTCGATGGTGCGTGCCGGGTTCTCTGCCCTGCTCAGTGCTCAGCCGGAGCTGACGGTGGTGGCCGAGGCAGCGGACGGGCACGCCGCGGTGGCTGCCGCCCGGGAGCATGGTCCGGATGTGGTGCTGATGGACATCCGGATGCCGGAGCTGGACGGGATCGCTGCCACCGAGCAGATCGTCGCGGAGACCGACGCCCGGGTGCTCGTGCTGACCACTTTCCACCTGGACGAGTACGTGCTGCAGGCGCTGCGAGCCGGGGCGTCCGGGTTCCTGCTCAAGGATGCCCGGGCCGACGAGCTCATCCAGGCGGTGCTGACCGTGGCCCGTGGTGATGCTCTGCTCTCCCCGGCGGTGCTGAAACGGTTCCTCGCCGATCTCGTCCGCCGGCCTGCCCCACCGCAGCTGCCGGCGGAGCTGGACCAGCTCACCGCCCGCGAGTCCGATGTGCTCCAGCTGGTCGCCACCGGTCGCTCCAACCAGGAGATCGCCATGCACCTCGATCTCGCGGAGCAGACCGTCAAGGGGCACGTCAGTGCTGTGCTCGGCAAGCTCGGCCTGCGCGACCGCGCGCAGGCGGTGGTGCTGGCGTACGAGTCCGGGCTGGTCCAGCCCGGTGAGCGCTAGCCGAAGTCCGACGGCGTGAGGTCACGTTCGTCGAGGCGGCGCACCTGGTCCGGGCTGCTCAACCCGCGGTAGGAGGCGTGCACCAGCTCGAACACCTCACCCCAGTCCACCTCGTCCGGGGCGGCGCCGTCGCAGGTGAGGTTCCAGCCGATCCAGCCGTACGGGCCGTAGTACGCCGGCAGGAAGTAGTGCGGATCCTCCTCCAGCGCCGGCTTCTCACCGGCGTCCGGGAGGAGCAGCAGGGAGTGGTCGTACTGCTGCCGGGTGCTTGCCGACCCTTTGGTGCCGCCGCCGTAGACCACGAATACCTTCTGCGACCGAAAGGTGGGCCGCCCGTGCGCCACCTTCTCGGTGGCGTCCGGGAACGCCAGGCAGACCTGACGGACCCGTGCCAGGTAGGGGTCGCCGTCGTCGAACATCTGTGGATGCGCCATAGGCGCTCCATCATGCCAAAAAGCGTTCGCCAGGTCCTCCGCCCGGGAGGATACGGTAGACCCATGGCCCGTACGCTCTCCGAGCGCGCGCATGCCGCCGTCGAGGTGGTGCACGAGAACCCGGTCCGGTTCGCCGACCGGGTCTTCTTCGTCCTGGCAACACTTGCCTCGGGCTGGCTCGCGTTCCTGCTCGTGCACCAGCTCGTCACTGCGGGCTGGCGGCACCTGTGGGCGTTCTTGCCGTTCTGGCTGATCGTCACTTACCTGCTGCTGCCGCGGCTGCACTCCCTGCTCAGCCGGGTGTACGTGCCGAACTACTTCATCGGTCGCTCCCGCACCCGTGAGGGTCTACTCGGCGACCCGGTGAACCTCGGCTTCCGGGGCGGTCTCGAGCAGCTGCACGCGGCGATGCTGCGCGCCGGGTGGCACCGGGCCGATGAGATCAACCTCGAGTCCAGCCGCCGGATGGTGGCGGCGACCTTGCTGCGCCGCAGCTATCCGGACGCCCCGGTGAGCCCGTTGTTCGTGTTCCAGCAGCGGCAGGCGTTCACCTATCAGCAGGAGGTGGCCGGGAATCCCGCCAAGCGGCACCACGTGCGCTTCTGGCGGTGCCCGGAGGGCTGGCGGCTGCCGGGTGGCAAGAAGGTGGACTGGCTGGCCGCCGGCACCTACGACCGGTCCGTGGGTCTGTCCCACTTCACCCTGCAGATCACCCACCGGATCGATGCCGATATCGATGCCGAGCGGGACCATGTGCTCGACACGCTCACCGACCCCGGGGCAGGAAACCAGGGGATCGCCGTGCGGCACCTGCGCAACTTCTCCACGGGCTACCACCATCGCAACGGTGGTGGGGACGCCATCCGCACCGATGGTGACCTGCCGATCGTGGATCTGCGGCAGACCCGGCCCGCCTCCGCCGAGATCCGGGACGTGATCGCCGCCGACGATGCGGAGGGCCGGCACCGCGCCGCGGTGCCGCTGACTGTGGCGTTCGGTCTGCTGCTGATGGCGGTGCGGGTGGCCGTGGGCGCGGTCTCGCTGGCCTGGCTGGCCGGTCTGAGCACAGCGAGCCTCAGCGATCTGCAGGTGGTGGCTCCACTGCTGGAGGCGGGGATGGCGCCGGAGCTGATGACCGTGCTGGTGCGGTCGGTGCTGGTGGCCTACCTGCTCGCCTACCTGGTGCTGGCCGGGCTGATCTTCCGGCGCTCCAATCGGGCCCGGATGCTTGCTCTCACCCTCAGTGCGATCAGCGTGAGCGTGTACGTGGTGCTCTGGATCACCGGCGCCCCGGAGAGCACTCTGGCCACCCAGGTGTTCGGGTCGGCGCTGGAGATCCTGGTGATGCTGGCGCTGTCCGGAGATACCGCGCGGCTGTTCACCACGGTCCGGGAGCCGGCTACGGCGCAACGGCCGAGCTCGTAGCGTCGTAGGCTGCGGCCATGACCCGCGGCCCCGACGTCCCTTCCCGCGGGTTGGCGTTGCTGGGCATCGTGGTGCTGGCGGTGAACCTGCGCCCGGCGATCACCGCCGTCGGACCGGTGCTGCCGCTGCTCGGCGACGAGCTGCGGCTGAGCGCGTTCGAGCTGGGCCTGCTCGGTGCGCTCCCGGTCGCGGTGTTCGCACTGGCCTCCAGCATCGTCGGGCACCTGGTCCGGCGCCTGGGGGTGGAACGGACCGCTGTGCTTGCCCTGGGCGTGCTCGCCCTCGCCAGTGTGCTGCGTTCCTGGCCGGGTCCGGAGGCCAACCTGTGGGTGGGAACGGTGCTGATCGGGGCCGCCGTGGCTGTGGGGAACGTGACCGTGCCGGTGATCGTGAAACGGGACTTCCCCACTGCCACCCCGCTGGTCACCGGCATCTACGTGGCGGTGCTGGGGATCTTCGCCGGGCTGGCCGCCGCCGTCGCGGTCCCGCTCGCGGCTGCCAGCCCGCTGAGCTGGCGACTCTCCCTCGGTGGCTGGGCGGTGCTCACCCTGCTCGCGCTCGCTGTGTGGGTGCCCCGCACCCGTTCGGTGCCCGAGGCTGCTGCGGGCACGACCCACAGTGCCCCCGGTGTCACCGGTGCCGGCGGACTCTGGCGGAACCGGGATGCGTGGCTGCTGTCCTGCTACATGGGGGTGCAGTCCGGGGCCTTCTACCTCTCGCTGACCTGGCTGCCCACAGTCGAGCAGGAGCTCGGCTTCAGCGATGTGGCCTCCGGGTGGCACATGTTCGTGCTGCAGATCCTGGCCATCGGAGGGAATCTTGCCGCGCCGGTGCTGATGCGCAGACGCCCCGGTGTCCGGTTCACCGCCACGCTGCCCGGGCTGTTCATGGCGACTGGGTCGATCGGACTGGTGCTGGTCCCCGGTGCGGCGGTGCTGTGGATGTGTGTGATCGGGTTGGGCACCGGACTGTCCTTCGTGGTGGCCCTGACCCTGATCGCGGTCCGCGCCGGTGATCTGCACACCGCCCCACGGCTGAGCGCGATGGCACAGTCGGTGGGGTAC
>DXBY01000054.1 GCA_019116305.1 Candidatus Ruania gallistercoris | reverse complement strand
GCGTCCGGGTCGGTGGCACGCATGCCATGGTAGACGGCGCGGGCGTGTGCGGCGAGGTCCTGCGGCTCGCCGGTAGGTGGGATGGACTCGATGAACGGGTCGGCGCTGTAGAGGTGGTCGGTGCCGAGCAGCTCGGCCTGCGCCTGGGCCACGGCCGCGGCGATCTCGGCGAACGCCGGTGCATGCGGGTCGAGGAGTGCAGTGGAGAAGCCCTGCCAGCTGGTACGCGGGGTGCCCGGGGCGGCGAGAGAGTCTGGCACGTGGCCCCCGAAGGAGGGCAGCACAGCGCGCATGCCGAACTCCCGCTGCCGGGTCAGGATTCGCCGGGCGAGCTCGAGGCGATCGTGGAACCAGGTGGCGGGGAGCGGCCCGCCGAAGGTGTTCGTGCAGCCCATCAGGGTCCACGGCAGGTGCGCCGCCGAACCCAGCCAGGTACGGACCTCCTCGGGATCCGCGCCGCGGGCGGTGAAGGCGTGGGCCAGGATGGCTTCGTGACCGACCATCATCAGCGGGGTGGTGATGCCGTGCAGTGCCATCCAGTCGATCTCGCGCTGCCAGCGTGCCCAGTCCCAGTACGGCGCGGAGTAGCCGGTGGTGACCACGTTCAGGTAGTACCGGTGCTCCGCCGGGGTGGACCGACGTACCGGGTCCGCAGCCGGCCACGAGCCGCTGGGCGGCAGTGGCAGGGGCGTGTCCCAGCTGACCTGCAGGCCGCAGACGTCCTTGAGATAGGCGTACAGACCGGCCGCCGCGGCCGGGGTGTCGGTGGCGCGGATCTGCACCATGCCACCCGCCGCGCTGTACTCATACGCCGGGACGCCGGTCGAGGCAGGTGAGTCTGCGCCGTCGAGCAGGGCGAACTCCAGGTGCTGGGCCGAGCCCAGCACCCGCTCGGCGAGCCGGGTCAGGGCACGCACGTAGAGCCGCTGACTCATACCGCCAGCTCCACACTCTGCCCGGAATGCCGGGACCGTTCCGCGGCGAACGCGATCCGGTGGCTACGTTCGGCATCACGCAGCTCCGTGGGCAGCTCCGCCCCCCGGCCGGCCGTCCAGGCGGCCAGCTGCTCGACGAACTCATGCATCAGGCCATCGTCGCCGCCGGCATGCCCGTCGCTCTCCCGGCGCCCGGGGGTGTCGGCCAGGTCCGGGTCGGAGGTGGGGCCGGAGGAGATGGTCCAGGTCTCGTCGTCCGGCATCCCGGAGCGGCCCTGGGCGTCCCGGTCCCAGCGGGGATGGTCCCGGATCTCGGTGCCCGGTGCGGGCAGGAACCGACGCACCTCGATCTCGCCGGTGTCCAGCCGGCCGCTGATCTCCCCGTGGGAGCCGAGCAGTCGGATCGTGCGAGTGTTCGAACCGGTGAACGCACCGATCCGCAGCGTCGCGAGCACACCCGCGGGGAACGAGATCGTGACCACCTGGTGGTCCGGCTGGTTGCTGCCGGCGCGGTAGACGCACCGGCCGTAGGGGCCCTCCTGCAGGGCCCGCAGGCGAGCCTGCGCGCTGGTGTCCCGGGTGACGGCGGTCACCGGCCAGGTGTGGTGGTCGGCGAGCCGATCCAGGTAGAGACGCGGAGCGTAGAACGGGCAGGTGTCCGCGGCTGGGCAGCCATCCGTGCAGCGTTCGGGTGCTCCCGCGGGAGCGTGCTCGGGGGTGAACTGGGTGAGTGAGCCGGACGAGGAAACCGAGGTGGCGGGTGCGTCGATCAGCCAGGTGAGCAGGTCCAGGTCGTGGCAGGACTTGGCCAGCAGCATCGGGCTGGACTCCTCCGCCCGACCCCAGTTGCCGCGGACGTAGCTGTGCGCGAAGTGCCAGTAGCCGATGTCCTCGGTCTGGTCGATGTGTATCAGCCGGCCGATGGTGTCCTCGTCGATGAGCTGTTTCACCGTGCGGTAGAACGGCGTGTACCTCAGCACGTGCGCGACCCCGATGAACGCACCGGTCTCAGTGATCGCGGCAGTCATCGCATCGAGCTGTTCCTCCGTGGGGGCGAACGGTTTCTCCACCAGCAGGGCGTAGCCCCGGCGGGCACCGGTGACCACCGGGCCGGCGCGGACCAGATCCGGGGTGGCGATCACCAGGCCGTCGGAGTGCTTTGGCTGGGCGAGCAGGTCCTCCCAGGAGCTGAACTGGCGCTCCGGGGGGATGCGGTGCGCCTCGGCGAACTCGGCTCGGCGGACCGGGTCCGGTTCGGCCACGGCCACCACCTGGGCTCGCTCGGGGTAGCGCAGGCAGTAGTCGCCGTAGGCCTCCGCTCCGCGGTGCCCGGCGCCCACCACGCTCAACGTCACTGCACTCATTCAGCCCTCGATGTCTGTCTCTGTGCTGGTTCTGCTGCATCGTTGATCGCATCGTGGCTGCGGTGCAAGGAAGCCGGGCTGGATGAACGATACTGATAGCGTTCTAGGTCATCATGGTGGAAACAGACACTCTTCAGGCACTGGACCGCCGAGTAGTGGCCGCCCTGCTTGCGCACCCGCGGTGCCGGATGAGTGCGTTGGCCACCGCCGCTGGGACGAGTGCGCCGACCGTGTCCCGCCGACTCTCCGGACTCTTCGATCGCCAGCTGATCCGGGTGGTCAGCGTGGTGGACCAGCAGCGGGCCGGGTACGGGTTCGCAGTGTTCCTGCGGCTGCGGTGCGTGCCCGGAGCCAGCGGCGACGTGGCACGCGCGGTGGCGCAGTGGCCGGAGTCCGGGTACGTCTCGGTGGTCGGTGGTGACCTGGACTGCACCGCGCAGCTGCACGTGAACTCCACCCGGCACCTGATGGAGCTGCTCAATACCCGCCTGACCGCGGTGGGCGGGGTGACCGGAAGCTCAACATCGAAGATCATCCGACGGTTCTCTACCCCGCACGGCTGGTCTGGAGGGCTGGTGCCGGACCGGGCGCTGGCCGCGTTGCGCTCGGAGCGCCTGGACCACTGGCGCGAGGAGTCCGAGATCGAACGGCGCGAGCTCGATGGACTGGACCGGTCCCTGGTGGGACTGCTCGCCGACGACGGCCGCCGCACCTGGCGCGACCTCGGTGGGGCTCTGGGCATCCAGCCGGCCACCGCGCGGCGACGGGTGGAGGGGCTGATGAGTGCCGGGCTGCTGCGGCTGCGGACCGTGGTGCAACCGGCGGTGATCGGACAGCCGGTGGTGGCGTCTCTGTGGCTGCGGGTGACCCCGGCGCGGCTGGAAGCGGTGGGGCGCACGCTCGCGGCGCACCCGAACGTGCTGAACATCGCTGCGACCACTGGCCTGACGAACCTGTCCGGGGAGATCGCTGTGGCCGACGACGATGCCCTCTACTCCTTCCTCACCGACGAAGTGGGCCGTCTGCCCGGGGTGGCGGCGGTCGACGTCTCCGACGGGCTACAGGTGATCAAGCGGGCCTCGCTGATCTACGACGCCGAGCACCCGGAGCGGATCGGAGACGAGGTGCGGGGCGGGTAGACACGCGCGGCCCGTCCCTGCTCCCCCGGCCGGCCTGGGACCAGGCCCCCTGGGTGACCACTCAGCGGATCGGGACGAACTGCTGGCGTCGCCTGCCCGCCCCGGGTAGCCTGAGACAACGTTGTCCAGTCGGTATGAAGAGTTGCCGGTGAACGAGAGCGGTGCGCTGGGCCGGTGAACGAGAGCAGTGCGTCGACGACGACCAAGGGGAGGCGAACGGGCGCCATGAACGGGAGGCGATCGCATACGCGCCCGACGCTGGTGGACGTCGCCGAGATCGCCGGGGTCAGCTTCAAGACCGTCTCCCGGGTGGTGAACGGCGTGGCCACCGTGGATCCGGTGCTCGCCGAACGGGTGCGCGAAGCCGCCGCCGAGATCGGGTACCGGCCGAACCAGATGGCCGCGGCGCTGAAGTCCGGCTCCTCCACCGCGATGATCGGCCTGGTGATCAAGGACATCTCGAACGAGTTCTACGCCGCGATCACCCAGGGCACCGCCGAGGTCGCGGCCGAGCGCGGCGTGCAGCTGATCACCGCGTCCAGCCCGGAGGA
>DXBY01000053.1 GCA_019116305.1 Candidatus Ruania gallistercoris | reverse complement strand
TTCCTGCTGGTCGGGTCAGCAAAGTGCTGGTACTGGCTGAGCCAGTAGGCGGTGTCCTCGGTCGAGCCGTCGAAGGCGGTGATCAGCGCCGCGTTCGCGGCCCCGTTGGCAGCAATGAACTCGGCACCGGCAATGCCATGGGCAGCGTCGAAGGACTGGGAGAACAGCTGGATCGCGCGGGGCCAGTCCGCAGTAGCCAGTGCGGTCATCGCGCGCTGCATCAGGAACCACGGGTAGCGCATCGGCATCGTGCGGTCGGCGATCTGCGGACCGATCCGCGCTGCGACCCTGTCCCCGACCTCCGACGCACGGTCCAGGTGACCATCCATCCGGTCGGTGATGATCACAGCCGAGGCACCTGCGAGCCGTTCCTCCAGCTCCATCGGTTCATCCGCGCGCGCCAGGTACTCAGCGGCCAACGGACGCAGCGAGTGGCAGAACGCCCGGTGCACGTCCGCGTATGAGCGTTCCTGGGTCAGCCACGCGACCACGGCCACTGGTACCGCCAGGTAGGACCAGCGCGCCACGACGACCTCCGGAAGGTGGCGGTAGGCCGTCACGACCGCGTCCTCGCAGCGATCCAGCAGCCCCATCCCGTACCGGGTCCAAATATCGCTGAGGGCCTCCCAGTCCTCACCGGCCCGCGCGTGCCGGAGAAACTGTGCGATGTTCTCCTCCTGCCGCTCGAGCAGGCTCCGGGCGAAGCATCGGTGCCACTCCCGCCTGTCGCGGGTGGACAGCCCGTAGTGGCTGACGTGCAGCGCGTGCCGGAGCACGGGCGGCATGGTCCAGCCCGGTCCGGCGTCCCGGCGCCGCAGGAGCCGAGCTCGTTCCATCGTGGCGACCAGCTGACGCTCCCCCAGCGCCGGGTCGTCGAGTCGGGCGATCACCGCGTGCAGGTGATCCTCGCTGATCTCCTCGATGAGCGCGAGCGCCTCGGCAGCCATCCGCGTGCTGGTGCTCAGGTTCTCCAGCACCGTGGCGCCCAGGTAGTCCACCGCGGCGTCCAGGTCGAATGATCGAGTCTCCGAGTCGGCAGCATCCAGAAGGAGCCGGCTGACAGCAGGCCAGCCCGCGGTCGCAGTGTGCAGGGCAGTGACCCGGCCGGTATCGAGCTCGTGCCCCCAGCTCCGGGCCATCTGCTGCAGCTCGGGGACCGTGGCGGCGAGATCGACGGCATCGAGTGAGGAGACCTGCACCCCGCGGCGCCAGGCCAGTCGTCGCACCTCGTCGGCGTCGCGGCCGGAGAGCACCAGTCGGCTGCCGCGGGAGCCGCCGCACAGGTCCAGCAACGCCTCACTCAGCTCCGGTGGCAGCGGTTGATCCAGGTCGTCGACCACCACCACGGTGCTTTCGTCCACAGCGGTCAGCTGAGCTGTGCTCAGGGAGTCGACGGCGAACTGCAGCACCGGAGTCCCGTGCGCTCGCCGGGCGGCGATCCACCGGTCCAGCAGCACCGTCTTGCCCATGCCGGCCGGTGCCTGCACCACCATCAGCTCGGTGAATCGGTCGAGTCTCGCGGCGAGTCGAGGTCGGGGCCCTGCCCGGCCACGGGCCGGCACCTGTGATCTCGCCCCCTGTGTGTCCGGGGCGGGGACAGTGCCGGTGAACGACATCGCGGCGGGCACTCCTGTGAGTCGGTGCCCAGACGCCACGAACCTCGAGGAGCGCACCCTCGAGGTTCCCGGCAGGCGCGCGGCAGGAAGACCCACCGTTCTCCCCGGGCACCTGGGGTGCGCAGTTGCGCACCCCAGGTTCGGTTAGGTCAGATCGTCGAACTGGTCGACCGTCCTGACCTTATACGACCGTTCCGTCGCCGTCCAGCCTCGAGCAGCAGCACACCGGCACCCAGGGCACCGATCGCGGCCAGGAGCCAGGTGCCGATCTCCCCCGCACCGGTCTCCGGCAACGAACCCGCAGCCGGTGGCGGTACCGGGTGCTCGGTGCACAGGTCGCTACCCGGCGCGCACACCGGGTCCTGGCCGGTGACCGCCACGACGTTGGCGAGGTGATGGTCACCCTGGTCGTCGTAGTCGGAGACCGTCACCGTGTAGGTCACGGTGACCACGCTGCCGGCGCCCAGGGCACCGATGATCCGGATGCTCTCCTCGGCCGAGGTCGCGGTGAGTGCCTCGTCCGAGACGTGCGGTCCGTCGGTGAGCTCCGCGTCGTCGAGCACATCGACCAGGTGGTCGGTGTAGTCCACGTCCGCCGGCTCGGCCTCCGTGTTGGTCGAGACGTTGGTGAAGGTCAGCGTGTAGGTCACCTCGTCACCGGGTCCCACCTCGGTACCCGACTCGGGGTCGGCCGACTTCGTCACCACGACGTTCGACACGTGGTTCACGGTGCAGTCCGGCAGCTCGCCCTCGACCGCCACACACTCCGACGGCGGTTCCTCCCCGGTGTCGACCAGGAAGTTGCCCAGGTGGTCGTCACCGCGCTCCCCGTCCGCGTTCACCGTGGCGGTGTAGGTCACCGTCACCAGCTGCCCGGGGGCCAGGGTCCCGGTGATCGCGAACCGGTCATCCTCGATCGCCGAAGCCTCGAGCGCCTGGTCGGAAGCGACCGGGTCAGCGGTGATGCGGGCATCGTCGAGCACGCCGGTGAGCACGTCCTCGCGGTCCACCTCGGCCGGCGCAGCGCCGTCGTTGCGGAAGTGCAAGGTGTAGACCACCTCAGCGCCGGGCTGGACCGTGGTGCCCGAGGCTGGGTCCACGCTCTTCCAGTCCACCAGCTCGGGCACCGGATGCTCCACCGGCGGCACCCGAGGAACGTTCGGGTTGTCCGGCACGAGCACGTTGATCAGCTCGTGGTCGCCGCGCTCGCCGTCCGGTTTGACGGTCACCTCGTAGGTGATGGTCACCGTCTCGCCGGCCTCGATCGCGCCGACCACCCGGATGCTGTCCGGCAGCAACGTGACTGTCACCGCATCGCTGCTGCTCACCGGCTCAGCGGTCACGTCCCCGTCGTCGAGGAGCTCGGTGAGGTCGTCGACCGAGTCCACCACACCTGCGGCCTGGCCGTCGTTGACATAGGTGAGCGTGTAGGTGATCACCTGGCCGGCCACGACGTCCGCACCGGAGTCCGGGTCGGAGGACTTGGTGAAGGTGACGTGCGGCAGCGGGATGCTGGTGTCCGCACAGATCTCGGTACCCGTCTCGCAGACCACGTTGGCCAGCTCGTTGTCGCCGGCGCTGGTCACAGTCACCGAGTAGGTGATGGTGGCCACCTCGCCGGCCTGCAGCGGTCCGGACCAGGTCAGCGTCTCGCCGTCGACCACCGGATCGGTCACCGGGGAACCGGCCGACAGGGTCGCGCTCACGTCACCGTTGTAGTCGGCGTCGTCGAGCACCCCGGTCAGGTCGTCGGTGATCGAGGCCGGAAGGTCCTCGGTGTAGTCACCCTCGCCGTCGTTGGTCACAGTGATGGTGTAGGTGACCACGTCGCCGACGTCCACCCCCTCGCTCGGGGTGGAGGACTTGTCCAGCACGAGATGACGAACCGGGTGCTCAGTGGCACACCGCGGGTCGTCGTCGGCGCAGTCGAGCAGGTTGGCCAGCACGTGGTCACCCTGGTCCTCGAACTCCCGGACCAGCACCTGGTAGCTCACGGTGAGCGTCTCCCCCACCGGAACGGACCCGGTCACGGTGAGCTGCTCGCCGTCCACGGCGGCGAGCAGGCCGTCGTCAGCGGTCAGCGACCCGTCGAGCAGGTCCGCGTCGTCGAGCACGTTCGACAGGTCGTCGACAGTGTCCACAGTCGCGGCGGTCTGGCCGGTGTTGGCGAAGTGCAGGGTGTAGGTGACCACATCCCCGCCGACCACAGAGCTTCCCGACTCCGGGTCCGAGGTCTTCCACTGGTCCAGGGCCGCACCGGGTATGTTCACCGGGCGGCAGGCGTCCGCCGGGTCCAGGGCCAGGTGCTCGGGCAGGCAGACCACGTTCAGCAGCTCGTGGTCACCGCCGACCGCCTCGGCGTCGTAGGTCACCTCATAGGTCAGCTCGGCCGACTCTCCGGCCGCCAGCGCGCCGGTCCAGGACAGCTCGGCCGCCTCGGTGTCGACGGCAACGGTTCCGGTGTCGGCGCTCTCCGAACCGGTCACGAATGTGGCGTCGTCGAGCACCTCGGTCAGGTCGTCCACCACCGGGTCGTCCTCAGCAGTGGTGGCGCCGGGGCCCTCGTTGGTGACGGTGACCGTGTAGGTGACCTGCCCGCCGTCGGAGGGGAGCTCCTGCACATCGGAGGTCTTGGTGATGGTCAGCCGCGGCAGCGGATACTCCACGAAGCCGCAGGGCTCACCGGTCACCGGGTCATGACCGTTCTCGTCCGGCGGGTTGCACAGCGGCCCCTCCGACGGCGGCTCCCCCGGCTCCGGTGGGTCGAACGGGGCCCAGGCCACGTTCCGCACCGCGCCGTCACCACCGGAGGTCAGGGTGATGCTGTACCCCAGGGTCACCGTCTCCCCAGTGGCCAGCGGGCCGGACCAGCGCAGGAAGGACGGCTCCACGTAGGCGACCTCACCCGTGCTGCTGGTCGTGTCCTCGTTGTAGGTGGCGTCGTCGAGGACCCCGGCGAGGTCGTCGTAGGCGACGGCGGGCTCGTCGGCGGTGTAGTCGGTATCGCCGGTGTTGGTGACCTCCACGGTGTAGTTCACCGTGTCCCCGACCCGGGTGGCGTCGGACGCGTCGGAGGTCTTCGTCACGCTCAAGCAGCGGCCGGCGATCTGGATCTCCCCGGTGCCGAAGTCGGCGGGCAGGTAGGCCCAGTCGTCGATGATCCGTCCGTTGCCCCAGCCGTTGACGTCCAGGTCCCAACCATGCACACCACCGGAGGAGTCGACCGACTCACCGACGATCGGGTCGGTCGTACCCACCCGGGTGCCCTGAAAGCCTTCGTCGTTCCAGTGGATCGTGCTGTCCGGGGCACCCTCACCGTTCAACCGGGTGATCGAGATGCCGCCCTCGCGGGCCTCGACGTCGGTCTGGGCGATGTGCACCTCGCCGAGCTTGTCGAAGAAGATCCGGGCGGTCATCGTGGTGCAGTCCTCGATCACCGCACCCGTACCATCGAGCCCGTCGAAGGCGTAGCTGTAGGAACCGCTGCCGTCCGCGCCGAGGGCGATCGAGCGGTCGACGGCGTCGGTGTAGGAGCCGTTGCCGTCCACGTCCACCTGCAGGAAGTACCCGCCGGTGAACCGGGGGTTCAGCGAGTAGGTGAAGGTGCCGGCGGCGGCGCCGGTCGCGGCAGGGGTGAACGCCAGGTCGGTGACCTCCAGGTCACCGGTGTTGAGCAGGTCTGGCAGGACGGTCACCTCGCCGGTGGCCGAGGAGGCGGAAGGCGGCAGATCCGCGGCCGGCTCCTCGTAGAACACCCGGTAGGTCTCTCCGCAGTCCGGCAGCGATGGGTAGTTCGAACCCTCCCCCTCGACGGCGTACTCGTACGAGGCGTAGGTCGGGGCACACTCCTCGTCCGCCCAGCCGACCGAGTTGGCCTGGATGGTGGAGTTCCCGCCGTTGTAGCCACTCAGCTCGACGGCGTACACATAGCCGGTGTTGTTCACGATCCAGTACTGCAGGTCCGCGAGCCCGCCAGCGACGATCGACTGGTGGATGCTGTCCTGCGCGGCCCATACCCGTCCGGGCACCTCAGCCCCGTCAGCGTGCACCTCGACGGTCCAGTCGTAGGGAACGTTCCCACCCTGAGTGGGCAGCTGGACCCGCCAGACCCCGTCGCTCGCGGCGGGGCCAAAGGTGCCCGGGCCGGTGTGCGTGCTGCCGTCGGTCTCGGTGATGGTGCCGATGTTGCCGTCGGTGTAGAGGGACTCACCGGCCTGCAAGTAGGCGGAGATGGTGTTGTTGGCGTAGCCGCCCACCCCCTCCTGGTTCCCGGCAGCGACCGCGGCCTGCGGGCTGCTGATCACCGCCACCAGAGCCGCGAGCAGGGCGACCACCAGACCGAAGGCGGTCGCGCGGCCACTGCGGGCTCCCACACCCCTCGCTCTGACTGTTTGGACGTGCGATTCCGGCCAGTTCACGAAGTCGTTCTCCTGAGTCCTCGAACGCGCACACAGGCGCACTCCCCGATGTCCGCGCGACACCCGCCAGCACAGGACAAGCGCCGCGGAGATGCGGCGCCACCTCTGTTCTAGGAGAGCGCAATCCTCCGCCGCTAGATCTGCAGGCGACGTTCATCCCGGGTTGGTCCGGCTCTGGTCCCCCACTGGTCCACCCCGGGGAGGTGAGACCTTCTGGGCAGGAGGCGGCGCCGTCGCCCCTGGACACACGAAACGGGCCGCCCCGGGAAGAATCCCGGAGCGGCCCGACGAGGTGGAGCGCGCGCTGCTGGTCAGATCAGAGCAGACCGAGCCCCTTGACGGCGTCCCGTTCCTCGACCAGCTCGGCCACGGAGGCGTCGATCTTGGTCCGGGAGAAGTCGTTGATCTCCAGGCCCTGGACGATCTCCCAGGAGCCGCCGGAGAACCGCACCGGGAAGGAGGAGATCAGCCCCTCCGGCACCCCGTAGGAACCGTCGGAGACCACACCGGCGGAGGTCCAGGAGTCCTCCGGGGTGCCGTGCGTCCAGTCGTAGACGTGGTCGATCGCGGCGTTCGCCGCCGAGGCCGCCGACGACGAGCCGCGGGCGTCGATGATCGCCGCCCCGCGCTTGGCCACAGTGGGGATGAAGGTGTCCGCGATCCAGGCCTGGTCGCCCACCACCTCGGTGGCCGGTCGGCCGGACACTGTGGCGTGGAAGATGTCCGAGTATTGGGTGGCGGAGTGGTTGCCCCAGATGCTCAGCTTCTTGATGTCGGTGACCGGGGCGCCGGTCTTCGCGGCGAGCTGGGACAGCGCCCGGTTGTGGTCCAGCCGGGTCATCGCGGTGAACCGGTCGCTGGGCACGTCCGGTGCGTGGGCTGCGGCGATCAGTGCGTTCGTGTTCGCCGGGTTGCCGACTACGAGCACCTTGACGTCATCGGCCGCGCCGGCGTTGATCGCCGCACCCTGCGGGCCGAAGATACCGCCGTTGGCCTCGAGCAGGTCCCCGCGCTCCATCCCCGGACCACGCGGACGCGCACCGACCAGGAGGGCGATGTTGGTGCCCTCGAAACCCGCTGTGGGGTCGTCGAAGATGTCGATCCCGGCGAGCAGGCCGAAGGCGCAGTCGTCCAGCTCCATCGCGGTGCCCTCAGCGGCCTTGACCCCCTGCGGGATCTCCAGCAGCCGCAGCTTGACCGGGGTGTCCGGGCCGAGCAGCTGGCCGGAGGCGATCCGGAACAGCAGGGCGTAACCGATCTGGCCGGCGGCGCCGGTGACGGTCACGTTCACGGGCTGAGTCATGACGAGCTCCTCAATCTTTCTCGACCTGGATACCACCACAGATTACTCGACATCGAGATACCCCTCTTGCGCGAGGTGACGATTCTCGCGGTACTCGATCGTCATCACTGTGCCCAACGCCTCAGTGGCGACACACTGAGCACACACACGAAGGAGATCACCATGCGTTACGCACTGTTGCTGCACAACTACGAGCCGACCCCGGGCGAGATCCCCGCCGAGGGATTCGAGGAGATGGAGCGGCTCTTCGACGCCTACGGCAAGGCTCTGGAGGCCGCCGGCGTGCTGGTCGGCGCCGACATCATGCAGTTCAGCCACGCTACCACGACGCTCACCCGCCGCACCGGCACCACCCAGGTGCAGGACGGTCCGTTCGCGGAGACGAAGGAGGCCCTGGCCGGGGTCTTCATCATCGACGTCCCAGACGCGGACGCTGCGCTCGCCTGGGCAGAGAAGTGCCCGGGCGCAAGCTACGGCTCCATCGAGATCCGCCCGGTGGCGACGTCTCTGGCCGGCGGCACCTGGACCGCACACGGCCCGGCGTGAACCACTCCCGGGCCGCCGAGGCGGCCGCGGCAGCGGCACGGGACGGCTACGGCCGCCTCGTGGCGCTGCTCGCGGCCGCAGATGGTGACCTCGCCGCCGCCGAAGACGCTCTCGGCGACGCACTGGAGCGCGCGCTACGCACCTGGCCGGAGCGGGGTGTCCCGGACAAGCCTGAGGCCTGGCTACTCACCGTGGCCCGCAACCGCCAACGGGACCGGTGGAAGTCCGCCGAGATACAGCGCACCGGGCCGCTGGACCCGGACCTCGTCGGTGCCCGGGCAGCGATCACCGACGAGGTGGACCCAGACGCGATCGGGGACCGGCGGCTGGAGCTGATGGCGGTGTGCGCGCACCCGATGATCGATCCCGGGGTTCGCACACCGCTGATGCTGAACGTGGTGCTCGGGTGCACCGCTGCCGAGATCGCCACGGCGTTCACCGTGCCGAAGGCGACGATGGCCACCCGCCTGGTGCGGGCCAAGCGGCGGATCAAGGATGCGGGCATCGCGTTCCAGCTCCCGGACCGAGGCGAGCTCCCGGAGCGGATGACGGCGATCCTGGAGGCGGTCTACGGCGCGTACGTGATCGAGTGGGCCGCCGCCGACCCCCAGCCCCGCCCGCTGCCGCCGGAGGGGCTCCGGTTGGCCGAGGTCCTCGCCGAGCTGGCACCACAGGATGCCGAGGTCCGCGGCCTGGCGGCCCTGGTGCTGCTCTCCGCCGCCCGTGCCCCGGCGCGCACCGACCAGAGCGGGAACTTCGTCCCCCTGCTCGACCAGGACCCGGCACAGTGGGACACCCGCCTGATCGCCCGCGCCCATGAGCACCTGCGCGCGGCGCACGCCCAGCGCACCCTGGGACGCTTCCAGCTGGAGGCCGCGATCCAGGCGACGCACTGCGCCCGCGCACCCGGCGCCGTCGCCGACTGGGCCACGTTGAAGCAGCTGCACACGATGCTGCACCGGCTTGCGCCCACCCACGGCAGCGCGACCGCGCTGGCCGCCGTCCTCGCCGAGACCGACGGACCCGCCCGGGCCTTGACCCTGCTCGATGAGGCGGTACCGGAGGAGGTGGCGTTCCAGCCCGCCTGGGCCACCCGGGCCCGCCTGCTCACCCTGCTCGGTGAGCGCGCAGCGGCGGCGGCCGCCTACGACCGGGCGATCGCCCTGACCACCCGACCAGCGGAACGTGAGTATCTCACCGGGCAGCGCCGCGCCGTCGTCCCGGACGAGGGGTGAGTACAGCGGCACGCGGGGACCTCCCAGCAACTTCTCAGCCTGATCTGCCAGGATCAGTGCTGTCCACCGACTCCTTTCGACGGGATCTCGCATGACCAGCCAGTCCGACACGGTCGACTACGACGACGGTGCGGCGACCGTCCCGGTTGCACCGCCGAGCCTGTTCGCCCGGTTCGCCGCCGAGTTCCTCGGCACGTTCCTGCTCGTGTTCATCGGCTTCGGCGTCGCCCTGTACAGCGGTGTGATCACCAACCCGGACGAGAGCCTGCGGATGCTCTCCTGGGGGGTGGCACTGCTGGTGGCCGTGGCCCTGTTCGCGCACGTCTCCGGTGGTCACTTCAACCCGGCGGTGACCCTCGGCTCGGCGATCGTGGGGCGCACTGCCTGGGCCGATGTGCTGGTCTACTGGGTGGGTCAGCTCGCCGGTGCGGCCGGTGCGGCCGGCCTGCTGTTCCTGACCATCCCCGCAGCGCTGCCCTCCGCGGTCGGTGCGGCCTCGAAACAAGCGATGTTCTCCACCACGGCCAGTGGCTACGGGGAGCACTCGATGGTCGGCCAGCTTTCCAGCGGGCAGGTCTCCACCGACCTGGTGCCGGTGCTGCTGATCGAGGTGGTCGCCACGGCTCTGTTCGTGGGGGTGGCGCTGATGGCACACCGGTGGACCGGGGGCAAGCAGCTCTCCGCCGGCGTGGTGACGGGGCTCGCCTACGGCGCGCTGTCGGTGACCGCCTACACCCTCAGTGGCGGCGCGCTGAACCCGGCCCGAGCCACAGCGGGTGCGGTGTTCGCCGAGTCCTGGGCGTTGGGTCAGCTCTGGGTGTTCTGGGTGGCGCCGATCGTGGGCGCGGTGATCGCCGGGCTGTTGGTGAGCGTGTTCGCTCCGGACCCGCTGCCGGTCTACGACGAGGACGAGGAGCTCGAGGAGGAGTTCGCCGACGAGGACGCTGCAGCGGACACCGAGGACCCGGACGACGACCACCGGGTGCAGCTCGAGGACGGGGACGACTCCGCCCCTGCCGGGGATCCGGGCGGCATCCCGGAGGACTCCACCGGGCGGGACGACTCGTTCACCGAGGACTACGACGTGCGGGCCGACTACGACGAGGCCGAGAGCTCCGGCGCGGACGAGGCGGACACCGACACCGACACCGACACCGACGAGCCGGACATCACACCGGGCCGCTGACCGGCGGCGGGCGTGCTCACATGTTCTGCGCGGTGAGCGCGAGCACCGCGATCAGCACCCCGCCCCCCATCAGCACGGTCACGTCGAACGCGCGCGAGCGCGCAGAGATGCCGTAGGGCGGCCGCCGGGACACCGCCCGCACGAACCCCAGGACCACCAGCTCCCCGGCGAACGCCACCCCGCCGACCCGCGGCCCGAGGATGAACGTCGCCAGCAGGGCCAGGACGATCCCGGCCAGGGCGACCCACATCGCCGGACGCCGCCGGCGGCGGACCGGAGGCTCCGCGCCGGACTGGGATCTGCTCATCGGCCATGAGCCTACCGGCACCGCCGGGCTCAGCCGGTAGCGTGTCAGGGTGACGACTGCTGCTTCTGTGGACCATGTCCTGGTGGTCGGCGCAGGTCTGGCCGGGCTGCGCACCGTCGCCGAGCTGCGAGCTGCCGGGTACACCGGCCGCCTGGAGCTGATCGGCGCCGAGGTGCACCCGCCGTACGACCGTCCACCGCTGTCCAAGGAGCTGCTCAGCAAGCCCGGCCCGGTGTGGCTGGCCGAGGACCTGGGCCACGATCTGACCGAGCTGGCCGACGAGGTGCACCTCGGGGTGCGGGCGGCCTCGCTGCGCTCCAGCACCGACGGCGTTCAGGTCACCTCGGCCGGGGGCCGCACCTTCTCCGCCGATCAGGTGGTGCTCGCCACCGGGAGCCATGCGCTGCGGCCTCCGGAGTGGACGGGGGTGGTCACCCTGCACACCTTGGACGAGGCCGAGCAGCTGCGGAGCGCACTCGCCGAGCGGGGCGAGGTGATCGTGATCGGCGCCGGCTGGATCGGCGCCGAGGTAGCCGGTGTGGCCGCCGGCGCGGGTAGCAGGGTGCAGGTGCTGGAGTCCGGGCCGGTGCCGTTGTGGCGCCAGCTCGGCGAGGAGCTGGGCCAGCGGACCGTGCCCTGGTACGCCGAGGCCGGGGTGAGCCTGCAC
>DXBY01000052.1 GCA_019116305.1 Candidatus Ruania gallistercoris | reverse complement strand
CTCTCCGGGAACGAGAACCTCACCATCCACGACGGTCCGGGTGGCGAGATCCGGTACATGGTGTTCAACTTCAACACCCAGCCGTTCGGGATGGAGACGAACAATGCCGACGAGGACAAGGCCCTCGCCGTCCGCCAGGCGATCGCCCATCTGATCGACCGCCAGCCGCTCTCGGAGGAGATCTACGCCGGCTCCTACACGCCGTTGTACTCCTACGTGCCCGAGGGGCTGACCGGGGCTACCCAGCCGTTGATGGAGCTGTACGGAGACGGGGAGGGCGGCCCGGACCCGGACCGTGCCGTACAGGTGCTCGAGGATGCCGGCATCGAGACCCCGGTGGAGCTCAACCTGCAATACAACTCCGATCACTACGGCAACTCCTCCGACGAGGAGTACGCGATGATCGAGAGCCAGCTGGAGGCCGACGGGCTGTTCGAGGTGAACCTCTCCCAAACCCTGTGGGACACCTACAACGCCGAGCGCACGGAGGACGCCTACCCGGTGTACCAGCTTGGGTGGTTCCCGGACTACTCCGATGCGGACACCTACCTCACCCCGTTCTTCCTTCCGGACAACTTCCTGGTGAATCACTACGAGGACGATGAGGTGACCGAGCTGATCCAGGCGCAGGCCACCACCGAGGACGAGGAGGAGCGCGCCGCGCTGATCGAGGACGTGCAGGCCGCCGTGGCCGAGGACCTGTCCACGCTGCCGTTCCTGCAGGGAGCGCAGGTGGCCGTGGCGCAGCAGGACATCGAGGGTGTCACTCTGGACGCGTCCTTCAAGCTCCGCTTCGCCCCGCTGCACCGCTGACCCTTGACGATCGCCGACGAACGGACGGTCGGAGCCGGCAAGGCGCCTGGCTCCGGCCTGGGCCGCTACATCCTGGTCCGGTTCCTGCTGATCATCCCGACCGTGTTCATCCTGGTCACCCTGGTGTTCTTCATGATGCGGGTGGTCGGTGACCCGATCAGTGCCTCGATGGGTGGCCGGCTCACCCCGGATCAGCTGGCTGAACGCCTCGCCGAGGCTGGCTACGACCGGCCGGTGATCGTGCAGTACGGGGAGTACCTGGGCCAGATCTTCACCGGAGACTTCGGCCGCACCCTCACCGACAACCGCGAGATCAGCGACATCCTGCTCACCTACGGCACCGCCACGCTGGAGCTGGTGCTCTACTCGCTGGTGGTGGCGCTGGTGGTGGGTATTCCGTTCGGGATGCTGGCGGCGTACCTACGCGACCGGTGGCCGGATGCCGTGCTGCGGATCTTCGCGATCCTGTGCTACGCCACCCCGGTGTTCTTCGCCGGACTGCTGCTGAAGCTGGTGTTCTCGGTGTGGTTGGGCTGGTTCCCGCTCTCCGGCCGGGCCACACCTCAGGTGCAGCTGGTGCTGGACCGGATTGCCGGCTCCAGCGGGATCAACATCGTCGATGCGCTGCGCACCGGGCGCTGGGACCTGATCTCCGACGTCCTCGCGCACGCCGCGCTGCCGGCGATCGCCCTGGGGCTGCTCACCGCCGGGGTGTTCCTGCGGCTGGTGCGCACGAATGTGATCGGCACGCTCGGGCGGGAGTACGTGGATTCCGCGCGGTCCCGCGGGGTGAAGGAGTCGCGGCTGGTGCGCAAGCACGCCTACAAGCCGGCGCTGATCCCGATCATCACCGTGATGGGGATGCAGATCGCGATGATGCTCGGTGGTGCGGTGCTCACCGAGACCACGTTCGAGTGGCGCGGTCTCGGGTTCGAGCTGGTGCGCTACCTGGGCGCCCGGGACTTCGTGGCCGTGCAGGGGATCGTCGCCCTGCTGGCGGTGATCGTGGCGGTGACGAACTTCATCGTGGATGTGGTCGCTGCCCTGATCGACCCGAGGGTGAGGTACTGAGATGAGCTCGACACCCCTGATGGCGCGCCTGCCCGTGGTCCGCCAGCTGCGCCAGTCGGTGGGCCTGCAACGCGGCATGCTCGTCACCGGTCTCGCCCTGTCCGCCCTGTTCGTGGTGATGGCGCTGCTCGCGCCGGTGATCGCCCCCTACCGGTACAACCAGCTCGCCGACGACGCGGGCAACTTCGCCCGCCAGGCACCCCCGGGCGATGGGCACCTGTGGGGGACGACTGTGGGTGGCTACGACGTGTTCTCCCGGGTGATCTGGGGTGCTCAGACGGCACTGTCCACGGTGATCATTGCCGTGGTGGCGGCCCTGTTCCTCGGCGTGCTGCTCGGGTTGATCTCCGGGTATCTCGGTGGCTGGCTGGACCGGGTGCTGGTGACCATCGCCGATGCCATCTATGCCTTCCCCACGCTGCTGCTGGCGATCGTCATCTCGATCATGATCTCCGGCGGGCAGTCCTCGAAGTGGGGCGGGATCATCTCCGCGGCACTGGCACTGACGGTGGTGTTCATCCCGCAGTACTTCCGCGTGGTCCGTGCCGAGGCGGTGCGGTTGAAGGCGGAACCGTTCGTGGAGGCGGCCCAGGTGATCGGCACCCCCACCGGGCGCATCCTGTCCCGGCACGTGCTGCGCAACGCCACCCGTTCGTTGCCGCTGATCGTGACCCTGAACGCCTCCGAGGCGATCATCACCCTCGCCGGGCTGGGTTTCCTCGGGTTCGGGATCGTGCCCACGGCGGCCGCCGAGTGGGGGTACGACCTGAACCGGGCGATCTCGGACGTCGCCTCCGGGATCTGGTGGACCGGAGTGTTCCCCGGCGCGGCGATCGTGCTGCTGGTGCTCGGTGTGACGTTGGTGGGGGAGAGCCTGAACGACCTTGCCGACCCACGCCTGCGGCTCCGCCGTCGGGTGATCGGCGGGGTGAGCCTCCCACCGCCCGCCGGCACCGAGGGGGCTGAGGGGCGCGTCGGGGCAGAGGGTGCCGAGGAGACCGCGAGCACGACCGAGGGCACGAGCCCTACTGAGCGCACGGAGGGAGACCAGCGATGAGCCAACCGACTCCTACCCCCGGTGCGGGTCCCGAGGCGGGCGGCTCCGCCGTCGTCGACATCCGCAGACTGCAGATCACCTTTGCCACTGACGCCGAACCGGTACGCGCGGTCAAAGGCGTGGACCTGTCCGCCCGCGCGGGTGAGGTGCTCGCGGTCGTGGGGGAGTCCGGGTCCGGGAAGACGGTGACCGGGAAGTCCATCCTCGGGCTGCTGCCGGAGACGGCGACTGTGGACGGGGCCGTGCTGCTGGACGGGCGCGATGTGGTCTCCCTCTCCGGTGCGCAGCTGCGGGCGGTGCGCGGGCAGGACGCAGCCATGGTGTTTCAGGAGCCGTCCTCGGCGCTGAATCCGGTCTACACCGTCGGCTGGCAGATCGCCGAGGGGCTGCGTGCGCACGGGCAGCACTCGAAGAAGCAGGCACGGGCGAAGGCGATCGAGGTGCTCGACCGGGTGGGCATCCCGGAGCCGGAGACCCGGGTGGACCACTACCCGCACCAGTTCTCCGGCGGGCAGAAGCAGCGGATCGTGATCGCGATGGCGCTGGTGCTCGGCCCGAAG
>DXBY01000051.1 GCA_019116305.1 Candidatus Ruania gallistercoris | reverse complement strand
TGGCCGTGCTCATTACGCACCTGCACGTCGATCCGGTGGTTCTCCTCCCAGTCTCCACCGGTGGAGGCGCTCCCGGAACGGCCCGAGACATTGGTCCAGCTTCCACCATCGATGCGGTACCGACTGTGCGTCAGGGAAGCGCCGTTGTCACTGTTGCCGATCGTCCAGGAGAAGTTCACCCGTTGACCGTCGGCGGAGCTGTTGATATTCACCGTGGACGTGCCCGGCGGCCCGTAGGTGCTGAACGCCGAGGAGGACTCACTCCAGGCACCGCAATAGGTGTTGCAGGCACGCACCTGCACCCGGTAGGTCGTGCCGTCGTTCGGCACCCTGATCGGACCATTGTCCGGCAGAGACTGCACACTGCCGCCGTTCAACCGGTACTCGTACCTGCTGATCGCCTGACCGTTGGCGGACGGCTGGTTGTGACTGACCGTGGCCCGATTGTCCTCACCGGTCGGGCTGGCACTCACGTCCCCTACCCGGCCCGGTTTCCCGAACGAGCGCACCTCCGCTGAGCGCGCCGACATCTCCGACTCCCCGGAGCGGTTGATCGCCACCAGGGTGAAGGCGTAGTCGTGCGCGTTCTCCACCTGCACCTCGCGGGAGCTCTCCCCACCACCGGGGGTGAAGGTCTGCACCCGCTCTCCGTCCTGGTACATCCGCAGCTCGTAGGAGGAGATCGGGTCACCGTTGTTGTTCGGTGCGCTCCAGTTCACCATCAACCGACCGCCGTCGGCGTCGTCGATGCGGGTGGTCTCCGGTGCGGCCGGTTGCGCGGGCGGCCCCGAGGGGTGCTCGGCCGCGGACCAGTCACTCCACAGCCCCGGTTCGGGGGCGTCGTTGATTGCGCGCACCTGGAAGGTGTAGTTGCGCCCGTTGGTCAGCCCGTCCCAGGTCATCGAGGTGCCGTTCACCGACTGCTGGCTGGTGCCCTCGCTCGGGCTGATCCGCACGTCGTAGGAGGTGATCGGGGTGCCCTCGTTCACCGGCTCGTCCCAGTTCAGGGTGAGCTCGCCGTCGCCGAACTCCACCGTCGGCGGACCGGGGGCCTCGGGCCGCATGTCCGGAGTGGCCTCGGCGGAGGCCGCACTCTCGTCGGAGTCGCCGACGGCGTTCGTGGCGATGGCCGTGAAGGTGTACGTGGTGCCGTTGCTCAGTCCGGAGATGGTGCAGGTGGTGGTGCCGCACTCCTGCGAACCGCCGTTGTACTGCACGGTGTACCCGGTGATCGGCGAGCCGTTGTCCTCCGGGGCGGTCCAGCTCAGCGCCACCTCACCGTTGCCCACGGACTGCACCAGCGGAATCGTCGGCGGATCCGGTGCACCGAGCACCGCCGCAGTGATCTGCCCCTGCACCTCCCGGTCCGGGTCGCCGGTCACGTCCACCACGGTGTACACCAGGGTCATCCGGCCAACGAAGTTCTCGTTCGGGGTGAAGGTGACCTGGTCGCCGTCCACCTGGGCGGTGCCCTGGCCCTGGGTGACGTCAACACCGGTGATCTGACGTTCTTCGTCCGGGAACGGGTTGGAGTCGTTCGCCAGCACGTCCACGGTCTGACTCTCGCCCTGGTTCACCTCACCGACGTCGTCGGGATTGGTCTGGATCAAGGGCCGGTTGCTGGCCGTGGCGGTGAGCTCGATCTCGGCGGTGACCGGCTCGGAGTCGCCGTCGGTCACCTGGATGGGCAGCTCCTCCACTGTGCCGGCGAGCGTGTCGTCGTTCGCGGTCACGGTGAGGATGTAGCCGTCCAGGGATGCCTCAAATCCCGGCGTCTGCTCCGCGATCTCGAAGTCCAGGTCAGTGGAGAGCCCGTCCGGGTCCTCCGCCAGCCGGGCCAGGTCCAACGTCACCGGCTCGCCGCCGACCTCGGCGGACACCTCACCGCCGCGCATCCGCGGTGGCCGGTTCTCGTCGGAGTAGACCCGGATGTCCAGAGTGAGCACCGAGGTGAGGATGCCGTCCGCGTTCAGGTCCTCGGCGTCGGTCACCTCGAAGGTGAGGGTCGCCGCGCCCACGTAGTTCGGGTCGGAGGTGAACTGCAGCGTGTTCTCGTCCACCACCGGGTTCGAGCCGTCGGAGTTGGTGGCCCGCACGGAGGTGGTGTCGGCCAGTTGCACCGGGTCGCCGCTGAGGGAGACCACGTAGTCGTCCAGCTCAAGGGTCTGGGCAACTCCGGCCTCCACCTCGATCGGTGGTGCGTCCGGGCGCAGCACCGGTCCGGTGTCGGTCAGCCCGGGCACGTCGATGAAGGCGTACGAGCTCAACCCGTCCTCATCGGTGATCTCGTAGGTGACCACCCGGCGGGTGTCCCGCAGCTGCACCTCCACCATGTCGTCCACGGCGCGCACGCCGTCCTGCCCGTCCGGCACCGAGACGGTCAGGCCCTCGGGGCTGCCGTCCGGGTCGTAGTCGTTGGGCAGCACCTCGATCTGCACCTCGGTGCGGTCCAGGATGGCGCTCGGGGGCACCACGTCGTCCACGGCCACCGGTGCCTGCGGGGTGGAGTCCGGGTCCACGTTGACGGTGAGCAGACCGGAGGCGGCGCCGCCGTGCAGGTCGGTGGCGTTGTACTCCACCAGGTAGGTCCCCGGTTCGCTGGGGGTGGTGATCGCGACGTTACCGTCCTGGATCTCCGGTTCCAGGCCGCTGGTCTCGCCGAACGCCGGATCGTCCAGCGCGAGCTGGTCGCCGTCCGGGTCGGTGTCGTTGCCGAGCACGTCCACGACCACCTGCCGCTCCGGGCGCACGGTGACCTCGTCGTTGATCACCACCGGGTCCCGGTTGGTCATCGGCGGGGGCACCACACCCACGGTGATGTCCGCAGTGGCGATGGAACCGAGCCGGTCGCGCACGGCGAAGGTGAACTCGTCCGTACCGGCCGAGTCAGTGAACGCCTGGTAGTCGATATAGGTGGCGCCGACCTCCACGATCCGGCCGAGCGAGGGCGCGGTATCGATACCGAGCAGCTGCACGGAGTCGCCGTCGGGGTCGATGCCGTAGGTGAGGATCGGGATCCGGATCCGTTCACCGGCAAAGGCACGGGTCTCCACGTCCTGCGGTTCCGGTGGCGTGTTCGCATCGTCGGCGCGCGCCTGCACGGTGATAGTGATCCGGTTCGAGGAGGTCCGGCCCGCCTCATCCGTGATCGAGTACACCGCGGAGACCGTGCCGGCCTCATCCGGGGCACGGAACCGCACTACGTCCCCGGCCGTGAAGATCAGCCCGTCCTCAGGGGTCTCGGCCAGCTCCTCGTCCAAGGAGAACTCCAGCCCGTTCGGGTGCGAGTCGTTGGCCAGCACCGGAATGGTCACCTGGTCGCCAGCGCGCACCCGGGCGGTATCGGCGACGGCGAGCGGCGGCTGGGACTCGGCCGTGCCCTCCATCGGCAGCACCAGCACCTCACCGTCGGAGCTGGCGGTGCCGTTGGAGACGGTGTAGGGGATGCTCACCGGCTCCGTCAGGGCCCGCTCGGAACTGATCCGCAGGATGCGGTGGTCCAGGATCGCCACCTGCAACCCGTACCCGGCGGGTACGTCGATCTGCTGCACTGCGAGCACCCCGCCGGCGGGGTCGTAGTCGTTCTCCAGCACATCCACCAGCACCGTCCCGCCGGGCGGCAGCAGGGCGGTATCACTCACCGCCACCGGCTCGTTGTCCTGCGGGGCGCGCACGCTCACCCGCACCAGGCCGGTGGCGGACAGGCCGTCGTCGTCGGCGACCACGTAGGTCATGTAGTAGTCGCCGGCGGACTCAGCAGTGAAGCTGAACGTGGCGCCGTCAGTGTTCTGGGAGACCGTGGCCCCCTCGGCACCGCTGACGTTGGCCAGCCGCAGCGGCTTGTCGTTCGGGTCCAGGTCGTTCTCGATCGGGTTGATCTGGATGGTCTGGCCGGCGAACGCCGTCTCGAAGTCGAACACCGCGGTCGGGGGCTGGGGGGCGTCCGGGAGCACCTCCACGTCCACCACGGCCTCAGAGGTGTCGGTGCCATCGCTCACCTCCACCCGCACCTGGTGGATCCCTGGTTGCACGCCGGGGTCGGTGATCGTGATCAGCCCGTTCGGGTTGGCCACTACGTTCAGGCCGGCCGCATCCAGGGTCTCGGTGACGTAGAGCGCATCCCCGTCCGGGTCGTGCACGTCATCGAGCAGGTTCACCTTCGTGGTGGCACCGGCGGTCACCGTGGCCTCGATCTCCCGCACCTGCTCCGGTGCAGAGTTCTCCCCGGCCGAGCGCACCTGCAGTTCCGCGGTGGCCGTGTCCGTGCCACCGCGGCCGTCATCCGCGGTGTACTCGAAGCTCACCGCACCGCTGGCACCACCGGCCACCCGGATCTGCAGCGCCCGGCCGCCGAGGATCGGTTCGACCACCCCGAGGGACTCGTCCACGGCCTCGAAGCCGGAGACGGTCAGCAGGTCACCATCGGCATCGGAGTCGTTGTCCAGCACCGGCAGCACCACGGTGCGCCCGGGCCGGACACCGAACGTGTCCGACTGGGCCACCGGATCGCGGTTCTCCGCCTCCCGGTCCAGCTCGATCTCGCGTTCCTCGAGGTCCTGGGAGTCCTCTTCCTCCTCTTCCTCCTCCTCCGTGGGCGGAGTGATGTCCTCCCAGTTGTTCACCAGGATGAGGGCGTCCTCGATCATCCACGAGTTGCCGGTGCTGAGCTCGTTCAGCACCACGTGCGACCGGTTCACGCGGAACTTCAGCTCACCGCCGGTGGACTCCGGTACCGGCATCTGCTGTGCCGCGTCCTGACCGCACACCCGCAGGTAGTCCGAGGCCCCCGAGGCCCAGGCGCTGTGCACACAGCCGGCCACCTGCACCGGCTGGGCCGGCTCGCCTGGTGCGGCCGGCTGCTCCACCCGTGCTTCGCCGTCGTCCAGCGGAACGGTGACCAGCGCATCGGAGGTGGCGAAGGCCACCACCTCCCCACCCACCGATGGGGCCTGCAACCGGGCCGTGGAGCCGTCCACCCCGAGATCGCTCAGGTCCACCGGCTCGGCGTCGGCCTGCTTCAGGGTGAGGCTCTCCTCGGCCGGGTTGTAGGTGAGGGAGACCACCTCGTCGCCGACGACGGTCAGTTGCGTCTCTCCGTCCGGCACCGCCCACTCGGTCACCTCCGGTTCGGTGCGCTGTCCGGGTGCGAAGGTGAGCAGCTGCCCGTCCTGAGCATCCAGACCATAGGCCGTCCCGTCGTCGGCGATCGCCTGCGCTGAACCCTCGTCCAGGATTGCCTGCGGGTCCTCGCTCGCCTCTGCGAGCACGTCCAGCTCGTCCAGACCGAGCACCCGCCACTCCCCGGTGCGTTCCACCAGCACACCCAGGGTCTGGTCGCCGAGCTGCACATCGGCCTCACCCGGCAGCGGCACCATCCCGCCCTGCACGCTCACCGATGCCGGGTCCACCCGCTGCAGTCCGCCGGCTGCCCGGTCGTGGACGAACACCACGTCCTCACGTTGGAGCAGGTCCACGTCCTGGGACTGCGCGGCGAAGCTCGCGTCGATCTCCCCGATCGGGTAGTTCAGCCGGCCCACCAGGATGGACTGGTTGTTGGAGACCCAGACGCCGCCGTCGTTGAGGTCGACGTCAGCAGTGGCAACGCCGTCGTAGCTCAGGCTCAGCGCCACCACGGTGCCCACGACCAGGGACATCGTGGTCACGCTCGCGACAGCGCGCTTGTGCTGCCGCAGTCCTGATCGAATGGTCACCCATCCCCCTGGCTGCCGGTGTGTGGTCCGCGGAGCAGTCTACGGCCATCAGCGCGGCATTCCAACGGGAAGAGGTCCCCATCACAGGTGCGGGACGCTGGTCACTCCGCCTCGGCCTCAGCCTCGGCTGCCGCCTTGGCGTTCTCCTCCAGCAGCTCCAGATCGGCCGGGACCACCAGCCGCGAGGCGACGGCGTGCTCCACCAGCCGGGCCCGGCGGTTCACGGCAAGCTGACGTGGCCCCCCGCGCAGTCCGCGGACCCCGAACCGGGAGAGCTTGTCGCAGACGTTGTCGAGCTTGCGGTTGAACCGGGTGATCGCCCAGCCCAACCGTGCCGCGGCCTGCGCGGAGGTAGGGATGGACGCGGTGGAGCCGCGGCCCCGCAACACCGGTTCGGCAAGGGCAATGATCAGCAACTTCTGCGTCTCGGTGAGCGTGACCGGACCGATCGTGGTCTCTCCCACCTGGGTACGTTCCGGAGCGGAGGCCTCGAAGTGCGGGGAGTCGCCGACGATGCCGATCTCGTAGGTGGTCGGACCGGCGGTGAACAGCACCGAGGTGTGCGAGAACACCAGTGGCAGCCGGGCGCCGGGCGCCAACCAGGCCTGCATGTTCCCGTCCGAGTCGGCCACGGTGGCGGACAGCCTGCTGCCCACGTTCTCCAGCCACCAGAGCTCGTCATGGTGGCTGATGGTGAGGAAGCGCCGGTGCAGGTAGGGATTGTCGTCGATCTCCAGGTCGCCCTCCCGACCGATGAGGAAGGACTCGTCATCGTTGACGTCGAACCACTCACCGCAGAACTCGACTTGGATGCTCATCGAACGCTTCGCCCCCTTAGGTCAGGCACACACCGTAGGACTGTCATTATTGCTGGAAAGGTTCCGATTCGTGGCGTCGATGCTCCAGATCTGCACACAGACATGATCGGGCACACCCTCCAGTGTGTCCGAAGTCCGCGAGCCGACGTTTTCTTCCCACCGCTCGCCACCGGCGGTGGCCACATAGTAGAACTCTAGTTCGCCCTCGTGCTCCGGCACCTCCCAGGCGACCTCCACGGTGTCCCCGTCCCGCTCCGCTGTCGCGTCCACCGGAGCCGGCGGGAGCTCCACCTGTGCGCTCGGGTCCTCCGGCGGGATGGTCACCGGGGTGCTGGTCTCCTCCTCCACACCACCGGGCTGGTTCAGTGCGCCGACCGCCATCGCGGTCACCGCGGCCACCACCACCAGCGCGGCTCCGGCAGCGATCAGCGCGGTGCGCCGGCGCGGGGGCGGGGGTTTCGCGGTCTCCTCGACCGAGGCGGCAGCGCCGATCTCGGGACGGGCGGCGGTGTCCTTGCCGGCGGAGGTGGCGCGGGCGGCGCGTGCTGCCGCCGGGTCGATGATCGCCGGCCGGTGCCGGGTGGCGTCGGGGTTGACGTCGATCGTGGAGACCGAACGCACCCGGGTGCGCTGATCCTCCTCGGCGTCCTCGGGCGCAGCACTGTGTGCCCAGGCAGTGTCTGGGACGTCCAGCACGGTGGGGGTCAGGTGCAGCTCGGTCTCCACCCGCTGGATCGCCCGTGCGAAGGCGGCCGCCGAACCGAACCGCTGGGCGGGATCCTTGGCCATCCCCCGCCGGAACACTTCCTCCAGGGACTCCGGGACGTCGTCCCGACCGGTCGGCGGCACCGGTTCGCGTTCGATCCGGGTGATCAGGTCCAGTGCGGAGTTGGAGCCGCCGGCCACCTCGAACGGTGACCGCTTGGCGAGCAGGGTGTAGATGGTGGCGGTGAGCGCGTAGACGTCGGCGCCCACCCCGCGCGGGGCGTCGTCGGCGAAGAACTCCGGTGCCGCCCACGGGATCGACATCCCGGCCTGCTCGACGTCGTCTGCCGCTGTCGTGGCCACAGAGATGCCGAAGTCGGTCAGAGCCGGCCAGCCGTAGTCCGTGGTGAGCACGTTGGCGGGTTTGATGTCCCGGTGCAGGATGCCGGCCCGGTGCGCGGTCTCCACCGCACCGGCGAGCCGGGCAGCGATCCGCAACGCCTCGGCGACCCCGATGCGTTCGTTGCGGTAGCGCACGGACAGGTTCGGCCGCGGGCAGTACTCCATCACCAGGTAGGGGCGTCCGTCATCGGCGATAGCCGCCTGGTAGATGGTCACGATCGAGGGGTGCGTGGACAGCTGAGCCATCAGGTTGGCCTCGTCCACGAACTGGGCCAGGCCTTCGGCGGTGACGGCGTCGGCGAGCAGAGCCTTCACCGCCACCCTGCGCCGCGGCAGCTGTTGCTCGTAGAGGAACACATCCGCGAAACCCCCACTGCCGACGAGTCGCTCGTGCTCGAACCCTGGGATCTCCGGCGGCTGTGAGGGGCGCCGCCGACTCACCCGGTCCCCTGGTCGGCGGCCTGGACGTTCACGGTGACACCATCACCCAGGTCCACCACGGTGCCGGTCGGAACCGAGGCGCCTTCGCCCGGGTGCAGCCTGCGCGGCGGTGAGCCGGGCTGGACCACCACGGTGCCGTTGGTGGAGTTCAGATCCGTCACGACGGCGTGCCCTCCTTCGGCACGCACCTCCACGTGGGTACGGGAGATGTCCTGCTCCGGGCTGGCCACTGTCACCAGTCGCGGCTGCACACCGGCGTTGAACCGGGCCGACTCGGGTGCCCGGCCGATCAGCACCGGCCGGTCCAGCGGCACGTGCACACCGGTGGAGAGCACCAGCTGGATGGTCGCCTGTGGCTGGGCCTGCGGCTCGTCGTAGAGGTCCCCGGGGCCGGTGCCCGGTGCGGCGCCCGCACTGTTGCCGGTGGGCAGCTGCGAGACCATGATCGTCTCGCCGTCGTGGTCGCCCTCGATGTCCACATCGCCCTGCCCTTGTGGTATCGGGCCCGGTTGGGCCAGGTGCGCCGGCGGCGCCCACGGCGGCGGGGTCCCCTGCGGAGCGGGGGGAGCACCGAACCCGGTGCTGGTGCCGTACGGTGCCGGGGCGGGCTGAGACGCCGGCCCACCCGGTGCGGGTTCGCCATAGCCGCCGGGCTGCTGGGGCTGGTCTGCCGGTGCCGAGGGCACCTGCTGGGCCATCAGGGAGTCGAAGGAGATCACCCCACCGTCCGCCTCCGCTGCCGCCGGATCGGCAGGCTGCGCGGGCGGTGCGGGTACTGCCGGGCCCTCGCTACCGGGCCGGGAGACCACCGTGTGCTCCGGCAGCTCCTCCTCACCAGTGTCAGCGGTGCCGGCCCCCTCCGCTGCGTCGGCGGTTACCGGCCCGCCGTCGTCGACCGCTGAGGGTTCCTCGAACGTGGGCGTCTCCGGCAGTTCAGCAGCTGCCCGATCCTGTGCTGCCTGTGCTTCCTCACGATCGGAGGCGGACACGGCCCACGGCAGGGAGTCGATGATGTCACTGCCGCTCGCGGTCAGGGTGGGGGCGTCACTCGGGTAGTCGTCAGCGTCCGCAGCCATGTCGGCGCCCTCGACCGGCGACGGCGCTGACTCCTCCTCGGCCGTATACGCGGAGACCTCGGTCCCGGTGTCGGCGGGACTGGACGCATCGGCGCCCGGTCCGTCTGCGGCAGCGTCATCCGCGGCAGCGTGGTCCTCGGCGGCGTAGTCGTCACCAGCGTGGTCGACGCCGAGCACGTGCTCGTCCCCCGCATCGTCCGCGTCCGGGCCGTGGTCGACCTCCGGACGGTGCTCATCCTCATCGGCGTCCTCCGCCGACGGAGCGCTCGCCGATTCCTCCGGGTAGCCCTCGTCCGGGTCGGCGTGCTCGTCGAGGGACGCTCCCGCGGGAGCATCACCGTCCTCGGGCTGCTCGCTCTCCGCCGGGTGCTCGGTCTCCTCGAACTGCTGGTTGAAGGACGCTCCCGCGGGAGCGTCACCGCCGTCGGTCTCACCCGCGTCCTCGGCCTGCTCGACCGCATCAGCGCTCTCACCCTGCTCGGTCTCCTGGATGCCCCCGCCCTCTACGTCGGCATCGACCACGCCGCCGCCGGCGGCCGCGACCACAGGTGCCGCGACACCGATGCCAGCCGCCGCTTCCCCTGGAGCGCCGCCAGCATCCGCTGCCCCGTGGGCGTCACCCTCCTCCGGCTCAGCGTCCGCACCCTCCTCCGGCTCAGCGTCGGTGGCCGGCTCAGGATCGGCGTCGCCCCCCGGCTCATGGTCAGCGTCGCCCCCCGGCTCAGGGTCAGCAGCCGGCTCAGGGTCAGCGTCGCCGTCCTCACCTGCCTCGTCCCCGGAGCCGTCACCCTCGCCAGTACCCGCGGCGGCAGCACCCTCAGGCGCACCGTCCCCCGTGCCGATCCAGTCCACTCGGCTGGCGAGCACTACGCCACCGGCGAGCGGCCACTCCGGGCCAGCAGCGCCGTCGACGGCAGCCTCCACCCGATACTGCTGCCCCGGCAGCAGCGCCTCCCGCCAGGTGGCGATACCGGCAGCGCCGACCGTGTTCTCGCCCGAGGTCACCTCGGCCTCGCCGCGCACCAGCACCCGCAGCTCGTCCTCGCCGTGCTGCACCAGAGCGAAGGAGGGCAGGTTGGTGAATCCGCCCGCGGCAAGCACCTCGAGGCAGCCGCCCACCCCGCGGCCTTCACTGAGCGCGGACCAGACCTGCTGCACCTGTTCCTCGCCGATAGCGGGATCCAGCAGCGCCGTTCCGTGCCCGGTCACCAATGCCGTCCACTGACCGCGGACGTACCGGGCTGTGAGGTTCACTGCCATGCCGATCCTTCCGTGCGCATCACTTGTTCTCGAGGCACCGTGGTCCCCAGCGCCTCGAACTCGTCGCCAGCCTGCACCCGCGGTGCGGTATGGGCGAGCTCGCCGGCCCCGGCCAGATCCACCACCACGACAGACACGTTATCGCGTGCACCGCCCTCGATCGCGGCCGCCAGCAGCGTCTCCGCGGCCGCCGAGGCCAACGACTGCTCCGCGAGGATCTGCGCGACCCGGTCCTCGCTGAGCTCGTCCAGCAGCCCGTCGGTGCACAGGACCAACCGCTCCTGGGTGCCCGCAGCGAGCAACCAGAAGTCCGCTTTGGTGTCGCTGCCGGAGTCCACCGCCCGGGTGATCACGTGCTTGTGCGTGAACACCGCCACCTGGTCCGGCTGCAGCGAGCCGGCATCGAGCATCTCCTGCATCACCGAGTGGTCCACGCTCACCTGCACCAGGGCGCCGCCGGTGAACCGGTACACCCGGGAGTCGCCGACGTTGAACACCAGCCAGTACGGTGCCCCCTCGTGCCCGGTCAGCACCGCACCGGCCACCGTGCTGCCGGCGGTGATCGGGCCGCCACCCCGGTCGGAGAGCTCGGCACGGATCCGCGCCTGCGCGGTGTGGATCGCGGCGAGCACATCCGCCCCGTGCACCTCGACCTCGGGGTGCCAGCTGTCGGAGAACTCCGCGAACGTGCGCACCACAGCGGCCGAGGCCATCGCACCGTGCACGTGCCCACCCATGCCGTCGGCCACCAGGAACACCGGTGGCTGCGCGAGCACCGCGTCCTCGTTCGCCGCTCGGCGGCCGCCGGCATCGGTGGCCGCACCCCAAGCAACCTGCACGCGTCGTCGTCCTTTCACCCTGCCGCCAGTGGTCCCCCGCTGATCCTAGACCGCACCCGGGTGCGGTCGGCTAGAACACCGTGGGGAAAACTCCCCAGTACGCCGCGATCAGCAGCAGCGCCGCGGAGCCGAGGTGCACACTGGTCCAGACCACCAGCGCACCGGCACTGAGCGCCCGCCGGCCCAGTGTCCGCCACGCATTCCACGCCGAGGCCACCGAGCGCACCCCCACTGCCACGGCAAGGATGCCGAGCGCATGCAACAGCAGCCAGCCGCCGTGCACCACCAGATCATCGGTGCGGTAGTTCAGCGCCAGGTTCGCCACATAGGCGACGTACGCCACGAACACCACCAGGATGGCGACCGTACTCAACGCGGTAGCAGCGCTGTACCGGGCCAGCGGCGGTGGCATCCGCCGGATCGGCCGGCGTGCCAGGCGGCTGCCCAACCACACCAGCGGCCCGGCCAGCACCAGCACGAACGCACCCAGCAGCGTGTACACCAGCATGTCACCGCTGGCATACCAGCGCGGATGGTCCACCGGAGCGGCGCGGAACGCCTGCACCGGTTGGTCCCCGGCGATCCGGGGTGGGGCGATCCCGGTCTCCGGCAGGCCCTGGGTCCAGCGGGCCAGCACGTCCACGAAGCCCGGGGCCAGTTCGTCGTCGATCCGAATACCGTGGTTGGCGCCGGCGAAGTAGCGCACCGTGTACGCCTCGTTCCCGGCGTGGGAGATGTCCTCGATCAGCGTCAGCGGCCCCTGGATCGTGGGCATCGAAGTGTCGTTGGTGCCGTAGACCATCAGCACCGGCTGGGTCAGCTGTCGTTGCCACGGAGATGCATCGAAGTCCACGTAGTTGAACCCCCCGCCGGGCACCTCGGCGCCCAGACCACGCGGGATGGCCCGCAACAGGGCGTCCGGGACGCCCACGTTGCGCAGGTAGGAGTCGGCGGCGAACGCAAACTGCTCCCGGGGCGGCACCACCGGGGCAGAGACCAGGATCAGGTACGCCACCCCGGGTTCGGTCACCGCGGCGATCGGTGCGATCCAGGCACCCTCGCTCTCCCCGTAGATGCCCACCTGGGTGGGGTCCACCCCGGGTAGGTCGCGCAGGATCCGCCAGGAGACCAGGTAGTCCTCGGCCATGGCCGGGTAGTTCCGGCTGGTGGTGGTGTAGGTGTCCATCCGCTTCTCCGGCACCAGCACGTACACCCCCGCGCTGGCCAGCGCCATCGCCTGATCCGCGAAGTTCTCGTTGCTCGCAGTGCCGGCGCCGTGCATGAACAGCATCGCCGGCCGCTCCCCCGGCGCGTCCACCGGCGCGGTGAGCGTGGCAGCCACTGTGGCGCCGTCGAGCTGCACGTCGAAGGTCTCCTGCTCCACCTCATAGGTGCCCACCGCATCGGTGACCGCCTCGGACCCGATCGCCACGTCCTGGGTCTCCGGAACGATGGTGGACTCCAGCGGCTGGGGCGTCCACCGCGGCCCGGCCAGCGATCCGATCACCCCGAAGCCGATGACGATGGCCAGGACCATCGCGAGCTTCCGGTATCTCACCGGGTCACAGTATCCGGCTCAGAAGCCGAGACGGTGGAGGTGCTTGGGATCGCGTTGCCAGTCCTTGGCCACCTTGACGTGCAGGTCCAGGTAGACGGCGGCCCCCAGCAAGGCCTCGATCCCGCGCCGGGCGGTGGTGCCCACCTCCCGCAACCGGGCACCTCGGGTCCCGATCACGATCCCCTTCTGCGAGTCCCGCTCCACGAACAGGTTCACCCGCACGTCCAGCATCGGACGTCCGTCCTTGGCGGGCCGATCCCGCTCCACGATCTCCTCCACCACCACCGCCAGGGAGTGCGGGAGCTCCTCGCGCACACCCTCCAGTGCGGCCTCCCGGACCAGCTCGGCGACCATCACCTGGTCCGGTTCGTCGGTGAGCTCGCCATCGGGGTACAGCGGTGGGGAGAGCGGCATGTGCGAGCCGAGCACCTGCTCCAGCTCGGTGAGCTGGTAGCCGGAGACGGCGGAGACCGGCACGATGTCCGCCCACTCACCGAGCTGGTCGATCTGCAGCAGGTGCTCGGTCAGCCGCGGTTTGCCCACCGTGTCGGCCTTGGTGGCCACTGCCACCACCGGGGTGCGGGCCTCGGCCACCGTCTGCGCGATGAACCGGTCCCCCGGCCCGATCTTCTGGTCGGCGGGCAGGCACAGGGCGATCGCGTCCACCTCCGCCAGGGTGCCCACCACGAGCTCGTTCAGCCGCTCGCCGAGGAGGGTGCGCGGGCGGTGCACCCCTGGGGTGTCCACCAGGATCAGCTGCAGGTGCGGTCGGTGCACGATGCCGCGGATCGTGTGCCGGGTGGTCTGCGGCCGACCGGAGGTGATCGCCACCTTCTGCCCGACCAAGGCGTTCGTCAGGGTGGACTTGCCGGCGTTCGGTCGCCCGACCACGCAGACGAATCCGGCCCGGAACTCCGGGCCGTGCTGGTCACCGGGGCCGATACTGCTCTGGTCGGTCACCGAGAGCTCCCTTCGGGGCTGGCCGCCGAGGCGGGCGTGTCTGTACTGGTGGTCTCCGGCGGCGGTTCCGGCACGCGCCACACCCGCAGCGTGTGCAGCCGGCGGCGCCGCCCCTGGAACCCGACGGCTTCGAGCCAGAGCCCGTGCGTCTGCGCCTTCGCCCCCTGGATCGGGACCCGGCCGAGCGCCTTGGTGAGCAGCCCGGCTGCCGTGGTGACCTCGTCGTCGCTGATCTCGATGTCGAACAGCTCACCCAGCTCGTCCACCCCGAGCCGGGCCGGCACCACGAATGTGCCGTCGCCCTCCTCCCGGGGTTCCTCCTCGGACCGGTCGTGCTCGTCGGTGAGCTCGCCGACGAGTTCTTCCAGAATGTCCTCCACCGTGACCAGCCCGGCCACTCCGCCGTACTCGTCCACCACGATCGCGATGTGCACGGAGTGCTCGCGCATCTCGTCCAGGAGGTCGTCCACCACCTTGGTCTCCGGGACGAACAGCGCCGGGCGGAGCACCTCGTCCACCACCACGGCGCCGTCGTCCGGATCGAGCACCGCCCGCGCCAACGCATCCTTGAGGTAGAGCACCCCGCGCAGGTCGTCCACCGACTCCCCGATCACCGGGACCCGGGAGTAGCCCGAACGGACGAACAGGTTCAGCGCCTTGCGGATCGGGACCTGGGTGCGGATGGTGACCATGTCGGTACGCGGGACCATCACGCCGCGCACCCGGGTGGTGCCGAGCTCGAACACCGACTGCAGCATCTCCCGCTCGTCCTCGTCGATCTGGTCGCTCTCGCTGACCCGGTCGACCATGTCCCGCAGGTTCTCGCTCTCCTCCTGCAGCTCCTCCGCTGGTGTCCGGCCGGACCGTCGACCGATCCGCTGCGCCACCCCGGCGAGCGGAGTCAGCATGCGTTGCACGGCCAGCACGGCGGGACCGACCGCGGCCAGGGTCCGGGCCGGGCGCCGGCGTCCCGCAGTACGCGGCACCAGCTCCACCAGCACAGTGGCCAGCAGGATCAGTCCTGTGGCAGTCACCAGCAGCACCTGCCACCACGAGGACAGCGCTGCACCGGCCACCAGGGTCACGCACACCGCTGCGAGGATCCCCACCACCGTGCGCGCGTACCCCGCGGCCCGGATCGCCGGCCCCGGGTCCTCGGAGATCTGCAGCACAGCGACGGCGGGCGGATGCTCAGCGGCATGCTCCTGCGCTGCTGCTCGGGTCAGTCGGGACGCCGCTTCCTCGGCGGCGGAGAGCAGCGCCGCGGCGAGGGCGGCCAGCACGGCGAGCGCGATCAGCAGCCCGATGGCGCCGGTCGTCAGGTCCAGCACGGCGCTACCGGTCGGCGAGGAAGGTGAGCAGGAGCCGACGCTGCAGGTCGAACATCTCCTTCTCCTCCTCGGGTTCGGCGTGGTCGTAGCCGAGCAGGTGCAAGATGCCGTGCGTGGTCAGCAGCAGCATCTCCTCCTCGGCGGAGTGGCCGGCGGCCAGCGCCTGGTCGGCCGCCACCACCGGGCAGACGACGATCGAGCCGAGGATGCCCTCCTCGCTCAATTCACCATCGACCCCCGGCCGCAGCTCGTCCATCGGGAAGGAGAGCACGTCAGTGGGGCCCTCCTCGTCCATCCACTGCACGTGCAGCTCGGACATCACGTCCGTGGTCGCGAACCGGATCTCCAGCTCGGCCTGCGGGTGGACCCCCATCGCCTCCAGCACGTGCCGGGCCAGCCGGCTGAACTCCGTCTCGTCCAGCCGGTACCCGGACTCGTTGGTCACCTCGATGCTCATCGTCGCCTCCCGGCCAGACGCTGGGGTCTGCTCATCGACGGCGCTCCTGCCGGTCGGTCCGTCTGCTCGCCCGGTCCGGGCCCACCTGGGGGTGGCGGGTCTCGTAGTGGGAGTAGGCGTCGATGATGTCGGCGACCAGCCGGTGCCGGACCACGTCCGCACTGGTCAGCTCGCAGAACGCGACGTCGTCGATCCCGTCGAGGATCTCCTGCACCACCTTCAGCCCGGAGACCTCACCGCCGGGCAGGTCCACCTGGGTGACGTCCCCGGTGACCACGATCCGGGAGCCGAAGCCGAGCCGGGTGAGGAACATCTTCATCTGCTCGGCGGAGGTGTTCTGTGCCTCGTCGAGGATGATGAAGGCATCGTTAAGCGTCCTTCCGCGCATGTAGGCCAGCGGCGCCACCTCGATGGTGCCGGCGGCCATCAGCCGGGGGATGGACTCCGGGTCGAGCATGTCGTGCAAGGCGTCGTACAGCGGGCGCAGGTAGGGGTCGATCTTGTCGTTCAGCGTCCCGGGGAGGAAACCGAGCCGCTCCCCGGCCTCCACTGCGGGGCGGGTGAGCACGATCCGGTTCACCTGCTTGGCCTGCAGCGCCTGCACCGCCTTGGCCATCGCCAGGTAGGTCTTCCCGGTGCCGGCCGGGCCGATCCCGAACACCACCGTGTTCGCATCGATCGACTCCACGTAGTCCTTCTGCCCCACCGTCTTGGGCCGGATCGTCTTACCCCGGTTGGACAGGATGTTCATCGTCAGCACCTGCGCCGGCCGGTCGGTGGTGGCGCTGGTGAGGATGGTGATGGCGCGTTCCACGGCGTCCGCGGTCAGCGGCTGGGCGGAGGAGGCGATCTGGGTGAGCTCGTCGACGAGCCGTTCGGCCAGGGCCACGTCCCCGGCGTTGCCGGTCATCGTGATCAGGTTGCCCCGCACGTGCACGTCCACCTGCGGGAACCCCGCCTCGATCGCCGTGAGCACCTCGTCCCGCTGCCCGAGCAGGGCCACCATGGGGACGTGGTCGGGGACGGTGACCTGGTGGCGCACCTCGCCGGCGGGGAGCTGGTCGTCATCAGTGGTGGGGTCGGTATCGGTCATGGGCTGGGCCGGTGGCCCTGGGTGACTCCTCGTTCGTAGCGGCGCGTCCTGATCCGGACATGCTCCGATCCTACCGAGCGCCATCGCACCGGGCAGAGAAGTTGGCCGGGGCTCACCCGCGGCCCAGCCGCTGGGCGAGCAGTGCAAGGGCGATCGGACCGGCGGTGGAGGTGCGCAGCACATGCGGTCCGAGGCGCACCACCTGAGCGCCGGCCCCGCGCAGGCCGTCCACCTCGGCCTCGGTCAGCCCACCCTCCGGGCCCACCACCACCAGCACCTCGGGGCAGTCGGAACCGATCGAGGCCTGCCCGATCGGGGTGTCGGCCCCTTCGTGGGCAACCAGCACCGTGCGTCCGCTCTCGACGGCGGAGCTCACCCGGGCGAGCAGCTCCTCGCCGACCAGCAGGTCACCCACCTCGGGCAGGTACGCCCGCCGGGACTGCTTCGTAGCGGCGAGCACCACCTGCTGCCACCGCTGCACCCCCTTGGCGGCCTTGGGTCCGCGCCAGCGGGAGACCGACCGGTCGGACTGCCACGGGAGCACTGCGTCCATCCCCACCTCGGTGCCTGCCTCGATCGCGAGCTCGTCCCGGCCGCCCTTGGCCAGGGCCTGCACCAGCACCAGGCGGCACCTGGGCGCCTGCTCGTGCTCGAGGGTGGTGACGTCCAGGTCCAGGCGAGCTGCGCCGTCGACGGCGGTGATCACCCCGGTCAGCCGCTCTCCGGCGCCATCGACCACCTGCACCTGCTCCCCCACCCGCAGCCGCATGACAGCCGCCGCGTGCCGGGCCTCCGGCCCGGTGAGTGCGTACCGGCCGGCGGCTCCGGCCCCGTCCAGGTCACCCGGAGTGGTGATGAAGACCGGCAGGCTCACTTGCCCTGCAGCTTGTCCCGGAGCCGGGAGAACATGCCGGGGTGCGCCGGCGCGAGCCGGGCCTCGGGACGCTCCTCGCCGCGCTGGCTGGCGAGCTCGCGCAGCAGGCGTTCCTGGTCCTCGTCCAGCTTGGTGGGCACGGTCACGTTCACATGCACGTGCAGGTCACCGCGACCGTTACCGTTCAGGTGCCCGATACCGAGACCGCGCAGGGTGACCACCTCCTCCGGCTGGGTGCCGGGGCGGATGTCCACCTGCTGCTGGCCGTCGAGGGTGTCGAGTTCCAACACCGTGCCCAGAGCGGCAGCGGTCATCGGCACCTCCGTGGTGCAGTGCAGATCGTCACCGCGGCGGGCGAACACCGGGTGACGGCGCTCGCGCACCTCCACGTACAGGTCCCCGGGTGGACCGCCGGCCGGCCCGACCTCACCCTGACCGGTGAGCTTGATCCGGGTGCCGTCATCCACTCCGGCGGGCACATTCACCCGCACCGAGCGCCGGGTACGCACCCGTCCCTCACCGTTGCACTCGTGGCACGGGTGGGTGATCACCGTGCCGAATCCGGAGCAGGCGGCGCAGGCGGTGGTGGTCATCACCTGGCCGAGGAAGGACCGCGCCATCCGCTGCACGGAGCCGCGGCCCCCGCAGACGTCACAGGTGGTCGGGCTGGTGCCGGGCTGGCAGCAGGAGCCCTGGCAGGTGGTGCACATCACTGCCGTGTCCACCTCGATGTCCTTGGCCACACCGAATGCGGCATCGGCCAGCTCCAGGTCGATCCGCAGCAGCGCATCCTGGCCGCGGCGGGCGCGGGAGGCCGGACCGCGCTGGGCGCCGCCACCGGCCGCCGCGGCGAAGAACGACTCGAAGATGTCCGAGAAGCCGAACCCGGCGCCGGCTCCCCCGCCGGCCATCCCGGGCATCCCGCCCATGTCGTAGGCGCGGCGCTTCTCCGGGTTGGACAGCACATCGTGTGCCGCGGCGATGTCCTTGAACTTCTCCGCGTTCTCCGCACCGGCGACGTCCGGATGGTGCTGGCGGGCGAGCTTGCGGTAGGCCCGCTTGATGTCCTCGGTACTGGCGTCGCGGGAGACGCCCAGGACGGCGTAGTAATCGCTCACAGGTGACTTTCTCTAGGTTCTCAGGTCGCAGGGCGGGTGGCACCACGTGCGGGGCGCGGTGCGAGTCGGCCGCTCGGTGGCGGTCATCCGGTCATGAAGCGGGAGAGATACCGGGCGATGGCGCGGACGGATGCCATCGTGGTCGGGTAGTCCATCCGGGTGGGCCCGAGCACGCCGAGCTGTCCGACGACGTCACCACCCTCACCGTAACCGCTGGCGATGACGGACGTCTCGGCGAGGTTCTCGTGATGGGTCTCTCGTCCGATCCGCACCGCCAACGGCGCCTCGGCGCTGTCCTCGACCATCTCGGTGAGCAGCCGCAGCAGCACCATCTGTTCCTCGAGCGCCTCCAGCACAGGGCCGATGGTGCGCGGGAAGTCCAGGTCTGAGCGGGCCAGGTTGGCGGTGCCGGCGAGCACGATCCGCTCCTCGACGTCCTCGGACAAGGTCTCGTTCACCGCCTGCACGATCGCGGTGATCAGGGGGCGGTCCACCGGCGGGAACGCCTCGGCCACCGTGGCCAGCTGCTCGCGGGCCTTGGTCGCGCCGAGGCCGGCCACCTCGGCGTTGATGCGGGCACGTAGCTCGGCCAGCAGCAGCTCGTCCAGGTCCTCGATGGACTCCAGCATCCGCTGCGCCACCCGGCCGTTCACGGTGATGATCACCACCATCAGGCGCCGCGGAGCGGTGGGCACCAGCTCCACGTGCTGCAGTGCCGAACGGCGCAGCGAGGGGTACTGCACGACGGCGACCTGCTGGGTGAGGTGCGCCAACAGCCGCACCGTGCGCTCCAGCAGCTCGTCCAGGTCGACGGCGCCGCCGAGCAGCTCGGTGATCGCCCGGCGTTCGGCCGGGGACAGCGGTTTGACCACCGAGATCTCGTCCACGAACATCCGGTACCCCTTGTCCGTGGGGATCCGGCCGGCCGAGGTGTGCGGCTGGGCGATGTAGCCCTCGTCCTCCAGGGCCGCCATGTCGTTACGGATGGTGGCCGGGGACACGCCGAGGTTGTGCCGGTCCACCAGGTTGCGCGAGCCGACCGGTTCCCGGCTGCGGACATAGTCCTGCACGATGGCGCCCAGCACCTGCAGCCGCCGCTCGTTGGCCACTCGCTTCACCTCCCGATCAGCACTCGAACCTCTAGAGTGCCAATCTTACGCGCCAGGGACCAACTTCACGGTGGGGCACCGCCGCGATGTGACCACCGCACAGCTCGCGCGGGTCGGGTGATGGTCGCGATCGGGCCGGTTCACCACCACAACCCGCCCTCGCGGCGGGTTGCCCGGCGGTGGGGCGCGCCTCTCCTCGGTTCGGACGTGGTCCCTCTAGCCTTTCCCGGGTGAGTGTCGATCGTTACGGCAGCGATGTGCTGGCCAAGGATCCCCATGCCCCGCGCCGTCCCCGGACGACGGACACCCCGGCGGAGCCGGGACTGGTGGTCGAGGATGTGCAGTCCGGCTGGGTCGGCGCCGTGGTGGGAGTGGAGAAGAGCGGCGGGGTGCACGTGGTGGTGCTCGAGGACCGTCGCGGCAGGACCCGCACCTTCCCGCTCGGTGCCGGGTTCTGGGTGGACGGTAAGCCGGTGCGCCTGGTGCCGCATCGACCCGCCCAGCAGCCCGCCACTGCTGCGCGGACAGCCTCTGGATCGGTCGCGGTGGCCGGGGCCAGGGCCCGGGTGGCGCGCGGATCCCGGATCTGGGTGGAGGGCCGCCACGATGCCGAGCTGGTGGAGAAGGTCTGGGGTGACGACCTGCGCATCGAAGGGGTGGTGGTGGAGCTGCTGGAGGGGATCGACAACCTCGCCGATCGGTTGGCGGAGTTCTCCCCCGGCCCGGGCCGCCGGGTCGGCGTGCTCGCCGACCACCTGGTCGCCGGCAGCAAGGAAACCCGGATCGCGGCAGCGGCCACCGCCAGGTTCGGTGACGAGCACGTGCTGGTGCTGGGCCACCCGTATGTGGACGTCTGGCAGGCGGTGAAGCCCGCCCGGGTGGGCCTGGACGCCTGGCCGCACATCCCCCGGGGCACCGACATCAAAGTGGGTTCGCTGCACGCTCTCGGCTGGCCGGCGAACGACCAGGCGGACATCGCCCGAGGATGGAAGCGGATCCTTGGGCGGGTGCGCGACTTCCGGGACCTGGAGCCGAGCCTGCTCGGACGGGTGGAGGAGCTGGTGGACTTCGTTACCGCCGAGCCGGCCCGCTGACCTCGTTACTGCCGAGCCCGCATGAGCGGGAGCTGACTGCGGTACTGCCAGGCGAGGGCGAGTGCGGTCAGCGGCAGCGAGACGAGCACCCCGATACCGCACAGCAGAGTCCCGACGAAGTTCGCCACGTAGGCCAGCAGGAGCAGCAGGATGGTCTGGCCGGGGAAGGCGAGCGCCATCTTCACCCCGGTGGTGATCGCCTCGCCGATCCCCTGCCGCTGATCGATGGCGAACACCACGATGTAGGCGGCGAAGAAGGTCAGGATGATCGGTCCGATGAAGGTGATGCTGAGGATGCCGGAGGAGATGCCGAGCAGCAGTGCCACCACGATCACCACACCCAGGTTCGGGATCCGGAAGAAGTCAGCAACGGTGATCGGCTCACCGCGGACCACCTTGAGCGTCGCGTTCGTGATTCCGGCGGACGCCAGGATCCCGACGAAGACCATCACCACCAGCACGATCCCGACGATGCCGACGAACGCGAACACGCCCCCGGCGATCGCCACCTCGGAGCCGAAGCCGAAGGCAAAGAGCCCGGTGGCACTGAGCAGCAGCATCCACAGGGCGGTGACTGCCACCACGATCAGCGCCCAGGCGAGCTGCCCGAGGATCAGCGTGCCGGCGTTCGCGGTGAAGGCCCTCCAGGCGAAGCCGAAGCCATCGGTGGCCTGTGGTTCTGGCGGGAGTGGTGGGTATCCGGCCGGAGCGCCGCCCGGTCCCGGCGGATAGCCGCCCGGACTTCCCGGCGGCGAGCCGGGCGGTGGCGAGTGCGGCGGTGGTGGGCCGGTGTGACCGGCAGGCGGCCCCTGCGGCGGCCGGAAGGGGTCGTGCGCTGGACCCGCAGGGCCCGGCGGCGGACCAGGCGGGGGCGGCCCTGCAGCACCCGGTGGCGGGCCAGGCGGCGGTGGACCCGGCTCGGCCGGGGCGGGCTCCGGCCCGGCCCGCTCGCCGGGCCGGTCACCCTCAGGTGGCTTCTCGCTCATGGTCCATACGCTAGTGGCCGGGCGCCTGCTCTGGGGCAGGCACCCGGCCACGGCGTGCAGGTCGCTGGTGTCAGGCCGGCGGGGCGATCGGCTGCTGGCTGAAGCTGCGGTAGGCGAACACGGACGCCGCCACGCTCAGCGGCGCGGTGATCAGCAGACCCAGACCGCACAGCAGGGCACCCACGATGTTGATACCGAGCAGGGCCAGCATGAGCAGGATGGTCGAGCCCAGGTTCTGGGTGACCATCTGCACCGAGCCCTTCACGCCATCGATCCAGGACATGTTCCGGTCGATGATGAACGGGTAGGCGAACAGCGTCAGGAACCCGACCACCAACGTGACGATGGACAGTGCGCTGGAGATCGTGGTGAGCAGTCCGGAGACCACGGTCCAGACCACCGCCCAGATGAGCACGTTCTGCATGTTCGGGACCGTGAACGCCTCACCGAAGGACGGCTTCTGGCCGGCGGTCTGGCGCAGACCACCGTTGGCGAACACACCACCCATGATCCCGGTGATGATTCCGGTGATCAGGTTGGCCACCAGGCCCATCACGGTGAAGCCGGGCACCGCCACGCGGGAGTAGTCGGTCCCGAAGCCCTCGAACGAGGCAGAGACCGCAGGGTTGAGCAGGAAACTCACCAACACGACGACCAGCCACGCGATCACCGTCAGCCCGATCCAGAAACCCCCGGCCTTGAAGACCGCGTTCCAGCCGTAGCTGATCGCAGCACCCACGGAAAACTGCTGCGGGTAGGGCTGGGCGTACGGGTTCGCGTTGAACTGCGGAGCCTGCGGCGGACCGTTGTACCCGGGCCCGGGCTGGCCGTACTGCCCATAGGAGTCCGGCCCGGGAGGCGGCGGGGACTGAAAGCCGCCCTGCTGCGGGTTCGGGTACGCACTCGGCGGTTCCGGCGCGGCGCCGTAGTTCGGCGGCTGACCGGGCCCGGGAGGCGGGGGTGGCGGAGCCTGTCCCGGTCCCTGACCCGGAGGGGGCGGTGGCGGGGTCTGCCCGGGAGGCGGCGGCGGAGCCTGGCCCGGCCCCTGACCCGGAGGCGGCGGGGGCGGCGGCGGTGCACCACCCGGGTTCTGCGGCTGTCCCTCAGGACCCTCGGGCCCGTACTCGGGGGGCTGCTGGCTCATTCGGCTCCACTTTCTCTCTCGAGGCACTGGGTCGCGGATTCCGCGACGCTGCGCTCACGGTAGCGGTGCACGGCCGGTCAGCGCCACGCGCACCACCGGTGAGCCGCAGAAATCCGCGCCTCAGGCCGTGGCGAGCGGGGCCACCAGGTGCAAAGTCAGTCCACCAGTGCCCGCACCACCGTGTCCGCGAGCAGCCGGCCACGCAGGGTGAGCAGCACCACACCGTCGGCGGCCGCCTCGGCCTCGATCAGCCCGCCGGCCACCAACGCGGGCAGGCGGTCCCGCTTGCCCGGCACCACCTCGAGCCCGTCGGCCAGCCGCACACCCAGGAGGATCTCCTCGTCCGCACGCTGGGCGGGTTCGAGCACCTCCACCCCGTCCACCGGGAGCAGACCATCGGCCAGCAGCGCCGCATACGGACGCGGGTGCTTGACGTTCCACCAGCGCTGCCCGCCGAGGTGGCTGTGCGCACCGGGGCCCACCCCCCACCAGTCCTGCGAGCGCCAGTAGGCGATGTTGTGCCGGCACCGCCTGGACTCGTCCCGCGCGAAGTTGGAGATCTCGTACCAGCCGTACCCGGCTGCCTCGAGCATCCCGGCGGCAAGCTCGTACTTGTCCGCCTCATCGTCGTCGGCCGGCATCGGCAGCAGCCCGCGGCGCACCCGGGCACCCATCTTCGTGCCCGGTTCCACCACCAGAGCGTAGGCGGAGATGTGGTCCGGTGCCATCGCGACGGTGGAGCGCAGGCTGGTCTCCCAGTCCGCCAGGGACTCGCCGGGAGTTCCGTAGATCAGGTCCAGGGAGACCTGCAGACCCGCCTGCCGGGCCCAGGCCACCACCTGCGGCACCCGCTCCGGGTCGTGGGTGCGGTCCAGGGTGGCGAGCACGTGCGGCACTGCAGACTGCATCCCGAAGGACACCCGGGTGAACCCGGCCGCGGCCAGCTCGTGCAGATCCGCAGCGGTGACCGAGTCCGGGTTGGCCTCAGTGGTCACCTCCGCCCCTGGCACCAGCCCCCAGGTGCTCTCGATGGCGGTGAGCATCGCCACCAGGTCCGCCGGCGGCAGCAGTGTGGGGGTGCCACCGCCCACGAACACGGTGCTCACTGCACGCTGGGGCAGTCCGGCCGAACGCATCGCCTCCTCGGCCAGGCCGATCTCCGCCACGGCACTGCCGGCGTAGTCGGAGCGGTTCGCGCCCTGGCCCAGCTCGGTGGCGGTGTAGGTGTTGAAATCGCAGTACCCGCACCGCACCGAACAGAACGGCACGTGCAGATACACGGAGAACTCGCGCTGCTCCGCCCCGGCACGCACGCCCTCGGCCAGGAGAGCATCTGTGGCCCGGCCGCGCTGCGCCGTCGTACTCAGCAGGGACGCTCCAGGCACGTGGCTACTTCTTCGCGTCCTTGCCGGTGGGGGCATCGGAGGAGAGGGCGGCCACGAATGCCTCCTGCGGCACCTCCACCCGGCCGATGTTCTTCATCCGCTTCTTCCCCTCCTTCTGCTTCTCCAACAGCTTGCGCTTGCGGGAGATGTCCCCGCCGTAGCACTTGGCGAGCACATCCTTGCGGATCGCCCGGACCGTCTCCCGGGCGATGATCCGCGAGCCGACCGCCGCCTGGATCGGCACCTCGAACTGCTGCCGGGGGATGATCTCCTTGAGCTTGCCGGTCATCATCACGCCGTAGGAGTAGGCCTTGTCCCGGTGCACGATCGCGGAGAACGCGTCCACCTGCTCGCCCTGCAGCAGGATGTCCACCTTCACCAGCTGCGCCTCCTGGTCCCCGGCCAGCTCGTAGTCGAACGAGGCATACCCCCGGGTGCGGGACTTCAGCTGGTCGAAGAAGTCGAAGATGATCTCCGCCAGCGGCAGCTCGTAGCGCAGCTCCACCCGGGACTCGGAGAGGTAGTCCATCCCCTGCATCGAACCCCGCCGGCCCTGGCAGAGCTCCATCACCGCCCCGACGAACTCCGACGGCGTCAGCACGGTGGCCTTGACCATCGGCTCGCGCACCGAGGAGATCTTCCCGGCCGGGAACTCGCTCGGGTTGGTGACCACGTGCTCGGTGCCGTCCTCCATGGTCACGTCGTAGACCACGTTCGGTGCGGTGGAGATCAGGCCGAGGTTGAACTCCCGTTCCAGGCGTTCGCGCACGATCTCCACGTGCAGCAGGCCGAGGTAGCCCACCCGGAAGCCGAAGCCAAGCGCCACCGAGGTCTCCGGTTCGTAGGTGAGAGAGGCGTCGTTCAGGCGAAGCTTGTCCAACGCGTCACGCAGCACCGGGTAGTCCGACCCGTCGATCGGGTACAGCCCGGAGAACACCATCGGCTGCGGGTCCTGGTAGCCGCCCAGGGCCTCAGTGGCTTCGTTGGCGGCGGAGGTCACCGTGTCCCCCACCCGGGACTGGCGCACATTCTTCGCACCGGTGATCAGGTAGCCCACCTCACCCACACCGAGGCCGGGCACGGAGGCCGGCTCCGGGCTGGACACGCCGATCTCCTGCAGCTCGTGGGTGGCGCCGGTGCTCATCATCCGCACCTTCTCCCGGTGCCCCAGGTGCCCGTCGACGACGCGCACATAGGTGACCACGCCACGGTAGGTGTCATAGACCGAGTCGAAGATCATCGCCCGCGGCGGCGCATCCGCGGAGCCGGTGGGTGCGGGGATCTCCTGCACGATCCGGTCCAGCAGCTCCGGCACGCCCTCACCGGTCTTGCCGGAGACCCGCAGACAGTCCTCCGGGTCCCCGCCGATCAGATTGGCGAGCTCCTCGGCGAACCGATCCGGCTGCGCGGCCGGCAGGTCGATCTTGTTCAGCACCGGGATGATCGCCAGGTCGTTCTCCAGCGCCAGGTAAAGGTTCGCCAGCGTCTGTGCCTCGATCCCCTGCGCCGCATCCACCAGCAGCAGTGCCCCCTCGCAGGCCGCGAGCGAGCGGGACACCTCGTAGGAGAAGTCCACGTGCCCGGGTGTGTCGATCATGTTCAGCGCGTACGGCTGGTCGCCCACCTGCCAGGGCATCCGCACCGCCTGGGACTTGATCGTGATCCCACGCTCACGCTCGATGTCCATCCGGTCCAGGTACTGCGCGCGCATCACACGCTCCTCCACCACCCCGGTCAGCTGCAGCATCCGGTCGGCGAGCGTGGACTTCCCGTGGTCGATGTGGGCGATGATGCAGAAGTTGCGCAGCAGCTCGGGCGCTGTCGCGCTGGGTGCGATGGCGGCGCTGGC
>DXBY01000050.1 GCA_019116305.1 Candidatus Ruania gallistercoris | reverse complement strand
CGCACCGAGGCGGTTGAACCTTTCGCATCAGCCATCTGCGAGGCGACGGTGCGCTTCCAGATCAGCTCGTACAGGCGGAACTCATCCCCGCGCAGCGCGCCGGAGACCTGCGCAGGGGTACGGAAGGAGTCCCCGGCGGGCCGGATCGCCTCGTGCGCCTCCTGCGCACCCTTGGACTTGGCGGCGTAGAAGCGGGGCTTCTCCGGGACGAACTCGTTGCCGTAGAGCTCGGTAGCCTGGCGCCGGGCGGCGTTGATCGCCTGGCCGGACAGCGCCACCGAGTCGGTACGCATATAGGTGATGTACCCGTTCTCGTACAGTCCCTGCGCCACCCGCATCGCCTGGCGGGAGTTCATCCGCAGCTTCCGGGAGGCTTCCTGCTGCAGCGTGGAGGTGGTGAACGGTGCCGCGGGTCGGCGGGTGTAGGGCTTCTCCTCCACCGAGGCGACCGCCATCTGGGTGTGCTCCAGGGCGGTGACCAGCGCATGCGCGGCCTGCTCATCCAGGTGCAGCACGTTCGCAGTGCGCAGCGTGGCGTCGTCGCGGAAGTCCTTCCCGGTGGCCACCCGAGTGCCGTCCACACTCACCAGGCGGGCGCCGAAGGTGGTGCCGGCGGTGGAGCCGCGGCCGCCGGTGAACTCACCGCGCACGTCCCAGTACTCGGCCGCGCGGAAAGCCATCCGCTCCCGCTCCCGCTCGACCACCATCCGGGTCGCCACGGACTGCACCCGCCCGGCGCTCAAGCCCTGGCGGACCTTACGCCAGAGCACCGGGGAGACCTCGTAGCCGTACAGCCGGTCCAGCAGGCGCCGGGTCTCCTGCGCGTCCACCAGCCGGGTGTCCAGGTCCCGGGTGGAGGCCAGCGCGCGGTCGATCGCCTCCCGGGTGATCTCGTGGAAGACCATCCGCTTGACCGGCACCTTCGGCTTGAGCACCTCGAGCAGGTGCCAGGCGATCGCTTCGCCCTCGCGGTCCTCATCGGTGGCGAGGTAGAGCTCATCGGCCTCCTTGAGCAGCTTCTTCAGCTCGGCGACCTTCTTCTTCTTGTCCGCGTCCACCACGTAGTAGGGCTCAAAGCCGTTGTCCACATCGATCGCGAACTTCTTGTACGGGCCCTTCTTCATCTCCGCAGGCAGCTCGGAGGGCTGAGCCAGGTCGCGAATGTGCCCCACGCTTGCCTCGACCTCGAAGCCCGAGCCGAGGTAGCCGGCGATCGTGCGCGCCTTGGCCGGGGACTCAACGATCACCAGCTTGCGGGCAGTGCTGCTCACGCGGACCTTCCTCACTCCAGGCTTCGTGCCGGCCCGGCACGATGGGGCTCCTCGCGGGGCGACAGTACAACGGCGACGCCGTGACGGCCCGATCCGGATGATGGTAACCCGATCGGTCTACCGACCCCCGGTCGCATCCTGCGGAGCGGTTCACACCCTACGCGCTCTGTCCACCTGCTCTACACCAGACCAGGCCGGGGCCTGCCGCCACAGCGACTACCGCCGTCGAGCCGGATCCGGGGAGATCCACAGCAGGGCGGCCCGCACGAGGAAGTACCAGGCCCCCACCACGGCGAACGCGGCCAGCACATCCGAGGGGCGGTGCCAGCCACTGGTCAGGGTGGCCCACCCGCACAGCACCGCGCACCCGCCACCGGCAACCAGGACCAGCGGACGCCAGCGCGGCGCGGTCACCAGCACCAGCACAGCGGCAACCGTGGCGGCCGCGGTGGTGTGCCCGGAGGGGAAGGAGTTCGCCAGGTCATAGGTCACGCCCAGGTCCGGGCGGTCGAGCAAAGCGTGCTTGAGCGTCTGGGTGGTCAGGTTGGCGGCGGCCATCAGCACCACCGCGCCGATCGCTGCACTCGCCCGACGGCGCACCAGCGCCACCAGCACGGCCACGATCAGGCTACCGAGCAGCACCGGGACAGTGATCTGGTCCAGCAGCACTGCGCCGGCGTGCGCGAGCAGGCCGTGGTCACCGGCCGCCGAGGCGGCCCCGGTCTCGTCCCAGTACTGTCCCTGACCGCTGGCCACGAACACCTGGTGCAGCACGAGCACCAGAGCAGCGCACACCAGGGCGGCACACAGCCGCACCGCGACCTGAGCCCACGAGGTGTGGCGCTCAGGGCTCGGCGATGCGGCGCTGGCCCGGGTCGGTAGCACAGTGGTCATTCTTCACGGTAACCCGACAGGTGCAGGATTCCGTCAAGCACGAGCGCGCGAATGTCGGCAATCACACTCTCGGTGACCGCTTCTGGCGCGGAATCCGTGAGCACCGCCACACCGGCGGCGATCTGGGCCACGGTGAGCTCGCCGTCACTGGCACCGACCACAGCAGCCAGCGCAGTGTCGGCGCGCACACTGCGTCCGAGCCCGCCGCCCTGGTGCAGCACAATCACCTCCGGGTGGGCGCTACCGGGGCGGTAGTGGCGCTCCTCCGTGACGTCCGGGGCCACGGTCAGCGGCAGGGCTGCGAGCGCTGCATCGTCCAGACCCGCGAGGGCATCCTTGGCGGCCAGCGTGGCGGCGATGGTGCCACCCAGCGACTCGGGTGGGCGGTGGCCGATCTCCTCGGTGCGCAGCCACTGCTGCTGGCCGGCGGGCCGGCCACGTCCGGGCTCGGAGTGGTGACGGCCCTGCTCCGGCCGGTGCAGGGTGAGGTAACCGAAGCCGACCTCGGCCACGCCCCGGTCCTCAAAGTCCGCCAGCCAGGCGAGGTAGCCGCGCTGCCAGGACTCGGGGTCTCGTTCGGGGGTGATGCCGCCGTCCCGCAACCAGGTCTCGGCGTACTCGCACGGGTCGGCCCGCTCCCGGCCGATCACCCAGGCATCCAGACCGGAGGCCTCGCACCAGGCGCGGATCCGGGCGAACGGGTCGGCCGGGTCGTGGATCTCCCAGTTCAGCAGCAGCTGAGCGATGCCGCCCGGTGCCAGGTGCGCGGCCAGCCCGGTGACCAGGTCCCGGGCCATCGCGTCGCCGGTGCCGCCGGCGTCTCGGTAGGTGTAGGCGGGCAGGGCGCCCGGGGTGCGGGGCGTGATCACGAACGGCGGGTTGGACACGATCAGGTCGAACTGCTCACCGGCGACCGGGTCCAGCATCGAGCCTTCGCGCAGGTCCAGCTCGAGGCCGTTCAGGTCAGCGTTGAAGGCGGCGTAGGCCAGCGCCCGGGTGGAGATGTCGGTGGCGGTGACCTGGCTGGCCCGGCCGGCGAGCGCCAGCGCCTGCACTCCACAGCCGGTGCCCAGGTCCAGTGCCCGACCCACCGGGCGGCGCACGGTCAGTTCCGCGAGGGTGCGGGAGGCCCCGCCGAGACCGAGCACGTGCTCAGCGGACACGGCCTGCCCGGTGGTCGCCTCACCCAGATCGGCCGCCAGGTACAGCGGCCCGGTGCCAAGGTCCACCGGGCGCAGGTCCATCCGGGCGCGGAGCGCCCCGCCGGGGCCCGGGGCCACCAGGCCGAGGTCGGCAGCGTCGTCGGCGCTGCGCGGCAGGGCGACGGTGAGCTCGGCCCGGCTGACCTCGTCACCGAGCACGAACAGCCGGGCGAGGGTGGCTGCCGGGTCGGTGAGCGTGCGGGCGCGGCGCAGCGCCGGGATCACCTGCTCGCGGTGCAGCGCGGCAGTCGCGGCCCCGCCGAGCAGCTCGGTGAGGCGGTCCACGGTGTACTCGGCTGCCCGCAGGTCGTCACCGAGGTCGCGGACCAGGTGCGCCGGGCGCGTGTGCCAACCAGCCATCACCCGCCACCCTTCTGACGTTGCAGCTCGGGGGATGACGGCCTCGCGTCACCTCCCGGTGTCCTTGTCACTGTAGCCACATCGGACGGCCGCGGGAGGCAATGATGAGATTCGCGGACCTGGTCACCGGTCGACGACCCTCAGCCCGTGACCTGCTCCTCCGTTGCGGGCTTCTCTGAGGGGAACTTCCAGACGAATGCGGTCATCATGACCAGCGCGATCAGGCAGAGCAGGGCAGCAGCCACTGCTCCCCCGTGGCCGCCGTAGGCCGCGACGGACCCACCGCCGACAGCCCCTGCGATGGAGATCCCCACATACAGACCGCTGGTGTTCAGCGCCACCGCCTCAGTGCCGGCGGCACCGGCAAGTCTCAGGGCCCGGGTGTTCATCGGTGGGTTGAACCCCCAACCGGAGAACCCGTAGGCCGCCAGCGCCACCACGGTCAGACCGACCGGTGCCGAGCCCTGACCACCACTACCGATCACAACCAGGCTGGTGATGGCACCGGCCATCAGGACGAAGGCCGCCACGAGTGTCCGATCGGCACCCCATCGGTCGGTCAGGCGACCACCGGCGAAGGTGCCCAGTGCTCCCGCAACACCGACGACGGTGATGAACACCGCCAGCATCGTGCCGCCGCGACCACTGAGATCCTCGGTGATGGGCCCGATGTAGGTATAGACCAGGAGCCCGCCGCTGGCGCCCATCATCGTACCGAGCACACAGGTGAGCACAGCGGGACGGCTGAGGATCCGCAGCTGTGCCCGGACCCCGATCTCCGGCGCACCGGGCAGGGACGGCAGCAGCCGGGCATTGGCCACCGCCACTGCCACGGTCAGCAGTGCCACGGCGATGAAGGTGGCGCGCCATCCGAAGGCAGTGCCGAGCACGGAACCGACCGGAACACCGACGAAGAGGGACACCGTCAGCCCGGCGGCGACCACACCGACTGCCCGTCCGACCCGGTCCGGGGCGGCAAGCCGCGCCGCCATCCCGAACACCGCCGGGCTGATCGAGGCAGCGACCAGCGCGGACGCCAAGCGCAGCACCAGCAGGACGGGGTAGCCCGGCGCGAACGCCGTCAGCAGGTTGATCAGGGCAAAGCCGAACAGTCCGCCGACCACCAGGGGTCTGCGCGGCAGGCGGGCGGTGGCCACTGCCAGGGGTGGGGCAGCCACCGCGTAGGTCAACGAGAAGACGGTCACCAGCTGACCGGCCGCCGCTTCGCTCACCTGCTGATCGCGGGCGATCTCGGGCAGGATGCCCGCAATGATGAAGTCGTCGGTCCCGATCACGAAGGTGACCAGCATCAGGCAGATCAGCCAACCGGATCCGGCTGGACGATGGTTCTCAGCGCTCATGTCCAGGACGGTAGGAGCCTGACGCTAGTGACAGAGTCAAACCCGCAGGCACACCATGCCCGGCTGGTGCACCGCCAACCCGCTGGGTCACCTCAACCCGGGAGCACCCCGTTCTCCAGCGCGCTGGTGTGTGCAGCGAGCTTGCCCCGGGTGTGCTGCAGTCGACCGATCAGCTCATCCAGGTTCGCGAGGCGCTGCTGCAGGGTCGGCAGCTCGGCGGCACACCGCACCGCGCCGGAGAGCGGACGGTCCAGGCAGCCCTCGTCCAGATACTGTCGGACGTCGGCGGTCGTCAGCCCGGTGTCCAGGAGCTCTTTGATGTTGCCGGCTCGGACGAGGTCGATCTCGGCATAGACGCGGTAGCCGTTGCTCCCCCGGGCCGGTGACAGCAGGCCCTGCTGTTCGTAGTGCCGCAGCGATCGCGAGCTGACGCCCACATGCTCGGCCAGCTCCCCGATCTGCATCAGTCTCCCACCCGTCATTGCCCGCACTCTACAAAACGGTGCCTGGGCCGACGCTGCGCAGCGGGCTCGCCCGGCCGACGAACGGCCGACTCCGGCCCAGGGACCTGCCAAATCACCCCGATCGGCATCCGGTGTCCATACGGTGGGGGCATGACCTTCCCCTCCTCGGCGGATCCGGCCCTGACCCGCCCCCGCCGACTGCTCACAGTTCCGGTGCTCGCCTGGTCGTTGTGGGACTGGGGGTCGGCAGCATTCAACGCGGTGATCACCACGTTCGTGTTCACCGTGTACATCACCTCGGACGCGTTCGGGCCGGAGGCGGACCGCAACCTCGGCTGGGTGCTCGCCGGTGCGGGGGTCCTGATCGCCCTGTTCGCCCCGGTGACCGGGCAGAGCGCGGACCGGGCCGGGCGGCGCACCCTGTGGCTCGGGGTGAACACCGGCTTGGTGATCCTGGCCTCGGCGGGGCTGTTCTTCGTGCTGCCGGCGCCGGAGTACCTGTGGCTCGGCCTGGTGCTGCTCGCCGCCGGGAACATCGCCTTCGAGTTCGCCGGAGTGAACTACAACGCCATGCTCGCCCAGGTCTCCACCCGGGAGAACGTGGGCCGGGTCTCCGGGCTCGGCTGGGGCATGGGCTACCTCGGCGGCATCGTGCTGCTCCTGTTCGTCTACCTCGGGTTCATCAACCCGGACGTGGGTCTGTTCGGCGTGACCGGGGAGAATGGTCTGGACGTGCGGGTGAGCATGCTGTTCTGCGCCGCCTGGACACTGATCTTCTCCATCCCGGTGCTGCGGGTGGTCAAGGATGTGCGCCAGAAGTCCCGGACCCGGGAGAAGGTCGGGCTGATCGGTGCCTACAAGCGGCTGTGGGGCACGATCGTCGGCTTGTGGCGCGCGGACCGGAACACGGTGTACTTCCTGCTCGCCTCAGCGGTGTTCCGGGACGGGTTGGCCGGGGTGTTCACCTTCGCCGGGGTGATCGCCGCCGGGGCCTTCGGGTTCAGCCCCGGGGACGTGATCATCTTCGGTGTGGTGGCGAACGTGGTGGCGGGGATCGCCACGATCATTGCCGGGCGGATCGACGATGCTGTCGGCCCCCGGGCGGTGATCCTCACCTCGCTGATCACGATGGTGATCCTGGGCGTGGCGATCTTCTTCCTGCACGACGGCGGACCGACGGTGTTCTGGTCCCTCGGGTTGATCATGGCGGTCTGTGTGGGACCGGCGCAGTCCGCCTCGCGTACGTTCCTCGCGCGGCTCATCCCGGCCGGGCGCGAGGGGGAGGTGTTCGGCCTGTACGCCACCACCGGCCGGGCGGTGAGCTTCATGGCCCCGGCGATGTGGTCGGTGGCGATCACCGCCGGGATGGCGATCACCGGGCTGGCCACCGCACAGGAAGCCCAGTACTGGGGGATCCTCGGGATCGTGCTGGTGCTGGCCGTGGGAGCGGCCCTGATGTTCTTCGTGAAGGTCAGCTCGCCGAGGAACCAGCGATGAGCAGCGCAGGGCTCAGCGCGACCCGCGGCCTTCCCAGTCGGTGACCCGCAGGCGGCGGCCGGTCGGTTGCCCGGCGGCTGCGCGCTCACGCAGCTCGGCCACTGTGTCGGTGCCGGCGCGCAGGTAGCAGCCGGAGAGGGTGTCCAGCTCGCCGGCGGCGATCGCGACCACGATCTCCCCGACCGCCTCCGGTGGCGTCCAGTCGGTGCGATCGGCGTGCAGCTGCATCCCGGTGGACATGTCGGTGGCCACCACCCCGGGGGCGACCTCGAAGGCGCGTAGCCCACGATCGAAGCCGGCGGCGTGCAGCCCGCCGCCGATCCGGAACAGCGCAGTCTTGGACACGTTGTAGGCGCTGGCCTGAGCATTGTCGTGCGTGCCGGCGCCGGAGCTGAGATCTATCACCCGGCCGCCGCCACGGCTGAGCATTCCGGGAACGACAGCGCGGGCGAGCAGGAACGGGCCGTAGACGTTGGTGGCCAGCACCCGGGCGAACTCTTCCGGGTCGGCTTCCCAGAGCGGTACCTCGGCGTCGACCAGGCCGGCGTTGTTCACCAGCAGGTCCACAGCGCCGAGCGCGAACTCCGCTTCGTTCACGGCGGCGTCCACCGCCACTTGGTCGGTGACATCGGCGGCGAGCACCACGGCCCGCCGGCCGAGCGCTTCGATCTCCTCCGCCACGGCGGTGAGCCGCTCGGCGTCGCGGGCCAGCAGCGCCACGTCCAGCCCGGCCGCGGCCAGGCTGCGGGCCAGGTGGGCGCCGATCCCCCGGGAGGCGCCGGTGACCAGGGCAGTGCGGGCAGCGGGGGTGCTCATCCCGCTAGTCTCCTCCGACAAAGCCGCGAGGGTGGCCTGGATGTCGCAATTTCGCTCGAAAGCGACATCCAGGCCACCGTCGTGGAAGTGATGCTTCGGTCAGGGCCGGGCGTCTACCTTCTCGTCCACGCCGTCCTCGAGCACCACACCGCTGCCGCGGATCTTGGCGACGACGATCGCGCCGACGGCGATCAGGCCGGCCACCACCGCGATCCCGATCCGTAGCGTGTGGTTGGCATCCGCCGGCACGCTCAACGCCACCACCGCGGGGGCGATCAGCAGCGAGACCAGGTTCATCACCTTGATCAGCGGGTTGATCGCCGGGCCGGCGGTGTCCTTGAACGGGTCGCCGATGGTGTCACCGATCACCGTGGCGGAGTGCGCCTCGGAGTTCTTGCCGCCGTAGTGGCCATCTTCGACGATCTTCTTCGCGTTGTCCCAGGCACCACCGGAGTTGGCCAGGAACACCGCCATCAGCACACCGGCAGCGATCGCACCGCCGAGGAACCCGGCCAGGGGGCCTACTCCGAGGCCGAAGCCGACGGCGATCGGCGCGAACGCGGCCAGCAGGCCGGGAGTGACCAGCTCCCGCAGGGAGTCCTTGGTGCAGATGTCCACCACCCGCCCGTACTCGGGGCGGGTCTGGCCGGTCATGATGCCGGGGGACTCCTTGAACTGGCGGCGCACCTCGAACACGATCGCGCCGGCTGCCCGGGTGACCGCGTCCACGGCCAGACCGGAGAACAGGAACACCACGGCCGCACCGAGGATCACTCCCACCAGCGTGACTGGGGAGATGATTTCGTAGTTCACCATCGCGGCGACCAGACCGTCGGACATGTCCGCCACGTTCGCTCCGGCCGAGGCGATCGCACCACTGACCGCGTCCCCGTAGGAGCCGAACAGTGCGGTGGCGGCGAGCACCGCCGTCGCGATCGCGATGCCCTTGGTGATCGCCTTGGTGGTGTTGCCGGCGGCGTCCAGGTCGGTGAGGATCTGGGCGCCCTCCTCGTCCACGTCCCCGGACATCTCGGCGATGCCCTGGGCGTTGTCGCTGACCGGGCCGAAGGTGTCCATCGCCACGATCACACCCACTGTGGTGAGCAGACCGCAGCCCGCCAGGGCGATCAGGAACAGCGACAGCCACACCGAACCGCCGGCGAGCAGGAACAGTCCGCACAGGGCGGCGGCGATGATGCCGGCGGTGTAGACCGCGGACTCGAAACCTACGCCGATGCCGGAGAGCACCACAGTGGCCGCCCCCGTCTTGGAGGTAGCGGCCACGGTCCGGGTCGGCTTGGCGGTGGTACCGGTGAAGTACCCGGTCACGGCGAGGATCACTCCGGCGAGCACCACGCCGATCACCACGGCCAGTGCCGAGACCAGGCGCGGATCTCCGCCGTGCTCGGCGAGCGCCTCGCCCACCCCCTCGAGCCCGCCGAAGCTGGACGGCAGGTAGACGAACGCCGCGATCGCAGCAAGTACCGCCCCGATCAGGGCGGAGATGTAGAAGCCGCGATAGATCGCCGTCAGACCGTTCTCGCTCCCCCGGACCTTGGTGATGAACACCCCGAGCACGGCCACCAACGCACCGATCGCGGTCACGATCAGCGGGAAGACCAGCCCGGCCTCGCCCATCGTGGCCTTACCGAGGATGAGGGCGGCCACCAGGGTGACCGCATAGGACTCGAACAGGTCCGCGGCCATCCCGGCGCAGTCGCCCACGTTGTCCCCGACGTTGTCAGCGATCGTGGCGGCGTTGCGCGGGTCGTCCTCGGGGATGCCCTGCTCCACCTTGCCGACCAGGTCGGCTCCCACGTCGGCGGCCTTGGTGAAGATCCCGCCGCCGACCCGCATGAACATCGCCAGCAGGGCGGCGCCGAAGCCGAAGCCCTCCAGCACCGCGGGGGCGTCACCCCGGAAGATCAGCACCACGGCGGCGGCACCGAGCAGGCCGAGGCCCACCACGGACATACCGACCACACCGCCGGTGCGGAATGCGATCCGGGAGCCCTCAGCCATGCCGTTCGTGCCGGTGGCAGCCGCGGCGACCCGCAGGTTCGCGCGGGTGGCCAGCCACATGCCGAGGTAGCCGATCGCAGCGGAGAACGCGGCGCCGAAGAGGAACGCGATCGACCGGCCGACCCGGATCCCGGCGTCGCCGGGGAGCAGGAAGAGCAGGCCGAACACCACGACGGCGAACAGCGCCAGGGTGCGGAACTGCCGGTTCAGGTACGCCGATGCTCCCTCTTGGATGGCAGTGGCGATCGTCTGCATCGCACCGGTGCCCTCCCCTGCAGCCAACACCTGCCGCCGCAGGGCGACAGCGAAGACCAGGGCTGCGATCGCGATTGCTGCGATCACCGAAACGATGACGAGGCTCGTGGTTCCGAGCGTGAGCATCCGTCCTCCTCGACGAACGGTAGGTCTCCCCCAGGGTGTCCGGGGACGCTGCGAGTGTATCCACCAAATCGGGGTGCCTGAGTCCACGACTCCTTCACAATCGGACCCAACCATCACGGCCGGCGGAGCGTTGACCTCAGTGAAAGCCCGCACGGATGACCCGAGGAGGGGGCGTGGCACATTGGGAGGGAGCGCTCACCGAGCTGGTGCGCGCCCGGGGGGCGACGTTGACCAGGTACGCCACGTTGCTGTGCGGTAACGCCAGCGACGGGGAGGACCTGGTGCAAGAAGCAGTAACCAAGGTGTTCACCCGGTTCCGCCGGAGCCAGAGCGCGGAGGGACCGGAGTACGCCGAAGCGTATGTGCGCCGGGCGATCATGACGCTGTACCTGGACAGCTACCGTCGCAGCAAGCGCTGGCGGGCGGTGCAGCACCTGTTCGAGCCCGGCGAAGCACGCCATGACGAATCGGCGGGCAACCGGGTGGATGTGGCCAGAGCCCTGACCACCCTGCCGCCACGGCAGCGAGCCTGCGTGGTGCTGCGGTTCTACGCCGATCTGACGATCGAGCAGACCGGGGACGAGCTGGGCCTGGCCACCGGGACGGTCAAGCGCTACCTGCACGAGGCGAACCAGCGGCTGGCTGCCCAGCTGCAGCTGGAAGGAGAGCGGGCATGAACATCGAGGACTGGCTGCATGCCGATGCCCGGCGCGACGGCGACAACCCGCTGGAGGCACGGCTCGGAGGGCTGGTGGACCGGGTGCGCAGCCGCCGTCGGCGCCGGGCCGCGACCCAGGCGGGCGGTGTGGTGACCGTGGTGGCCGCGGGGTTGGTGGTCTGGCAGGTGGGGGGACCGTGGGACCGGCCCGCTCCCCCACCGGCCACCGATCCGCCGGCGCCCACCGAGCCCCCCTCGGTGGACTGGTGTGGCACCGATCTGGACCAGGTCACCGGAGATACGCAGATTCTCGACGGCGGAGCGCAGGTCAGCGGTGACCGCACCTTGGACATCGCCCTCCGTTCGGAGGAGGAGCTGGCGTTGGCTGCCGCAGTGGACCTGGCGGTCACCGCGGAGGCTAGCAACGAGGTGATCGCCTACTCCGAAGGTGCTGCTGACGGCGAGCTGACGGTGTCGCCGGGCGAGGATGCCTCGCTCACCCGTGGCCTGGACGACCTGGTGCTGTGCGAGGACGGTTTCACCGGTGCTGCCGAGGTCACGGTCGGCGCGCTCGCGGCGGACGCGGGCACGTGGCAGCTGGCCGACCCGGTCGCAGTCACCTTCGAGGACGGTTCGCTCACTACTGGTGCGGGGTCGGAAGAGGACTCGACGGCCGACGCGGACGGCTCCGAGAACCCGGATGGCTCCGACGATGAGAGCGGCTCGCCCGACCAGGGAACGCAGATCTCCCCGCCGGAGGCCTACGAACCGACCTGCGGGCAGGCATGGGAGCCACCTACCGCCTACACCGGGTGGGAGGTGCTCACCGACTTCGGCACCGGTCCGTACCAAGCATCCCCGGACGGGTCGACCGGTGGGCTGAGCGGAGAGTTCACCCTGCGGAACACGGCTGCCCAGGACCTCACCGCCGACACCTACACCCAGGTGGTGCTGGTGCAGGACGGCACCGTGGTCGCGCCGGCGATGCTCGGCAGCGACCACGTGGCCGAGACCAGCCTGGCGGCAGGCGAGGAGACCACCGAGTCCGGCGGCCACCAGCTGTGGGACGTCTGCGACGACTCCTGGACCGGGGTCGGGCCGAGCCTGCCGGCCGGTGAGTACACCGCATACGTGCTGCTGCTTGATGCCGGGCCCTACTGGGACTCCGGGGAGCGCGCGGTACTCGCGGTCAGCGAGGGCCAGGAGATCGAGGTGACCGAGTGAGCCGCCGGCCGGCGTCCGAACCAGGCGGATAGACCAGGGGGATCACGCGTGCGGCGGGCGGAGGAGGGCGCCCGCCGCACGCGCGAGGTGTCAGTGCCACAGGCTGTGGCACTTTTCCCTTCCCGATAGCCTGGCGCAGTGTTCACCCCCACGGACCGCACCCAGCTGCGCGACGCGCTGATCGCCGCTGCCCATGCGGATCCCGCGGTGGTCGGTGCGGCACTGGTCGGCTCGGCTGCGACCGGCCGGGAGGATGCCTGGTCGGACATCGACCTGGTGTTGCAGATCGCCCGGGACGCCGACCCGGACGAGGTGGCAGCGCGCTGGACCGACCGGCTCTACCGCGAGGGCGCGGCCGACCACCTGGACGTGATCGCCGGTGGCGTGCTGTACCGGGTATTCCTGCTGACTTCGTCACTGCAGGTGGACCTGTCCTTCTGGCCGGAGGACGAGTTCCGCGGCACCGAACCGGGGTTCGAGCTGCTGTTCGGCACACCGCAACCGGCCACCACACCGCGGGTCCCCGACGTGCGGCACCTGGTCGGGATGGCATGGCTGTACGCCCTGCACGCGCGCTCAGCCATCGCCCGGTCCCGCACCTGGCAGGCGGTGATCATGCTGGACCACCTGCGCGACCAGCTCCTCGCTCTTGCCTGCGTGCGCTACGACCTGAACCCGCACCACGGCCGCGAGGCGGATCTGCTCCCGGCTGCCTTCTTGACCCGGCTCACCAGTGCCCGCGCCGCCTCCACAGCGCCGACCGAGCTGGCCCGGTCCCAACGCGCACTACTGGATCTGCTCGCAGCCGAGATCCGCGAGCACGACCCGGCACTGGCTACCCGTCTAGCGGCTCCCCTGCACGAGCTCGCCACCCTCGCGAACGTCCCTTGACGCGGCCCCACGGAGGTTTTTACCGCCTCAGGGAACGTTCGCGCGCATCACGGGGCAGGTCAGCTGCGCGGGGCGAAGGCGGTGAGCATGGTCAGCAGCAGCAGCGCGCCGGCCTTGTCCAGCGGAGAGTTGTTGTTCCCGCACTTGGGTGACTGCACACAGCTCGGGCAGCCGGTGGCGCACGGGCAGGCGGCGATCGCGTCCCGGGTGGCGACCATCCACCGGGCGGCGGCGGAGTAGCCGCGCTGGGCGAAGCCGGCTCCGCCGGGGTACCCGTCGTAGACGAACACGGTCGGCTCCAGGGTGTCGGCGTGCACCGCAGTGGACAGCCCGCCGATGTCCCACCGGTCGCAGGTGGCGATCAGCCCGAGCAGCCCGATCGCGGCATGTTCGGCGGCGTGCAGCGCCCCGGGTAGGTCACCGGGGGCCACTCCGGCCTCGGCGAGCACTCCCGGGTCGGCGTGCCACCAGCAGGCGGTGGTGCGCAGCGTATGCGTGGGCAGCTCCAAGGAGTAGGTGCCGATCAGGTCCATCCCCGGGATCCGCCGTCGGTCATAACCGGTGACCTGCTCGGTCACGTCCACCACCCCGTACCCCCAGGTGACCGGCCCCCACGCCATCTCCGTGCCGGTCCGGACTACCGAGACGTGCTTGTCCACGTGCGGGCGGGTGCGATAGCCGACGGACCGTTCGGTGACCACGGCGACGTCGTCCTCATAGGACTCCACCCGGAACGTGCGGCCCTGGTGCACATAGATGGCGCCGGTGTGCACCGTGGCGTCGGCCCGGCCGGCGTCCACCGTGCCCAGCACCCGCCCGGTGCCGGCCTCCACTACCTGCACCGGGGCGCCGGACCCGCCGCGCAGGTCGGTCAGGTCTGTGGGCGACTCCGGGCGGGAGTAGTTCCAGTACCAGCCGTTCGGACGGTCCCGCAGGAATCCGCGTGCCACCAGGTCCCGCAGCAGCGCTGGGGTGCCGGGACCGAAGCGCTCGATGTCTGCCTGCAGCAGCGGGGTCTCGGCGGCAGCGGCGCACAGGTGCGGGGCGAGCACGTACGGGTTGCCCGGGTCGAACGCGGTGGCCTCCACGCCGGTCTCGAAGATCGCCTCCGGATGGTGCACCAGGTACGTGTCCAACGGGTTGTCGCTGGCGACCAGCACGGCCAGCCCGTCGGCACCGGCGCGGCCGGCGCGGCCGATCTGCTGCCAGAGGGAGACCCGGGTGCCGGGCCATCCGGCGATCAGCACTGCGTCCAGCCCGGAGATGTCCACACCGAGCTCGAGGGCGTTCGTGGAGGACAGCGCGAGCAGATCCCCGGTGCGCAGCGCGCGTTCCAGCTCGCGGCGTTCCTCCGGCAGGTAGCCGCCGCGGTAGGCGGCCACCCGACCAGCGAGCTCGGCCGAGTCGCGGTCGGCGAGCCGGGAGCGGGTCTGGTCGGCGATCGCCTCGGCACCCACCCGGGAGCGCACGAACGCCAGCGTCCGTTTGCCGGCCCGGACCAGGTCGGTGAGCAGCTCGGAGGTCTCGGCGAGCGCGGAGCGGCGCGGCGCATCCTCGGGCGTCCCACTCGGTCGCCAGGCCGGTGGCCCGCCCGTGGACTCCTGCGCCCACACTTGTTCTTCGGCGCCGGGCAGGATGGCGGGCTGCCACAGCGCCACAGTGGTGTGTCCGCGGGGGGCGCTGCTCTGCCCGACGGCGGTCACAGTCGTCGGGTCGACGCCGAGCAGTCGGGCAGCGCTCACCTCGGGTTCGCCGGTGGTCGCCGAGGCAAGGATGGCCACCGGGGCGGCGCCGTAGTGCTCCGCGAGGCGGAGCAGGCGCCGCAACACCAGAGCCACGTGGGCGCCGAGCACGCCGCGGTAGGCGTGGCACTCGTCCACGACGACGTAGCGCAGGCCGCGCAGCAGCCGTTGCCACCGCCGGTGGCCGGGCAGGAGGGAGAAGTGCAGGAAGTCCGGGTTGGACAGCACCACATCGGCGTGGTCGCGGATCCAGGTGCGTTCATCGGTGGGGGTGTCGCCGTCGCAGGTGGCCACCCGCACGTCGGTGATCTCGCCGGCCGTGAGTAAGGCCTGGAGGCCGTGCAGTTGATCGGCGGCGAGTGCCTTGGTGGGGCTGAGGTAGAGCACGCTCGGGCGACGCTGCAGGGCCGCGATGCTGGTGCCGAGCTGGGCGGAACGGATCGAGCTGATCGCCGGCAGCCAGGCAGCCATCGACTTCCCGGACCCGGTGGCGGTGGCCAGCACCACGTGCCGGCCCGCCCAGCTGGCCTCAGCGGCGGTGACCTGGTGCCGCCACGGCTGCTCCACTCCGCGCCGGCGGTAGGCGGCGACCAGGTCGGCGTCGGCCCAGTCCGGCCAGTCGCCGTGCTCGCCGGCCGCGGGATGCAGGTGGTGAGTGTGCACCAGACTCTCCTGCACCCGTTGTGGGGTGAGCAGAGTGGCGAGAGTGTCCCGCTCGCTGCTCCCGGTACCGGCATCCACACCGGCATTCTGGCAGCCGGTGCCCACGTTCCCGCCGGTCAGCCAGAGCCGGTCACGGGCGAACTCCTCCTACCGCCGGTACACCTCGCGCCTGTGGGCTGCCCGGACGACTGTGACCGTCAGGGTCTCGTCAACGACGTCGTAGATCACTCGATACTCCCCTACGCGAATGCGCCAGGCCGCGAGTTCACCGACGAGCTTCGTCGCGCCGGGTGGCCGCGGATTGTCGGCAAGCATGGCCACCGCCGCCAACAGCCGTTCCCGCGGGTGAGGCGGGAGCTTTCGCATCTGCCGAGCTGCCGCCGTCGTGAACTGGACCCGATAGGTCACGTCGAGAGGTCGCGGCGAAGTTCTTCGAGCGACACCCGCTCGCCGTCGTCGGCAGCGGTCGCCGCACGGTAGGCCTCGACGTCCTGTGCCATCTCCAACGCCTCGAGCGTCTCCAGGTCAGCCACACTGATCACCACCGCGGCGAGCTTGCCATGGCGGGTCACGCCAATCCGTTCGCCCGCATACATGGCGCGGCCGAGCACGTCGGAAAGCTGGTTGCGCAGCTCTCGAGTCGAGACCTCCCGGCTCACGGTATCCATCTGTGGATAGTAGCATTTTCGTCCCTTCTTCCAACTGTGTACACAAAGGGCGCGGTCCGCCGCCGGATCTACCTGCCAGCGTGCCCTCAGCCTTGTCCGACCGGCCCGGCACGCGCCGTGGCGCGCGCGGTCTCCTGCCAACCGGGCAGTGGTTGCACCGCGACGGTGGTGGCCAGCTCGACCATTCCGCCGTCACCGAGGGTGCAGCCCGCGAGGGCGGCACCGTTGCGCTCGACCACCCGGCGGGCCACCTCACACGGCGCCGGGCCACCCACAGCGGCGACCTCTCCGGCGGCGAGCGCACCCAGGTCCGCGGCCGCCTGGGCATCGCCACGCGCGGTGATCCCGCGGACCAGGCCACCGACGAGCACCGCCAGCACCAGCCCACCGGCGATCACGCCCAGCATCAGCACCGTCATCGAACCGCGGTCCCGGCCGTAGCCACGACCACTCTCGCGTGGCCCGCCGCAGCGCGCGGTGCCCGCCTCGCTCACTCGTCACCTCCATCCGTTCCCGTGCCCGTGGGCTCGGGCAGCGCGGAGAACACCACATCGGTGTGCAGCACGCCACTGAGCGGACCGAGCGGCACGTCGCCCCGCACGCGTACGTCCACCCACTCCTCGGACCGGGTGACGGTGACACGGGCGTCGTCACCCGCCAACTGCTGCACGATCGCGGCCACCTCGGCCTCGTCCTCACCCAGGGCCGCGGCACGCGCTCCGGCACGTGCCGCGTCCGCGCACCGCACCTGCATCACGCCGGCGGAGGCAACCACCAGGATCACCACGATCGCCAGCACCACCCCGGGCAACAGCACCGCGAGCTCGGCGGTCACCGAACCCCGGTCCCGCCTGCCGGTCGTGGGGTGCTGGGAGTACCGGCGCAGGGGCGATGCCCGGACGCGGCCCATCTCAGCCGCCGATCGACAGCGCCTGGCGGACGATGCCGAGCAGCAGCCCGCGCACCTCGTCGCTGCGCAAGATGGTCATCAGCAGGGCAGCGAACGCCACGGCGGCAAGCGTCGCGATCGCATACTCGGCGGTAGCCATCCCCGCCTCGGCGGTGCGGCGCACCGCCGACCACCGCCGCCGACCGGCCACCCGGATCCGGCGCCGCCATGCAGAACGTCCGCAATCGGAATTCATCGGCTCTCCTCTCCTCTCCCGGGACCGGAGTTGGTCCCGGGAGATCGAGCCTGACCGCTACGCCGGATCGCTGCCGGCGGCATACCCCCGGGGTGTGGACAACGTGGCATCAGGCGACCCACCCTGCTGACCGTCACCGCGATGGAGGCCGGTGTCCCTGCACGGTCGCAGTTCTACGCTGCGGGCGTGTGCAGCGCACCGGCGCCCGGCATCAGATCAGCCGCGCGGGGACTCACGCCGGGCGAGTTCTGTCATGATCCGCTCGTCGACCGCCCGCCGCGTGGTGAGGTAGTGCTCGGAGTCGTAGCTGAATCTGTCATAGCCCAGCGTGCCGTCCTGGTCGATCATGCTCCGGGCGGTGTCGACGTCGGTGAGGTCCCGGAGCAGCTGCAGCGCTCGGTGGTCGGCCATCGCCTGGGCGAACACCCGGTAGCGGATGGAGGGCAGGGCGGTGCCGTCCTCGCCGGGGTAGACAACGAACGGATCACCGGCCGGGAACGCTCCTCCGGCACAGGTGTCGGTGAAGGGGTCGATCTGCCCCAGGGAGAACTGGGCGTTGTAGAAGTTGAAGCCCCAGTGCAGGAAGCCGGGCGCTCCGGCAGCGAACAGCTGCCGGCCGAGCACCCGGTTGCGCAGTGACGGCATCGCGATGAACCGGTTCGCCACGTCCCGGTGCTGGGAGACGCAGTAGTACACCCACGGGCTCACCCCGTTGTCGAGAAACTCCGCCACATGGTTGGTCGCCACGATCGGGGTGTCCACCACCCCTTCCCGGGCGAACGCGTAGTCACTGAGCGCATCGGCCACCAACGCCCCCTCGAGCAGGTCGGCGACCACGGCCCGGGCCGCCCGGTAGTCGGCCAGCATCTCCGCTCGCGGCTCGTCGCTGATGTGGAAGATCACCTCACCGGACCAGCGCTCAGCCAGGTAGGCCCGGAGCTGTGGCAGCAGCACGGCGAGCAGCTCCCGGTACCGCGGGTCGGTGGCGGGCACGTCCCAGCCGAACCACTGCTGGCTACCCTCCGAGGCGTCCACGTAGATCGCAGGGGTGGCACGCGCACCCCACTGGGTGAACAGGTGCGCGATCTCCACGGCTCGCATGCCGTGCTTCGCGCACAGCCGCAACCACCTGCCCAGGCGGTCGAAGGAGAACTGGTACCCCCCGCCGTCATGCACAATCTGCACCAGCTGCACCGGCGTGCGCGTGTGCCCCACAGCAGTGTCCAGCGGGGGCGTCCAGGTGGGGGTGAGCACCGAGTTGACGCCCATCCCGGCGGCGGAGCCGATGAAGGTATCGAGGAGCTGCCAGTGCTCTTCGCTGAACGGCTCCACCCCGTAGTAGTCGACGAGGCAGTCCGCATGCAGCCAGTGCGTGTTGATGATGTCCAGCTCCGGCAGCCGCACCGGATGCACCTGCACCGGGATGGTCGCCTGGTGCAGCTCAGCGCCGGAGGCAGCATCCGCCAGTCGCACGGTCAGCTCGCTGCTCCCGGCGAGCGCCTCATCCTCGACGCACAGGTCGATCCACAGCGCACGCCAGTAGCCGATCGCCGGTGGGATCACCCGCTCCGGCCCGAGTGGGCGGAGCAGGTCCGGATAGAGCCCCGGCGTGTCCCGCAGGTAGCCCGCATCGTGCCCGTCGAAGGCAGGCAGCATCGCCGGCACCAGCTCCACGGTGCTCAGGCGCGCGTGCGCTGCCAGCGGGCCGGCCACGTCCACGGCGAGCGCGGGGACCTGCTGCAGGCCCTCCGCCGCCGGCGGCAGGAAGGCGATCTGCACCGAGAGCGTCTCCCCGACGAACCCGGAGAGCGCGGCGCCGGCACCTGCCGGCTCGGGTGGTTCGTCGGCGAACACCTTCGTCAGTGAGTCCACGGTGTGGAAGGTCCAGTCCGGGCGCAGGTCGGGGTCGAGCATCACAGTCCTTCGGGCGGTACGGAGCAGGGTCCACCCCAGTAAAGCTGCCAGCGGGAGCAGCCCGGGGAAGTCTCAACTCCGGCGCGCCGCCTCCTGCTGGCGGAACTCCACCGGCGCGAGCCCGACCCGGCGGCGGAACAGCCGGGAGAAGTAGGCGGGGTCGTCGTAACCCACCTGGGCGGCGACTGCTGCGACCTCGCTGGTGGTGTCCGCCAGCAGCTGTTGGGCACGCCCCATCCGGGCCTGGATGATGAACTCGTGCGGGCTCAGCCCGGTGGCTTCCCGCACTGCGGTGTACAACGTGTCCACGGTCAGGCCCAGTTCGGCGGCGCGCTCGGCCACGCTCAGCGGTAGGAACGCCGACCCGGAGAGCGCATCGACCACTGATGCTGCCCGTTGCCGCGGACTGGGTGCGGTGGCGTCCAACGCGATCCCGATCAGCTGGGCGACCACAGTGGCCGCCACCAGCTGCGATCGGCTGCTCGGCAGCAGCAGGGCACTGTGCAGCCGCGCGAACGCGTCCGCCAGCGTCCGCAGCACGGTGGGGTCGGCCGGTTGCACCGGGCGGTCGGCGGGCCACCCGTGCGGCCCCTCGAACACCCGGGTCATCGTGCCCTCGAAGAGCACCCAGTGCTCCTGCCAGCCGTCCGGTCCCGGTCCGTAGGCGTGCGTGGCTCCGGCGGAGAGCCAGATCACCGACGGCGCAGCGATGGTGATCTCGTTCGGGCACCTCTCGTCGCGGTACCGGCCGCTACCACCAGTGACGAAGACGAGGGCATGTGTGGACAGTCGCCGGGGTAGCGGGTCGGCGACCGGGCCTGCCTGCTGCTCACCGGCACCCCGGCAGCTCAGTCCGGCATCGCGTAGCGGGCGCGCCACATTCAGGTACGACGACCAGCGCCGCGGTACTGACGGCGCGATCGGTCGGGAATTGTCCAACTCACGATCGGCGATCATCTATGTCCTGCCTCTCCGCTGCCACCTAGGCTCGCCGTCATGCTGACGTCGAACGGCTATGTGCTGGACGAGCGCCCCGAACGGCTCGGGGCCCTCGCCGAGACTCCCGATGCCGAACGCCGCGATCGGGAAGCATTGTGGCAGCGGTTACGCTCCCAGGGCTATCTGTTGCTCCGTGGGCAGATCCCGACCGCGGATGTGGAGGCCTTCCGGGAGTTCTACTTCTCCGCCCTGACCGGTACCGGCCTGCTGGACGCCGAGGCCGACCCGGTGGCGGGAGTGGCCAGCGGCGGGCCGGTGGACCAAGCCGCCTACCGGCGCATCCTGTACGACGAGATAGTCCCATCCGAGCAGTATCAAGCGTTCTGTGCCTCCCCGGCGGTGGGTGGCTGGTTCCGCTGGTTCCTCGACGGGGATGTGCACCTGCACCGGCGCAAGATCCTGCGCCACACCCAGCCCGGGGAGAACGGCATCGGCACCGCCACCCAGGCGCACTACGACCTGGTCTACCTGCGCGAGGGCACCGACCGGGTGCTGTCGATGTGGATCCCGCTCGGGGAGTGCCCCACCTCGCTCGGTGGGCTGACCTACCTCGAGGGCACGCACCACGCGATCATGGCCGAGGAACGGGAAGGGCGGTTGAAGCGGCCTGCCGCTTCGATCACCGCGGACCTGCCGGCGCTGGCCGAGGAGTATGACGCCCGGTGGCTGGTCACCGACTACCGTGCCGGGGACGTGATGGTGCACTCGGCTCACCTGGTGCACGCCGCCCTGGACAACGTGGACACCGGCGGCCGGATGCGGCTGTCCACCGACATCCGCTACCAGCGCCTGGACGAGCCGATCGACTGGCGCTGGCAGGAGCACTGGCACGACCGTGACGGTCTCTGACCGACGCTGACTCATGCTCCACACCGGTCTCCACCGGGCGCACCGGCCGACTCAACCACCGAACAACCTGGTGCCGGTGGACAGCAGCACCGGCACCAGGCCGAGCAGCACGAATGCGGGCAACAAGCACAAGCCCAGCGGCAGCACCAGGCGCACGCCAAGCCGCGCTGCCGCCTCCCGAGCACGAGCGGTACGCCGGGCCCGCACCGTATCGGCAGCCTGATGCAGCAACGGCACCGGGGAGACACCATCGGTCCACGCCGGTTCCAGCGCATGCCGCAACTCCTGGCACTCCTGGCCGGTGTCCTGCCAGGCCTCCGGCCAGGAGGCACCCAGCTGCAGCGCCGTCTCCACCCGGCCCAGCGCCGCACCCTGGGTGGGCGGCAGTGCCGCCGCGAGTGCGGCCAGCGCACCGGGCACACTGGCGCCGGCCACGATCGCGGCCCGGGTGATGTCCAGCAGGACCGCGGTGTCGACTGCCCGCACCGGTGCTGGGCGGCGGTCGGGGATGTCCCGAGCCGTACCCAGCGGGCGCGGCCCACAGGCCCACGGCAGCAGGGCGAGTGCGCTGAGCAGCACGATCACCACCGCCGCCGGGGCCGTCATCGGCCGACCTGTTCCGCCCGCCGCACCAGCGCGGCCGACCACTTCCGGCCGAGCACCATCAACGCGATCCCGAACAGGAGACTCACCGTCCCCGGCCCGCCGTCCGCGAACACGGTGACCGGGTCCACCCCGAGCAGCACGCCGAGCCCGAGACCGGCCAGCGGCAACCAGGCGAGCAACCGGGCCGTGGCGCGGGGTGCAGCCATCGCGGTGCGGCGCTGGCCGGCGCTCTCCTCCGCCTCGGCGAGCCCCTGGGCGCAGGCTTCCAGCACATCCGCCACCGGCGTGCCGAGCCGCTCGGCCACGGCGACGGCGGTGCGCGCTCCGGCGACCGCATCAGCCCGGGGCCCGGCGGGGACCCGCCCCGCCAGCTCCGCCAAGGTGGCCGGTGCCCCGGGCTGCCCTGCGAGTGTGGCGCGCCACGCCTCCGGCACCGCCGCCCCGGTGCGCAGCCGGGCGGCCACCTCCACCAGCACCGACCCGAACGGCAGCTCGGACTCGGTGCGCTGACCACGCCGTGCCCGCCAGCCGCGCCTGCGGGCAGAACGCGGCCCGGGGGAAGGGGCGGCCACTGTGGGCGAGCGGCCGCGGCGACCCGGCGCGGTCAGCAGTGCGGCCGCCGCGAGGGTCAGCAGCACTGGCAGCCAGGTACTCATCCCGCCTCCGGCCAGGTGGCGGCATCCAGCCGGCCCGCCAACCGCTGCCAAGCACCAGCCGGCTCCAGATCGCCTGCTGGTCCCCGGACCAGGGCGAGGTCGCTCCGCAACCCGCCTGCGCCGTCGTCGGCCAGCACCGCCACCTCGGCGAGGTGACGGCCCTGGCTGTCCCGGTGCAGATGGAGCACGGCATCGATCGCACTGAGCGCCTGCACCGCCACAGCGGACGGGGACAACCCGGCCAGGGCACCGAGCGCCACCAGCCGCGCCGGCACGTCCGCCGCAGCATTAGCGTGCACCGTCGCCCAGCCACCGTCGTGGCCGGTGTTCAGTGCGGCGAGCACCTCGCGGACCTCCACCCCGCGGCATTCCCCGAGCACCAGCCGGTCCGGGCGCATCCGCATCGCGGTCCGCACCAGCTGCGCAAGGTCCACCTCACCGGCACCCTGCACGTTCGCGCGACGCACCTGCAGGTGCAGCACGTGCGGATGGGTGGGCCGCAACTCAGTAGCCTCCTCGATACAGATGATCCGCTCGGCGTGCGGCACCCGGGAGAGCATGCTCGCCACCAGCGTGGTCTTCCCGCTCCCGGTGGCGCCGCTGACCAGCACATTCGCGCGCAGCGCCACCAGCGCTTCGAGCACCTGCACCCCGCGCGGCCCGGTCAGCCCGGCCTCGGCCAGCTCCGGCAGGGTGAACGCTCGGCGGCGGACGGTGCGCAGCGAGATCACCGCGCCCTCGGCGCTGAGCGGGGCGAGCACAGCGTGCAGCCGGGTACCGTCGGGCAGCCGACCCTCAGCCACCGGTGCGGCATCATCCAGGCGTTGACCGGCCGCACCGGCCAGCCGGGTGGCCAACCGCCGCGGGTCCGGCAGTCGGTCCCGCTCCGCGGCCAGACCCTGGCCCCGGTCCACCCACACGCTGCCGTCCCCGTTGATCAGCACGTCGGTCACCGCCGGGTCCTCCAGCAGCGGCTGCACCACCGGACCCGCCCCGAGCAGCTCAGTCCGGGCGGCCCGGTCCAGGTCCAGCTGGGCAGCGTCGGTACGTATCCCCGGGGTGGCGCGCACGGCACGGCTGACCGCACCCGGACCCGGCGGCCCGCCCTCCGCGCCGGCGCCGATCATCCGGCGGCGCACCTGCTCCAGCCCGGTGCCAGACATCAGGACGCCAACCCGAGGTCGGCGACCAGTCGGCGGGCGCCGCGGATCAGCGCCCCGCGGCGGTTGTCCCCCGGCGCGACCCCACGTTCCACCCCGGCCCGCAATCCTCGTTCGGACCGCATCGCCACGGCAAGAGGGACCCCGGCCGCGTCCGCGATCTCTGCCGGGGTGAGGCCTCCGGGCGCCGGCCCGCGCACCACCAGCCGGGTGTCCACCCCTTCCCAGGCGCTGCCGGCAGTGCGTACCGCCTCGGCGGTGACCACATCGCTGGTGGCGAGGATCAGCAGCACTGCGCAGTGCAGTGCCCACTGCGACTGCGCCCGCGGCAGGTCCAGCACCACCACGTCATGACCGGCCGCGAGCGCATCGACGGCACTCAACGCCAAGGACTGCGCCGGACCGCCGCGCCAGTCCGCAGACAGTACGTGCACCCCGTGCCAGACCGGTAGCGCCTCCTCCAACGCCCGACCCGGCAGCGTGCCGTCGCTGCCGTCCAGATCAGCCCAGCGCAGCCCGCCGTCGTGCTCGATCCCGAGGGTCAGGTCCACCCCCGGTCCCGCCCCGTCCAGGTCCACCAGGGCCACAGCGAGCTGCTCGTTCGCGCACGCCCGAGCCAGCACGGCAGCCAGGCAGGAGGCGCCGACCCCACCACGTGCCCCGACCACTCCCACCACTGTGGCTCGGCGGGGCTGACAGGCCGACCGTGCCCGGGTGAGCAGCTCCTCCGCGCGAGCGGGCAGAGCCAGCGGGCGACCGCCGTCGGGCATGGTGAGCTCGGACCGCCCGACCCACACCGCTCGCCGCCCCGGGGAGACCCACGGCTCGTCCTCGGCCTGCAGCTCGGCGGCGCTGTCCAGCAGCAGGGCAGCACGCGGCGGGGCGGCTCCGGGCGGGTGGATCAGCACCGGGAGGTCGGCGAGTGCGAGAACCCCGCGCACCTCCTCGATGAGCTCCGCATCCGCCGATCGCAGGGCCACTGCTCGTGACGTCTGGTCCATCGCCTCTCCCCTCGGGTTGCTACCGGCCGTCCTCAGCATGACCGGGCTGCTGCCACCCGTGGCGGGCAGGGGGAGGGGGCTGTGGACAACCTGGCACGACGGCGGAGCACCAGGTGGTCTGGTCCGTTCCTCTTTCGCCGGGGTCGGGGAGGGTGTATACAAGAGGAACAACTTCATCCGGGAGTGGGAACCCACGCGCGTTTGGTCCACGTGAAGGACCGGTCGAGCGGGCTTGCCCGATACGACCACCTGAGGATGCACGCCTGATACCCCACACCGGTGAAGGTGACAACGGCGCTTCGTACGAGGCGCCGTTGTTGCGTGCAGGCCTGGTTAGTGCGCGCAGGCCCGGTCCATGCCTGCGGACGCCGTGTCGTGGACCCGATGCCGTGGGCTCGGGCGGGCGCCGCTGCGCGCGGTGGCACCGATCGCCGTCGCGAGGCGATGGCCTGCGCCCCGGCGCGCCCCTGCCCGTCCTCGGCCGATGCGTCGCTACCGTGATGCCAACACCCACCGTGGAGGACACTGTGAGCACCGTCCCGCCGAACAGCAACGACCCCGATCAGGCGCCCGACGCCAGCCCGGAGGCGTCTGCCGTCCCGCCGACCGCGCCGCCGGCACCGACGCAGGACCCGCCGACCGGGCAGCATGCCGCCTCCGGCGCACCTGCTGCCGGCGCC
>DXBY01000049.1 GCA_019116305.1 Candidatus Ruania gallistercoris | reverse complement strand
GCTAAGCCCCTCAGCGCCGATGGTACTGCGACCGCGAGGCCGTGGGAGAGTAGGACACCGCCGGACAACACTTCCCAGTCAAGCCACCCCCACCACCGGGGGTGGCTTGACTGCCTTAACACACCACCCAGAGGTGATGTGTCTGCCGGAATGGGCCAACCGATAGCCACTCTGGGAGGCCTTGTCCGAGAGGGCGACCAGAGCTTCCTCTGGGAGGGAGCACATCGGGGTCTGCACGCTGCCGAGGTGATGAGCCGACGGGTAGGCTGGTGAGGTACTTGAACAGCGGAGAGGGATGGCAATGGCCGGCGAGGCTGAGAACGGTGACGGACGGGACAAGGACCGGTCTCGGCAGTCCCCCCACGACCGGGCGGGTAGCTCCCGGCAGATCCGTCCGCGCAGCGGTGACGGTGGTCGGGACCGGCGTTTCTCTGGGGACCGAGGTGAGCGGCAAGACGGCCGTCGTGGTGGTTCACCAGCTCAGAAGAGTTCGCGAAGGGCGGGAGCACCCGGGCAGCGTCCGCGGCGGAGTGACGGCAGCGGAACTGGCGGTCGGTCCGAGCGCCCGGCGCAGCGCTATCAGCGCGGGGACCGGGGGGATGGGGCCCGAGACGGTCGCGGGGGAGACGCTGGGTTCCGGCAGGGCCAAGCGCGGCGTGAACGGCCGGAGCAGCGCGGTGGCGGGTACCGGCAGGGCCGCCAGGACGGCAGACCCGGCCGGGGACCTGGTGCGGACCGTGACGGCGGGCACTACCCGGGTGAGGAACGCCGTCCGCTGCGGTACGGCGAGTCCCGCCCGCCGCAGGCGGACCGCCCCACCGACCCGGCGATCGATGAGGACGTGACATTCGCCCAGCTGGATCGACAGGCGCGGCAGCGGCTGCGCACGCTCAGTAAGGAGAGTGCGAACCGCGTCGGCCGGCACCTGGTGATGGCCGGTCTGCTGGTGGAGTCCGATCCTGAGCTGGCCTACCAGCATGCGCACTCGGCGATGCGCCGCGCCGGCCGCGTGGACGTGGTGCGCGAGGCGGTGGCGCTGACTGCGTACGCGACCGGCCGATACGCGGAGGCACTGCGCGAGATCCGCACCGTCCGCCGGCTCAGCGGTCTGGACGCCCTCCGGGCGATCGAAGCGGACTGCGAACGAGGGCTCGGTCGTCCCGAGCGTGCGCTCGACCTGGCCGCTGCTCCGCCGAGCAAAGACATGACGGACGTCGACCGGGTCGAACTCGCGATCGTGGCCAGCGGGGCCAGGCTGGACCTGGACCAGCCGGATGCCGCCTTGCTGGTGCTCGAGGACCAGCTGGTGCGGAACGTGACCGAGGAGACGATGAAGGTCCGGGTGGCACATGCCCGGGCGACCGCGCTGCGTGCGGCCGGACGAGACGCTGAGGCCGACGCGCTCGAGGCCGCCCTGCCCGACCCCGAGCCCGAGGAGGAGGACGTTGCCTTCGCCGAGCTCGAGGTCGACCTCGAGCAGGACGGTCACCACGCACCGGACCCGGACGCGGCAGACCCTGGCGAGGCGGACCCGGGTGCGGTAGACCCGGGCGCGGCGTCGGTAATCGGCAGCGAGCCGAGGCTGGCAGACCGTGACGGTGAGGGCAGGCCGAAGGATGACTGAGACCAACGCGCTGGCCGGCGCTGAGGAGGCATTGCAGGTTGCCTTCGATGTGGCCCTGCTCGACCTCGACGGCGTCGTCTACCGGGGGGACGTGGCGGTCCCGAACGCCGCCGAGGCCCTCGCAGAGGCGCGTGCGGCCGGGATGCAGATGATGTACGTCACCAACAACGCCTCGCGGACCCCGGACGCCGTGGCTCGCCACCTGACCGACCTCGGTGCACCGACCGGGCCGGAGGAGGTCACCACGGCCGCGCAGGCCGCTGCCCGGCTGATCGCCACCGACGCTGACGCCGACACCCGGGTGCTCCCGATCGGTGGTGAAGGTCTGCGGCAGGCCCTTCAGGATGAAGGACTCACCGTGTTGTGCAGTGCGGACGAACGGCCCACGGTGGTGGTCCAGGGCCTGGACAAGAACCTGACCTGGCATGACCTCGCCGAGGCCACCTACGCGCTGAACGCCGGCGCGAGCTACGTGGCCAGCAACTTGGACGCTACATTGCCCACTGACCGCGGGATGGCGATCGGCAACGGAGCCCTGGTCGCTGCCGTGGTGCACGCCACCGGTGTGCAGCCGCAGGCGGCGGGCAAGCCCGAGCCGGGGATCTTCACCCAGGCCGCCGCCCGCGCCGGTGCCCGGCGTCCGGTGGTGGTCGGCGACCGACTGGACACCGACCTCGCCGGAGCCCGGGCAGCCGGCTACCCCGGCCTGCACGTCTGCACCGGCGTCGACGGTCCGGCCGAGGTGCTCCGGGCTCGAGCGGAGCAACGGCCCAGCTTCCTCGGCGCGGACCTCCGTGCCCTCGGTGAGACCCACCCGGCACCCAGTCGAGGCGAGAACGGCCACTGGACCTGCCGGGACGCCGTCGCCCGGGTACGTCACGACACGGTCGTGCTGCATCGACCCGACGGCGAGTTCGTCCTGGACGGCGGTGCGGTGACTCTGGACGAGTTGCGGGCCGCCTCGGCCGCAGCCTGGGCGGCCAGCGATGCGGCCGGGGTGCCGACCGTGCTAGCCGCACCCGCGGCACCGGTGGTGCTGGCCTCCGCCTGAGCGTGGCACCGGCCAGGTACCGTGAGGTCCGACAGCGAAGAGGTACTGGGAGGGAGTGGCCATGGACGCAGACGAGTCGGTCGAGTTCGCCGTCGCTGCCGTAGAAGATCTGGCCGACCGCCACCTGCCGGAGCACGTGGCGGCGTTCGAGCACGTGCTGGCGACGCTGCAGGACCAGCTCGCCCACGCGGAGGACTGATGGCCCGCCGAGCCCGCCTCGACGCCGAGCTGGTCCGCCGCGGCCTGGCCCGGTCCCGTCACCATGCCGCCGAGCTGATTGACCAGCGCCGAGTGCTGCTCGATGGCACGGTGGCCGCCAAGCCAGCCACCCAGCTCGACCCGGCGCGGGCAGTGCGGGTGCTGGATCCACCGGAGGGTACTGAGGAGTACGTCTCCCGCGGCGGGCACAAGCTCGCCGGCGCCCTGGATGGACTGGGCAGTGCTGCACCACAGGTCGCCGGTCGCCGGGCCCTGGATGCCGGTGCGTCCACCGGGGGGTTCACCGATGTGCTGCTGCGCCGCGGGGCCGCGCACGTAGTGGCCGTGGACGTCGGGTACGGGCAGCTGGACTGGTCCCTGCAGACCGACGACCGGGTCAGCGTGCTGGACCGCACCAACGTACGCACCCTCGACCCGGCGGCCGTCGCACCGCCACCTGCCCTGGTGGTCGGGGACCTGTCCTTCATCTCCCTCACCCTGGTGCTGCCCGCGTTGGTCGCCGCCGCGGCCGAGGACGCCGACCTGCTGCTGATGGTGAAACCTCAGTTCGAGGTCGGCAAGGACCGACTCGGTGCTGGGGGAGTGGTCCGCGACGTCGCGCTGCACGCCGAGGCGGTGCGCAGCGTCCTCGGCGCAGCCGCGGCGCTCGGCCGTGGGGTGCGCGCCGTGATCGCCAGCCCGTTGCCCGGCCCGAGCGGAAACGTGGAGTACTTCGTGCATCTGCACGCCGGTGGCACCGACAGCCAGGAGAAGATCGAGCAGCTGATCGACGACGCGATCGCCGCCGGCCCCGCCGGACGCGTGCCGCGGGAAGCGGGAAGCTTGCCATGAGCCGACGCGTCCTCATCCTCAGCCACCCCAGCCGCCCGGCCGCCGCCCACACCGCCGAGCTGGTCGCCACCGAGCTGCGCCGGCACGCGATGACCCCGATCGGCGAGGACGAGATCGATCGCGGGGACATCGAGCTGGTGATCGTGCTCGGCGGCGACGGCACCATCCTCCGCGCTGCCGAGCTAGTCCGGGGCCGTGGTACCCCGCTGGTGGGCATCAACCTCGGCCACGTCGGCTTCCTCGCCGAGTCCGAGGTGGACCGGGTGGCGCACGTGGTCGCCCGCGCGGCCGCCGGTGACTACACCGTCGAGGAACGCATGACCCTGGACCTCACCCTCACCCCACCGTGCGGCGGCCAGGTTGAGCACGGCTGGGCCATCAACGAGGTCAGCGTGGAGAAGGTCGACCGGGAACGGATGGTGGAGGTGGCGATCGGCATCGACGACCGCGGCCTGTCCACGTTCGGCTGTGACGGCGTGGTGATGGCCACCCCCACCGGATCCACCGCCTACGCCTTCTCCGGCGGTGGTCCGGTGGTCTGGCCGGATGTGGCCGCGATGCTGCTGGTCCCGATCAGTGCGCACAGCCTGTTCGCTCGTCCGCTGGTGGTCGGACCGGACTCTCGGATGACCGTGGAGGTGCTCAGCCGCAGCTTCACCCCGGCGGTCCTGTGGTGCGACGGCCGACGTCGGCTGGACGCCGCACCCGGTGCCCGTATCGACGTGGTCCGCGGTAGCGAGCCGGTACGCCTGGCCCGGTTCAATCTGAGCCCGTTCACCGACCGCCTGGTCGGCAAGTTCAACCTGCCGGTAGCAGGCTGGCGCGGCGGCAAGGACGCGCCATGATCGAAGAGATCGCCATCACCGACCTCGGGGTGATCGAATCCGCCCCGATCCAGCTCGATCCCGGACTGACCGTGATCACCGGGGAGACCGGGGCGGGGAAGACCATGGTGCTCACCGGTCTTTCCCTGCTGCTGGGTGGTAAGGCCGACCCGGGGTCGGTGCGCCCGGGCTGCGAGCGGGCCACAGTGGAGGGCACATTCGTCCCGCCCGCCGCTCATCCCGCCCTGGAGCGAGCCACCGAGGCAGGGGCGATCCTCGACGACGGCGCTCTGCTGGTGGTCCGGACCGTCGCCGTTCAGGGGCGTTCTCGGGCGCATCTGGGTGGCCGCTCGGTTCCGCAGGGTCTGCTCGCCGAGGTGGGGGCGGACTTGATTACCGTGCACGGACAGAGCGACCAGCTCCGGCTCCGCTCACCGGCCCAGCAGCGCCGCGCCCTGGACGGCTTTGCGGGTGGTGAGCACCTCGCCGCGCTGCGCCGCTACACCGAGGCCCATGCCGCCCGGCAGGCCGCGGAGAGTGAGCTGGCCGGGTGGGAGGCCGACTCCAGGGCGCGGGAGGAGGAGCTGGACCGCCTCACCCGGGCGTTGGAGGCCATCGACGCCCTGGACCCGCAGCGGGGTGAGGACAGTGACCTGCGCACCGAGGCGGAGCGACTGGGGAACGTGGAGGACCTGCGTCTGGCTGCCGGCACCGCCCGCGATGCGATCGGCGGCATCGAGGACCCGGCAGCACCGGAGGGTGCCCTGGCGCTCATCGATCACGCCCGGCGCACACTGGCACCGGCCACCGAGCACGACCAGGCGCTGGCGGAGTGGACCGAACGGCTCGATGCGGTCAGCTACCAGCTCTCCGACCTGCTCACCGAGATCGGCAGCTACCTCACCGGCCTGGAGGCCGACCCGGACCGGCTGGAGCACGTGCACCAGCGGCGCGCCGCGCTCGCCGAGCTGATCCGAGCCCACACGGACTCCGGCACCCTGTCCGACCTGCTCGAGTTCGCCGCCCGGGCGCGGACCCGGGTGGGCGAGCTGACCGCACCCGGCGCCGGCCGGGACGCACTCACCGCCCGGCTGGCCGAGCTGCAGGAGACCGAGCGCAGCCTCGCCGAGCAGGTCACCGCCGGCCGGGTGCGTGCCGCCGCAGCGATGACCGAAGCAGTGGACGGCGAGTTGCGCGGCCTGGCCATGCCCGGCGCCTCACTGACCGTGCAGACCACCCCGCTGGCCGAGCTCGGACCGTGGGGTGCGGAGGAGGTGCAACTGCTGCTCAGCCCGCACCCGGGCGCCCCCGCCCGGCCACTGGGCAAGGGGGCCTCCGGCGGCGAGCTGTCCCGGGTGATGCTCGCTCTCGAGGTCGCTTTGGCCCGGCAGCAGGCCGAGACCGATGACGTGCCGTTGCCCACTTTCGTCTTCGACGAGGTCGATGCCGGCGTCGGTGGCCGGGCCGCGGTCGAGGTGGGTCGCCGGCTCGCTGAACTCGCCCAGCGCACCCAGGTGATCGTGGTCACCCACCTGCCGCAGGTGGCCGCCTTCGCCGACCGGCACCTGGTGGTCACCAAGAGCACCGGGGAGGGCGGTGACGCCGTGACCGCCAGCGACATCCGGGCCGTGACCGGTCCGGACCGGGAGACCGAGCTGGCCCGGATGCTCTCCGGCGACCCGGACTCGGCGACGGCCCGTCAGCATGCCGCCGAGCTCCTCGTCCGCCCGGGCGTGGGAGCATAGGAGGATGATCTCTCTGCTCCGTGGTCGCTCCCGCGACGAGGACGCCTCGCCCGATGCGCTCTCGGTGGCGCGCGTGGACCGGCGGACCAAGTCGCTGACCAAGCGGCTCGGCACTGGCGAGGTCGCTGTGATCGACCACCTCGACATCGACCGGGTCTCCGCCGAGGCCCTGGTCGCCTGCCGGCCGGCGGCGGTGCTGAATGCGGCCGCCTCCATCTCCGGGCGTTACCCGAACATGGGCCCGGACATCCTGCTCGCCGCGGACATCCCGTTGATCGACGGTCTCGGTTCGGATGTGATGACGCTCAGCGAGGGCAGCCGGGTGCGGATCGAGGACAACAGCGTCTACAGCGCTGACGGGACGCTCATCGCCGAGGGCACGCGGCAGACTGAGCAGTCGGTGAGCACGGCGATGGAGGAGGCGCGGGCGGGTTTGTCCGTCCAGCTGGAGGCGTTCGCGGCGAACACGATGGACTACATGCGCCGAGAACGTGAGCTGCTGCTCGACGGCGTCGGTGTGCCTGAGGTGGCCACCGAGTTCGACGGTCGGCACGTGCTGATCGTGGTGCGCGGTTACTCCTACAAGGAGGACCTGGCCATGCTCCGCTCCTACGTGCGCGAGTACCGGCCGCTGCTGGTGGGTGTGGACGGCGGCGCCGACGCGATCCTGGACGAAGGCCTGCGCCCGGACATGATCGTCGGGGACATGGACTCGGTCTCGGACAAGGCGCTGCAGTCCGGTGCGGAGATCGTGGTGCATGCCTACCGGGACGGGAACGCTCCCGGCATCGGGCGGGTCAAGGACCTGGGCGTGGAGCACGTGGTGTTCCCCGCCACCGGCACCAGTGAGGATATCGCCATGCTGCTCGCTGACGAGAAGGGCGCCTCGCTGATCGTGGCCGTGGGCACCCACGAGACCCTGGTGGAGTTCCTGGACAAGGGACGGGCCGGGATGGCGAGCACCTTCCTCACCCGGTTGCGGGTGGGCGGTAAGCTGATCGACGCCAAGGGGGTCTCCCGGCTGTACCGGCACCGCATCTCCAACTGGCAGGTGAGCGTGCTGATCCTCGCCGGCCTCGCCGCGTTGATCGCGGCCCTCGCCGCCACTCCGGCCGGCCAGACGTTCTTCGGGCTCCTGCTCGCCCGGTTCGACGACGTCTGGTCCTGGATCAGTGACCTGTTCTCCGGGCTGTTCTAAGCCCCGGCTCGAGAAAGACCACCTACGTGATCGACTTCCGTTACCACATCGTCTCGCTGATCTCGGTGTTCCTCGCGCTCGCCGTGGGGATCGTGCTCGGCGCCGGGCCGCTGCGTGACTCCATCGCCGACGAGCTCACCGGTCAGGTGGACCAGCTGCGAGCCGAGAAGGAGGATCTGCGTGCCGAGCTGGACGCCGCCCAGATCTCGGCCCAGGACCGGAGCACCTTCATCACCGAGACGGCTCCGCGTCTGCTCGCCGGCACCTTGACCGACCGGTCGGTGGCCATCGTGGAGCTGCCCGGGGCGGACGAGGACGTCACCGAGGCGATCGCCGCTCGGCTGGACCAGGCCGATGCCACCGTGGTGGGAACGATCACGCTCAGTGACTCCTGGGTGGACACCGGGCAGGCGTCGTTCCGGTCCGGGATCGCGCAGAACCTGGTGCCGTCGATGAATCCGGCCCCGGCCGCGGACGCCCCGTCCGACCTGATCCTCGCCCAGGCACTCGGTCAGGCGCTGACATTGCGCAACCCGGACCAGACCGACACGAGCTCGGCGGAGGCGACCCAGATGCTGGAGCTGCTCCGGACCAGCGAGCTGATCACCGAGGACTCCCGGATCGAGGGCCCTGCCTACTCCACGGTGATCCTCGGCCCGCCGTCCCCGGAGGAGCCACCGACCGAGCAGGAGACGGCGCAGCTGGACGAGCTGAACGCCGCGTTCGCCACTGTGGCCACCGGGATGAGCAGCACTGGTGAGGCCTCGGTGCTGGTCGGATCGGACGATGGCCCGGGGTCGTTGCTAACCGCGGTGCGGGCGGATGAGGACATCGCCGAAGGGCTGACCACTGTCGACGGTGTGGGCACGATCACCGGTCAGGTCACCGTGCCGTTGGCCCTCGCTGCCGCAGTCGCCGGTGCCGGTGGGCACTTCGGGGTCGCCGAGGACGTCGATGCCGTGCTGCCTGCCGAGGAAGAGCTGAGTGCTCCCGATCCGCAGCAGTTCGCGCTCGGGCCGATCGAGGAGCAGGGGTGAGGCGAGCAGTTGCGGCACTGGCCGGTGCCGCCGCCACCGCCGTGGTCGCGGGGGTCTGCGCCGCTGCGACGCGGTGCCGGCCGGGACCGCCCGCCGAGGACGGGGTGTCCGGCGCAGGTGAGGGCGTTTCGCACGGGCCGTGGCAGCGCACCAACTACCGCGGCAACACGGTCAGCCTGACCGGGGGGATCGCCGCAGCGGCCGGCACCACAGTTGCCGCTCTGGCCACCGCAGCGCCCGCTCGTACCGCTGCGGCCGCGGCGTTGGCCACTTTCGGCGCCGCGGGCTTCGGTCTGGTCGACGACCGGTCCCCGGATCCGGCCGGTGCGCGGGGACTGCGCGGGCACCTGCGCGCACTTGCCCGCGGGCAGATCACCACCGGGACTCTCAAGCTCGTCGGTATCCCCGCGCTGTCGCTGGTCGCCGCTGCGCTGCTGGAGCGGGACCGCTCCGAGCGCTGTGCCGGTCCGGTCGGCCGCGCGCTGGACGTGCTCACCTCCGGTGCGTTGATTGCCGGCACCGCGAACCTGGTCAACCTGTTCGACCTCCGGCCCGGCCGGGCGTTGAAGGCCACCGGAGCGATCAGCCTGCCGCTGGCCGTGCTTCCCGGTCCCGCCGGGCCGGTGGCGGCCGGTACCTGCGGGGTCCTCGCTGCCGCCTGGGCGGACGACCTGGCCGAGCGCACCATGCTCGGCGACACCGGCGCCAACGCTCTCGGCGCACTCGCCGGTACCGGACTGGCACTGCTGCCCTCCGCCGCTGTCCGCGCCGGGGCACTGACCGGCGTGGTCGCTCTGATCGGCCTCAGCGAGAAGGTGAGCTTCTCCGCCGTCATCGACCGCACCGCCCTGGCCCGTGCCGTGGACCGTTGGGGTCGCCTCCCGTGAGTACCCGCCGCCTGATCACCGGGGTGGCGGGTGCGGCGACGATGATCGCCGTGCTGACCATCGTCTCCCGGCTCCTCGGGTTCGGACGGTGGCTGGCCCAGGCGGCCACGGTGCAGGCCGGTGCCGTGGGCAACGCCTACGCGACGGCGAACACCCTCCCGAACGTGCTCTACGAAGTGGTTGCCGGTGGTGCGCTCGCCGGGGCGGTGGTGCCGCTGCTGGCGGGGCCGATCGCCCGTCGGATCGCTGACGACGTCAACCGGACCTCCTCGGCGCTGCTCAGCTGGGCGGTGCTCGCGCTGCTCCCGGTCGGGGTGGCGGTCACCCTGCTCGCCCGCCCGATCGCGCAGGTGCTGCCGCAGTCGGCCGGCGGTGACCCGGTCGCCCAGGTGGAGCTGACCACCTACTTCCTGATCATCTTCGCCCCGCAGATTGTGCTCTACGGGATCGGTGTGGTCCTCACCGGGGTGCTCCAGGCCCATCGACGGTTCCTCGCACCTGCGCTGGCGCCGATCGCCTCCACCACTGTGGTGATCGTCAGCTACCTGGTTTTCGGCCGCCTTGCCGCGGGGATGCAGAACACCCCGGAGGGCCTGTCCGATGCGGCACTGGCCTGGCTGGCGTGGGGGACCACGGCGGGAGTGGCTGTGATGTCCCTGCCGCTGCTCATCCCGGTGTGGCGCTGCGGAGTGCGGCTGCGGCCCACGCTGCGGTTCCCGCCCGGTGTGGCCCGCCGGGCGGGCGCGCTGGCGATGGCCGGGCTGGGCTCCCTGGTGGCTCAGCAGATCTCGGTGATCGTGGTGGTCTGGCTCTCCCGGGCCGGGGGCGCTGAGGGCACGATCAACGTCTTCCAGTGGACCCAGGCGGTGTACCTGCTGCCCTACGCAGTGCTCGCCATCCCGTTGGCCACTGCAGTCTTCCCCAAGCTGGCCGAGCTGGCCTCCGGGGGACAACGGGACCTGTTCGCCCGCACCGCCGAGAGTTCCACCCGGGCGGTGCTGGCCGTCTCCTTCCTCGGAGTGGCGGCGCTGATCGCCGTCGCCCCGGCGGCCGAGTTGGTCTTCGCCCAGCGCAACGACACCACCGGGATGACCTGGGCGCTGACCCTGATGGCCCCGGGAATCATCGGGTTGGCCCTGATCTTCCACGTCTCCCGGGCGCTGTTCTCCCTGGACCGGCAGCGCTCCGCCGTGGCGGGTACGGCGCTGGGTTGGCTGGTGGTGAGCCTGGCCGCCGTGGCCGGTGTTCAGGTGGTCGCCTCGGACGGTGGCCGCCCGGCGGAGACGCTCGCCGCGCTGGGGCTCGCGCACAGTATCGGGATGGCCGCGGCGGCCCTGGCGCTGCTGCTCGCACTGGCCCGGGCGCTGCCCGGGTCGGTGAGCACCGGCACGGTCCGCACGGTGGCGGTCGGCGTGCTCAGCGCCACTCTCGGCGCGCTCGCCGGCCGGTGGGCCACCACCCTCGTGCTGGACCTGACCGGTACGTCCCTGCTTGCGGCGGTGCTGGCCGGCGGCCTCGGAGCCATCCTGGCCGCGGGGGTGGTGATCGGTGCCGTGCTCGCGGCCGATCGTGGCATCCTGAGCACTCTGAGGAGGACCCGTGCCTGATCTGCGCATCGTCCAGCTGACCGGCAGCACCGCCGGCGGTATCGGCGCGCACGTACGCTCGCTGGCCGCAGCGATGTCCGCCGACCACCGGGTGATCCTGGCCGGTCCCGGGGCCGTCCTCGCCGAAGCGGACGCCGACGCGCACACCGTCCGGATCGAGATCACCGACCGGCCGCAGGTGGCCGACGCTCGCAACCTCACCCGGATCCGCACCCTCGCCCGCGGGGCGGACGTGGTGCACGCCCACGGCCTGCGCGCCGGCGGGCTCGCCGCGCTCGCGTTGAGCACTCCCGCACTGGCGCACACCGCCCTGGTGGTCACCCTGCACAACGCCCCGGTCGGCTCTGGTGGGGTGCGCAGCGTGGCCGGTGGGCTGCTGCGAGCGATCGCTGCCCGCGCGAACGCGGTGCTCGGAGTCAGCTCAGACCTGGTCGCCTGGGCCGACCGGCACGGTGCGCGGCTGACCGAGAGGGCACTAATCCCCGCTCCGGAGACCGCCCCCGGAACGCCGTTGCACGGTGCCGCCCGCCGCGCCCTGGGACTGACCCCCGAGCACCAGCTGGTGCTCACCGTGGGACGCCTGGCACCGCAGAAGGGTCTCGGGCTGCTCGCCGACGCTGCGGCCCTGCTGGCCGACCGAGTGCCGCAGGTGCGCTGGCTCGTGGCCGGTGGCGGCCCCCTGCTGGACGAGCTCGCCGACCAGGTGATCGGTGAGGACCTGCCGGTGATCCTGCTCGGCCGCCGGAGCGACGTGCCCGATCTGCTCGCCAGCGCCGATCTGCTCGTCTCCACCAGCGCCTGGGAGGGGCAGCCGATCAACGTCCAGGAAGCACTCGCCGCGGGTGTGCCGGTGGTGGCTACCGACGTCGGCGGGACCCGGGAGGTCACCGGAGCCGCCGCCCGGCTGGTGGCCTACCCGGATGCGGACGCGCTGGCCGCCCAGATGACCGCCGTACTGACCGATCCCGAGCTTGCCGCGGACCTGAGTCGTGCCGGACGGCGACGCGCCGCAGAGCTGCCCGACCTGGCCGACGCGTTGCGGCAGACCCTCGGAATCTACGCCAGGGTGATAGCGTAGAAGCCCGTGGTGATCTCTTCGGACCGGCACTCCGGGCAACTCGTGAATGTTCCGCGACACATCTTCGTCACCGGCGGGGTGGCCTCCTCGCTCGGCAAGGGGTTGACGGCCTCCAGCCTGGGCCATCTGCTCCGCGCCCGCGGCCTGCGGGTGACGATGCAGAAGCTCGACCCATACCTGAACGTGGACCCGGGCACGATGAACCCGTTCCAGCACGGTGAGGTGTTCGTCACAGACGACGGTGCCGAGACCGACCTGGACATCGGCCACTACGAACGGTTCCTGGACGTCGACCTGGACGCCGGGGCGAACGTCACCACCGGGGTGGTCTACTCGCACGTGATCGCCAAGGAGCGGCGCGGGGAGTACCTCGGCGACACGGTGCAGGTCATCCCGCACATCACCGACGAGATCAAGACGCGGATGCGCGCCCAGGCGAGCGGCCCCGGACCACGTCCGGACGTGATCATCACCGAGATCGGTGGCACGGTCGGCGACATCGAGTCCCAGCCGTTCCTCGAGGCCGCACGCCAGGTCCGCCAGGACGTGGGCCGGGACCACGTGTTCTTCGTGCACGTCTCGCTGGTGCCGTACCTCGGCCCCAGCGGTGAGCTGAAGACCAAGCCCACCCAGCACTCGGTGGCCGCCCTGCGCAGCATCGGCATCCAGCCCGACGCCATCGTCTGCCGCGCCGACCGAGACATCCCCGAGGGGGTGAAGGCGAAGATCGCCGCGATGTGCGATGTGGACCGGGAAGCGGTCATCACGTGCGTGGACGCCCCAAGCATCTACGACATCCCGAAGGTGCTGCACACCGAAGGTTTGGACGCCTACGTGATCCGCAGGCTAACCATCCCGTTCCGGGACGTGGACTGGGACACCTGGCACACCCTGCTCGAGCGGGTGCACCACCCGGCGGATGAGGTGGAGGTCGCCCTGGTCGGCAAGTACATCGACCTGCCGGACGCTTACCTGTCCGTGACCGAGGCGATGCGCGCCGGCGGCTTCCACATCAACACCCGGGTGAAGATCCGCTGGGTACCCTCCGATGACTGTGCCACCGAGGACGGTGCCCGGAAGGCACTCTCCGGGGTGGACGCCGTCCTGGTCCCCGGCGGCTTCGGCGTCCGTGGTATCGAAGGCAAGCTCGGCGCGCTGCGCTGGGCCCGGGAGCACCAGGTGCCCACCCTCGGCATCTGCCTGGGCCTGCAGGCAATGGTGATCGAGTACGCCCGCAACGTGCTCGGGTTGAGCGAGGCCTCCTCCACCGAGTTCGACCCGGACACCGCCGATCCTGTCGTGGCGACGATGGAGGAGCAGCTGAGCATCGTCGAGGGTGCGGGCGACCTGGGCGGCACGATGCGGTTGGGCGCCTACGACGCCGTGCTCGAACCCGGCTCCCTGGTGGCGCAGGTGTACGGCAGCGAGCGGGTCTCCGAACGGCACCGGCACCGTTACGAGGTGAACAACGCCTACCGGGAGGCGCTGGCCGAGGCCGGGCTGCTGATCTCCGGCCAGTCGCCGGACTCCTCCCTGGTGGAGTTCGTGGAGCTGGACCGGGACAAGCACCCGTACTACGTGGCCACCCAGGCGCACCCGGAGTTCAAGTCCCGGCCCACCCGGGCGCACCCGCTGTTCATCGGACTGATCGGCGCGGCGCTGCAGCGGCAGCGAGAGACCAGACTGGTCGAGGTGGAGCCCGCACCCCGTGGCTGACCGGCGCCAGCCCCAAGGGGCCGGACTGCGGGACGAGGCCGCCGGCCTGCCGGTGATCGAGCGCAGGATGCTGCACGCCGGCAAGGTGTTCGACCTGGTCGCCGAGCAGGTGGACCTCGGTGCCGGGGGAGTGGTCGACCGAGAGTTCCTCGCCCACCCGGGCGCGGTGGCGATCGTGGCGCTGGACGAGGCCGACCGGGTCGCGTTGGTGCGGCAGTACCGGCACCCGGTGCGCGCCTACCTGTGGGAGGTACCCGCGGGGCTGCTGGACGTTCGTGGGGAATCGATGGTCGACGCCGCCCGACGCGAGCTCGCCGAGGAGGCCGACCTGGTGGCCGGCAGGTGGCACACCCTGGTGGACTTCGCCACCACCCCCGGCGGTAGCGACGAACGGATCCGCATCTTCCTGGCTCGTGACCTGAGCCAGGTGCCCGAGGCCGACCGGTACCAGCGCGAAGCCGAGGAGCTGGACATGCCGCTGCGCTGGGTGCCCCTGGACGAAGCGCTCGCCGCAGTGTTCGAGGGCCGGCTGCACAACCCGAGTGCTGTCACCGGGATCCTCGCCGCCCACGCTGCTCGGGCCTCCGGCTGGCGGACCCTCCGCCCGGCCGGCGCGCCCCTCCACCTGATCCCACACTCGCGCTGAATCGATGCAGTCGTTACCTGCTGCACTGAGTCGTGCACCGGGGTATCGAAGCAGCGGGCCACGTATCGAACAGGCCAGGGACTGCTCAGTGCGCAGCGGGCACAGCGTCGGCGCCGGTAGTCAGCTCGGCCCGGCTAGCACGCTCGGACATCCCGGCGACGGTCCAGGCAGTGGCCACCAGCAGCAGGGCAGCACCGATCATATGGATGCCGACGAGCAGCTCCGGCAGGCCAGTGAAGTACTGCACATAGCCGATCGCACCCTGCGCGAGCGTCACCCCGAGCAGCACGACCCCGCGGCGACGCACCACTCGGCGCTGACCTGCGCCGTCGTCGGCCGGGCGGAAGGTGAGCAGCAGGAAGAGCACGAGCACCGCAACGAACACCCAGACCGCCCCGGCGTGCACCCGCGCGATCAGCACGGGGTCCAGGGCGAACCGGTAGCCCACCTCGTCGTCCCCGGAGTGCGGACCGGACCCGGTGACCAGCATGCCGAAGACCACCACGACTGCGGCCACCGCGGCCAGGGCCCAGCCCACGGTGCGCAGCCGCGGCGAGACCGCCGGCCGCCCCGGACCGGGCCGGTACCACTCGATCACCAGCCAGGTGGAGATCCAGACCAGCGCCGCGGAGAATAAGAAGTGCGAGCCGACCACCGCCGGGTGCAGGTGCAGCACCACGGTCAGCCCACCGAGCACCGCCTGCACCAGGGAGAGCAGCAGCGGCACGGTGGCCAACCAGAGCAAGCGGCCTGACGGCGGCGGCCGAACCCCCCGCCGGGCCGCGAAGAACACCAGGACCGCCACTGCCAGGGCCACGATCACCACCACGGCGCCCATCAACCGGTTCCCCCACTCCACGTAGGGGTGGATCGACGACGCCGCGTGGAACTGCGGGCTGAACTCACCGGGCTCGCAGTTCGGCCAGCTCGAGCAGCCCAGCCCCGACCCGGTCAATCGCACCGCTCCGCCGGTGGCGATGATGACGATCTGGACCACCAGGTTGGCCACGATCAACCGGCCGGTCAGCGTGGAGTACGTGAGCGCGGACACCCGCCCAGGATATCCGCTCAGCGGCGCAGCAGACGACGTGCCAGCACGTTCCCGAGCAGCTGGATCAGCTGCACGATGACCACAATCACCACCAGCGCCGACCAGGTGATCACATCGTCGAACTGCCGATAACCGTAGGTGATCGCATAGTTACCCAGACCGGTGCCACCGAGCAGCCCGGCCACGGCGGACATGTCCACGACCGCGATCACAGCGAACGTGTAACCGAGCACCAGCGGGCCGAGGGCCTCGGGCAGCACCACAGTGCGGATGATCCGCCAGGGACCGGCACCCATCGCCCGGGCTGCCTCGATCACGCCCGGATCCACGGAGACCAAGTTCTGCTCCACGATCCGGGCGATGCCGAAGGTGGCCGCCAGCGCGATGGCGAAGATCGCCGCCGGATTGCCGATCCCGGTCCCGACCACCAGCCGGGCGACCGGTTGGATCGCGGCCATGAAGATGATGAACGGGATCGGGCGGAACGTGTTCACCAGGATGTTGAGCACCCAGTAGAGCACCGGCTGGGCAAGGATGCCGCCACCGCGCGTGACGTACAGCCCGGTGCCGACCACCAGGCCGGCCGTACCACCGATGAGCATGCCCAGACCGACGATCTGCAGCATGATGCCGGTCTGGGTGATCAGCTCCGGTGCGATCCGGGTCAGCTCATCCATCGTTGGCCTCCGTGATCTGCACCCCGGGCCCGACCTGCGCCAACGCGGCCTCGATCGCCTCGTCCGACCCGCGGACCGCGATCGTGAGCAGGCCGTACACCCGGCCGCCGATGTCATCCACCCCGCCGTGCACCAGGTTGAAGTCCACACCGGCGCGGGCAAGCGCACCGAACACCCGCGCCTCGGAGGCAGCGTCGTCGGTGAACGAGATGGTCAGGAACCGTCCCTCGTGCCTGGTGCGCAACGCGGCCAGCTCCGCACCTTGCGGTAGCGGGCGCACCACTGTGCGGACAAACCGCCTGGCCACCGCCGTGCGCGGCGAGGTGAACACCTCGTACGTGCTGCCCTGTTCCACCACCTCACCGGCGTCCATCACCGCCACCCGGTCCGCGACCTGAGTGACCACCTCCATCTCGTGCGTGATCACGACAACGGTCACCCCGAGCTCGCGATTCACCCGGCCGAGCAGGTCGAGCACCTCCTCGGTGGTCTCCGGGTCCAGAGCGCTGGTGGCCTCGTCGGCGAGCAGCAGCGCCGGCTTCGCGGCCAGGGCGCGGGCGATACCCACCCGCTGCTGCTGACCGCCGGAGAGCTGCTCGGGGTAGGCACGGGCCTTCTCGGCGAGTCCGACGAACTCCAGCAGCTCGGCCACCCGAGCATCGCGCTCCGCCCGCGGCATGCCGACCACTTCCAGCGGGTAGGCCACGTTCCGGGCCACGGTCCGAGAGCGGAGCAGGTTGAACCGTTGGAAGATCATCCCGATGCCCTGCTGCTGCCTCCGCAGGGCGCGGCCGGACAGGCTGGTGATTGGGACGCCGTCGATCTCCACCAGTCCGGAGGTGACCGGTTCCAGGCCGTTGATCAGCCGCACCAGGGTGGACTTACCGGCCCCGGAGTAGCCGATGACGGCGAACACCTCACCCTTGGCGATGTCCAGAGACACCTGCTGCACCGCGCGCACCGGCTCTTCCCGGCGACTGCGCGCCGGGAAGACCTTGGTGACCTGCTGCAGCCGGACGTGCGGCGCCACCTACTGGGCCTCGATGTCGGCCTCGACGTCGGCGAGGCTGTCCACCAGATCGGCCACTGGCGTCTGGGTCAGCACAGCGGTGCCACCGGAGGCCTCGACCACGCCGTCGGTGACCTCGGGAGTGGTCTGGTAGATCTCCACCAGGTCGGCGAGCACCTCATTCTCGGCGTTCTCGGCGGTGGTGGCGAAGATGTTGATGTAGGGGAAGGCGGAGGGATCGGCCGGGTCGTCCTGGGCGATCGCGTCCTCCTCAGTGAGACCGGCGTCGGTGATGAAGTCGTTGTTGATGATCGCCGCGGCCACATCCGGCAGTGAGGTGGCGGTCACTGCCGCGTCCAGGGCGAGTACCTCCACCCGGGACTCCTCGGCCACCACATCGGCCACGGTGGAGAACGGGCCGCCACCTTCGGCCAGCGTGATCAGCCCGGCCGACTGCAGGATCAGTAGTCCGCGGGCCTGGTTGGTGTTGTCGTTCGGCACCGCCACCTGGGCGCCGTCCGGGATCTCCTCGACGCTGCCGTACTGGGTGGAGTACAGCCCGAGCGGGTAGGTGGCCGTGGACCCGATCGGGACCAGGTCGTCCCCGGCCTGCACGTTGTAGTTCGCCAGGTAGATGATGTGCTGGAACTGGTTCAGGTCCAGCTCCCCCTCGCTGACCGCCGGGTTGGGCTGGTTGTAGTCGGTGAAGTCGACCAGCTCCAGACTGATACCGGCCTCGGCCACTGCTTCGGTGTAGGTGGCCCAGTACGGTTCGCTGGCACCGACCACGCCGAGGCGCACCGGGTTGGACTCGGTGCCCAGATCCTCAGTGCTGGCGCTACCGCCACCCGCGCAGGCGGACATCGCCAGCACGGCAGCGACGGTGGCGGCGAGTGCGGCGGGAGTGCGTACAGACATGGTTCTCCTGAGGTCGGTGGCCACCACCTGGGCGCCCGTGGGTTGGCAGCGAGCTGGCGGTGGCAGTGGAACTGGCGCCACCGGGCTCGGCCGGGTGCGCCGCCCGGGGTTCCCGGGCCATCGGCGATGGTGCGCGAGAGCGCCTGTGGTGTGCCACCACCGGGTGCGCCGTCTCGTATCGTGGACAGGGCAGGGGTGTCGTGGACGGGTCCAGGTGCGCAGTGCCCGGTTCCGGGCGCGTACCTCAGTCCCAGCGGAACCAGCGCACGGTGGCAGCGCCGAGCACGACGGTCCAGCCGAGCAGGATCGCCAGGGGTAACAGGGCTTCGGACGGGGCACCCTCGGTCAGACCTGCCCGCAGAGCGTCGCCGAGTGCGGCGGACGGCAGGTAGGCCAGCACTCCGCTCATCGGTACGACCACACCGCCGCCGACCACCAGCAGGAGCCAGAGCAGGTTCGCACCCGCGAGCACAGCCTCGGCACGCAGCGTCCCGGCGATCAGCAGGGCCAGAGCGGTGAACGCGGCCGTTCCCAGCAGCACCGCCGCGATCGCGACCGGCAGCCCGGCGAGCTCCGGGCGCCAGCCGAGGGCCAGAGCGAGGGCGCCGAGGAGGAGGATCTGCACGACCTCCACCGCGCACACCCCGACCGCTTTACCGCCGAGGAGGCCGCTACGACCCAGCGGGGTGGTGGCCAGCAACCGGAGGGCACCGGCGCGTCGGTCGAACCCGGTGGCGATGGCGTTCGAGGTGAACGCGGTGGACATGATCGCCAGGGCGAGCACACCGGGAGCAGCCACCTGCACGGGGTCATGACCGCCGAAGTCCAGGCGGACCAGGTTGGTGCGCGCCAGTACCACCAGCACGATCGCCGGCAGGATTACGGTGAGCAGGAGTTGCTCACCGTTGCGGAGCAGGTTGCGCATCTCGAAGCCGGCGTGGGCGAGCACCCGGGTGGGCCACGGGCTTGCGCCGGCGTGCACGGTCATCGCAGACTCCGTCCGGTCAGCTCGAGGAACACGTCCTCCAGGGTGCGGCCACCCGTGGGGGTTGCCGGCTCGATCTGCAGCCGTAGATCGTAGTTGCGGGCAAGATTTTCGACGGCGGTCCTCGCCTCGGGCGTGAATGTTCCGGTGAGGTGCGCGGCAGTGGGTGAGCCGGGCTGCGTGCCGGGGGTGTCCGCCCCGTGCTCCAGGACAGGGGACGGCTCGCCGCCCGGGAGAGCTCCGCCGTCACTGGTTGCGCCGGCGGTCAGCTCGGCCACAGTGCCCTGGGCGATCACCGCGCCGTGATCGATGATCACCACCTGGTCGGCCAGTCGGGCCGCTTCGTCCATCAGGTGCGTGGTCAACAGCACGCTCACCCCGTCGGCACGCAACGTCTCGATCATCTCCCACACGGCGATCCGGGTCTGCGGGTCCATCCCGGCGCTCGGCTCGTCCAGGAACACCAGGTCCGGGCGACCCACCAGCGCGATCGCGAGGGCCAGGCGCTGGCGCTGCCCGCCGGAGAGGCGGCGCACCGAGGTGCGCGCGAACGCGCCCAGGCCGAGATCCTCCACCAGCTCCGCCACGTCTCGGGGCCGGGCGTACAGGCGGGCCACGTGGCGGAGCAGCTCCTCGGCCCGGGCCATCACCGGCAGGCCGCCGTCCTGGATCATCACCCCGACCCGGGGGCGTAGGTGCGCGCCGTCGGTGCCCGGATCCCGGCCGAGCACCCGCACTGTGCCCGCATCGGCGCTCTCCAGACCTTCGCAGATGGCCATCGCGGTGGTCTTTCCGGCCCCGTTGGGTCCGAGTACTGCGGTGATCTTGCCCTGTTCGGCGGAGAAGGAGAGTCCGTCGAGTGCGCGGGTCGTCCCGAAGGACTTGTGCACACCGGTCAGCTCCACACAGAAGGTCACCGCTGCAGGGTATGCGAGATACGGGTGCGCAGGGTCCCGTGGGCTGGTGGCCGGGGTGCGCAGGGTCCGGGAGCCGGGTGCGCAGCCTCCCGTGGGCTGCTAGCCCGGGCGCGCAGGGTCCGGGAGCCGGGTGCGCAAGTGGCGACTCCAGCGACGGGTGCCCATCGGAGGTAACCGCCGCGGTCTGAGGCACCTGCGGCGGTTTGAGGTGAGCCGCGCTTACCTCCGATCGCCTGGGTGACCTCCGTGGCGAGGGAACACCGAGCCCGCGATGAGACGTTAGTCACTTCTAAGGCTTGCCTTGCTTGCAGAACCCCATTTGGGTAACGACAATGTTGAGTAATTCCCGGCCGCTGGAGCCGTGGCAGAGCCCTGAGGAGGTGTGAGCGTGACGACTGAGATCGAGGACGCTGAAGCCACTACTCGGGAGCGCGTCCGGAACCTGATCATCGAGCTGGGGCCGGTCACCGCTGCGGAGCTGGCGGCCGAGCTGGAGCTGACCTCAGCGGCGATCCGCAGACATCTGGCAGTGCTGGAGCGCTCCGGACATGTGACCGTCCGCGAGGACACCTCGACGACCCCCCGTGGTCGTGGGCGTCCGGCGAAGCGCTACATCGCCACACCGGCGGCGCACCCGCAGGCCGGCGCCGCGTATGCCGAGATGGCTGTGCGGGCGCTGACCGAGCTCGGCGAGAAGGTTGGCCCGGAAGCGATCGAGGCCTTCGCCCAGGAACGCTCCGACGATCTCAAGGCGCGCTACCAGGCGAAGGTCGATGCGGCCGGAGCCGATCTGGACGCCCGTGCCGCGGCGTTGTCCGAAGCGCTCAGTGAGGACGGCTACGCTGCCAGTTCCAGACCTCTGGGCGGATTTGCCGTCCAGCTCTGCCAGGGACACTGCCCGGTGCAGCAGATCGCCGCGCAGTTCCCCCAGCTGTGCGAGGCAGAGACTCGAGCGTTCGCCGACCTGCTCGGCGTGCACGTCCAGCGTCTGGCCACCCTTGCCGGTGGCGAGCACGTCTGCACCACCCACATCCCGGTGACGATCCCCACTCCGGGGAAAGGAATGAGTACACACCAATGACGACACCGACCACCAGCAAGGACCAGGTGCTGCTGGAGCAGCAGGAGACGATCGACTCGCTCGGCAACTACGGCTACGGCTGGCATGACGCGGACGACGCGGGCGCGAACGCCGAGCGTGGCCTGTCCCGCGACGTGGTGAACAACATCTCGGACCTGAAGGACGAGTCCGACTGGATGCGCAAGAACCGGCTCAAGGCGCTGCGGCTGTTCGAGAAGAAGCCGATGCCGCACTGGGGCGCCGACCTCTCCGGGATCGACTTCGACAACATCAAGTACTTCGTGCGCTCCACCGAGAAGCAGGCGACCAGCTGGGACGACCTGCCCGCGGAGATCAAGGAGACCTACGACCGGCTGGGGATCCCGGAGGCGGAGAAGCAGCGCCTGGTGGCCGGTGTGGCGGCCCAGTACGAGTCCGAGGTCGTCTACCACCAGATCAACGAAGAGCTCGAGCGTCAGGGCGTCATCTTCATGGACACCGACACCGCGCTGCGTGAGCACCCGGAGTTCTTCGAGGAGTACTTCGGCACGGTGATCCCGGCCGGGGACAACAAGTTTGCCTCGCTGAACACCGCCGTCTGGTCCGGTGGCTCGTTCGTGTACGTTCCGCCCGGCGTGCACGTGGAGATCCCGCTGCAGGCCTACTTCCGGATCAACACCGAGAACATGGGCCAGTTCGAGCGCACGCTGATCATCGCCGACGAAGGCTCCTACGTGCACTACGTCGAGGGCTGCACCGCCCCGATCTACTCCTCCGACTCGCTGCACTCGGCAGTGGTGGAGATCGTGGTGAAGAAGGACGCCCGGGTGCGTTACACCACGATCCAGAACTGGTCCAACAACGTCTACAACCTGGTGACCAAGCGGGCCACTGTGGCTGAGGGCGGGAACATGGAGTGGATCGACGGGAACATCGGCTCCAAGGTCACGATGAAGTACCCGGCGGTGTACCTGATGGGCGAGCACGCCCGTGGGGAGACCCTGTCCATCGCGTTCGCCGGCGCGGAGCAGCACCAGGACACCGGTTCCAAGATGGTGCACATGGCGCCGCACACGTCCTCCTCGATCGTGTCCAAGTCGGTGGCCCGGGGTGGTGGTCGCGCCTCCTACCGCGGCCTGGTGCAGGTGCTCGAAGGCGCCGAGCGGGCCAAGTCCACCGTGCTCTGCGACGCCTTGCTCGTGGACCAGGTCTCGCGCTCGGACACCTACCCGTACGTGGACGTCCGTGAGGACGACGTGGAGATGGGCCACGAGGCCACTGTCTCCAAGGTCAGCGAGGATCAGCTCTTCTACCTGATGTCCCGCGGACTGGACGAGACCGAGGCGATGGCGATGATCGTGCGCGGCTTCGTCGAGCCCATCGCGCGCGAGCTGCCGATGGAGTACGCACTTGAGCTGAACCGGCTCATCGAACTGCAGATGGAAGGGGCCGTCGGCTGATGTCGACCACCACAACTGAGAACACCTCGCTGAGCACCGACCACTCCCAGGCTTCGGCCGACGGTGCGCACAGCCACGGCGTCGTGCCGGAGTCCTCGCGCGGCGACCGCGCCACCTCCTTCGCCCTGGCGGACTTCGCTCCGCCCACGGGGCGGGAGGAGGAGTGGCGGTTCTCCCCGATGAACCGCCTCGCCCCGCTGATGGCCGGAGTGCTCACCGGCACCGGCCCGCAGGTGCAGGTGGAGGCCGACGACAAGGTCCGGATCGAGCACGTGGGCCGCGAGGACGAGCGCCTCGGCACTGCCGGGGCACCCGGGGACCGGCTCGCCGCTATCGCTTGGGAGTCCTTCACCGACGCTCTCGTGGTGACCATCCCGCGCCAGCACGCTGCCACGAAGGAGGTGCTGGTCACCCTCACCGGGACCGACACCACCCCGGCCGCCCAGCACGTGAGCATTATCGCCGAGGATCTGTCCGAGGCCGTGGTGGTGCTCGACCACCGGGGCGAGGCCGCTCTGACCCAGACCGTGGAGATCCACGTCGGTGACGGCGCCCACCTGCGGGTGGTCTCGGTGCAGGACTGGGAGGCCGGTGCGGTGCACGCCAGCAGCCACCGCGCCCTGCTCGGCCGGGACGCGACCCTGCGGCACGTGGTGGTCACCCTCGGTGGGGACGTGGTCCGCCTCACCCCGGAGTCGATCTTCACCGGCACCGGTGGGGACGTGGAGATGGACGGCCTGTACTTCGCCGACGCCGGCCAGCACCAGGAGCACCGGCTGTTCGTGGACCATGCGGTGCCGAACTGCATCTCCCGGGTCACCTACAAGGGCGCGCTGCAGGGCGACGACGCGCACATCGTGTGGATCGGTGACGTGCTGATCCGCAAGGAGGCCGAGGGCACCGACACCTACGAGCTGAACCGGAACCTGGTCCTCACCGACGGCGCACGCGCCGACTCGGTGCCGAACCTGGAGATCGAGACCGGTGAGATCGAGGGGGCCGGGCACGCCTCGGCCACCGGCCGGTTCGACGACGAGCAGCTGTTCTACCTGCGCTCGCGCGGCATCCCCGAGGACGCCGCCCGCCGCCTGGTGGTGCGCGGGTTCTTCGCCGAGATGATCACCAAGATCGGTGTGGCCTCGGTGGAGGAGCGGCTGCTCGCCGCCATCGACGCCGAGCTGGACACCGTGCTCGGGCACCTGACCGGTGCCTACGACGAGTCCGAGGACGAGCAGGCCGTGATCGATGCGATCGAGTCCGGGGTGGCGCAATGACCGCACAGGTTGTCGCCTCCCGCGATGATCTGGAGCCCGGAGAGGCCATGCGGCTCGAGCTCGACGCCGCAGACGGCTCCCTGGTGGAGGTAGCCCTGGCTCGCGCCGAGGACGGGCAGTACTACGCCATCAACGACATCTGCTCCCACGGCCAGGTCTCCCTCTCCGAGGGGGAGATCGACGGCGACACCCTGGAGTGCTGGTTGCACGGGTCCATGTTCGACCTGCGCACCGGCCACCCGCTCGCACTGCCGGCCACCCGGCCGGTGCCCATATACCCGGTGACCTACGACGGAGACCACGTCCTGGTGGATGTGGACGTCCCGGCCGCCGCCACAGACTGAGACAGCAACGAGAGAAGAGAACGCATGTCCACCCTTGAGATCCGCGACCTGCACGTCAGCGTCACCATTCCGGACGGTTCCGCCAAGCCGATCCTGCGTGGGGTCGACCTGACCATCAACAGCGGCGAGACGCACGCCATCATGGGCCCGAACGGTTCCGGAAAGTCCACCCTCGCCTATTCCATCGCCGGGCACCCGAAGTACGAGGTCACCAGCGGCGAGGTGCTGCTCGACGGCGAGAACGTGCTGGAGATGAGCGTGGACGAGCGCGCCCGCGCCGGCCTGTTCCTGGCGATGCAGTACCCGGTGGAGGTGCCGGGCGTGACCGTCTCGAACTTCCTGCGCACCGCCAAGACCGCCATCGACGGCAAGGCTCCAGCCCTGCGCCACTGGGTCTCGGATGTCCGCGGCACCATGAAGGACCTGCGGATGGACCCCGTGTTCGCCGAGCGGAACGTGAACGAGGGCTTCTCCGGTGGAGAGAAGAAGCGCCACGAGATCCTCCAGCTGGAGCTGCTCAAGCCGAAGTTCGCCGTCCTCGACGAGACCGACTCCGGTCTGGACGTGGATGCGCTGCGCGTGGTCGCCGAAGGCGTGAACCGGGTGAAGGGGAACACCGACGTGGGCATCATGCTGATCACCCACTACACCCGGATCCTGAACTACATCACCCCGGACCACGTGCACGTGTTCGTCAACGGACGGGTCGCCGAGCAGGGCGGCCCGGAGCTGGCCGAACGGCTCGAGGCCGAGGGCTACGACCGCTTCCTCACCCCGGCCTGAGCATGTCCACCACAGCGGAGCACACCCTGACGGCGGGCGAGCTGGCCGCCGTCAGGGCGGACTTCCCGCTGCTGGAGCGCACCGTCCGGGACGGTCGGCCGCTGGTCTACCTGGATTCGGCGGCCACCAGCCAGAAGCCCGAGTGCGTGATCGACGCCGAGCAGGACTTCTACCTGCGCCGCAACGCGGCCGTGCACCGCGGAGCGCACGCCCTGGCCGAAGAGGCCACCGAGGCCTATGAGCAGGCGCGCGCCACCGTGGCGGCGTTCGTGGGCGCCGGTGTCGATGAGCTGGTCTGGACCAAGAACGCCACCGAGGCGATCAACCTGGTCGCCTACGCGATGTCGAACGCCTCCGCCGGGCGGGGCGCACCGGCCTCGGACCGGCTGCGGGTGGGCCCCGGCGACGAGATCGTGGTCACCGAGGCCGAGCACCACGCCAACCTGGTGCCCTGGCAGGAGCTGTGCGCCCGTACCGGTGCCTCCCTGCGGTACCTGACGGTCACCGACGAGGGTCGGATCGACCCCACCAGCCTCGAGGTGATCACCGAGCGCACGGCGCTGGTCGCGATCACCCACGTCTCGAACGTGACCGGTGCGATCAGTCCGGTGAGTGAGATTGTGCAGGCGGCGCACGCCGTCGGAGCGCTGGTCCTGCTGGATGCCTGCCAGAGCGTGCCGCACCTGGCGGTGGACGTGCGGGCACTGGACGTGGACTTCGCTGCGTTCTCCGGGCACAAGATGCTCGGCCCCACCGGGATCGGCGCACTCTACGGGCGGCGGGAGCTGCTCGAGGCGATGCCGCCGGTGCTCACCGGCGGCTCGATGGTCGAGGTGGTCACGATGACCTCCACCACATACGCTCCGCCGCCGGCGCGGTTCGAAGCCGGTACGCAGATGGTCGCCCAGGCCGTGGGTCTGGGTGCGGCGGCCAGCTACCTGGCCGAGCTGGGCATGCCGGCGCTGGCCGCGCACGAGGCGGAGCTCACCGCACACCTGCTGGACCGGATCAGTGCAGTGGACGGGGTCCGGGTGCTCGGTCCCACCGATCCGGAGCGACGGATCGGGGTGGTCTCCTTCGTGGTCGATGGCGTGCACCCGCACGATGTCGGCCAGCTGCTGGACGCCGCCGGGATCGCCATCCGGGTGGGGCACCACTGTGCTCAGCCGTTGCACCGGCGCCTGGGCGCACAGTCCTCGGCGCGAGCCTCCGTCGGTGTGCACACCACCACCGACGAGCTCGACTTCTTCGCCGACCATCTCGCCCGGGTGCGGGAGTTCTTCGGGAGGCCGTGATGAACGATTCGATGACCCAGCTCTACCAGCAGGTGATCCTCGACCACGCCCGGGAACGTCACGGCTACGGCCTGCTCGCCCCGCATGCGGCCGAGTCCTTCCAGGTGAACCCGACCTGCGGCGACGAGATCCGCCTGCGCGTGCACCTGGACACCGCCGGCACAGCCCCGGTGATCACGCAGGTCAGCTGGGAAGGTGTGGGCTGCTCCATCTCCCAGGCGTCCGCCTCCGTGCTCGCCGACCTGGTCCGCCAGGTGGATGTGGCCGAGGCCGACCGGCTCGCGGAGACCTTCCGGGCGTTGATGAACAACCGCGGCCGGTCGCTGTCCGCGGATCAGGATGAGATGCTGGGAGATGCAGCCGCCTTCACCGGTGTGGCGCAGTACCCAGCCCGGATCAAGTGCGCCCTGCTCGGCTGGATGGCCCTGCGGGACGCTCTCGCCCACGCACTCACCACGGCGCCTGCCGAGGAGAAGAACGGGATGAACAACAATGACTGACACCAGCAACGACGTCACCGCCGCACCCACCGCAGCCGACGTGGAAGAAGCCCTCCGAGACGTGATCGACCCGGAGTTGGGGATCAACGTCGTCGACCTCGGCCTGGTCTATGGCGTGACCATCGACCAGACCAACGAGGCTGTCGTGGACATGACGCTCACCTCGGCCGCCTGCCCGCTCACGGACATGATCGAGGACCAGGCCGCGCAGGCGCTGGAGGGCATCACTGCCGGCCTGCGGATCAACTGGGTCTGGATGCCGCCGTGGGGCCCGGAGAAGATCACTGAGGACGGCCGCGAGCAGCTGCGGGCGCTCGGCTTCAACGTCTGAGTCAGTCGTCGGCGGGATCACCGCGGCCCAGCACCCGTCACGACCCCTCCGTGGCCACCAGCGTGGTCTCGGTGACCACCTCGGCCTGCTCCTCGCGCACCAGCGCGTCCACCACGCCCGCCACCGGGGTCATCACCTCGTCCACCTCGATCTGCACCGGGTAGCGGGCGGCGGTCATCGCCAGCAGCTGGCGCACTGCTGCGCGCGCCCGCGAGTTCGCCAGTGTGGTGTCGTAACCGACCAGCAGCTCGGTGTCCCCGGCCGGTGCCGCATCCTCCGCAGCCGGCGGTGGGTAGGAGACGGCGAAGGCGAGCACCTTTCCGCCCAGCTCTCCGGCCCGGTCCCGCAGTACCACCGCCCCATGCGCACCGGTCTGTGGTGCCAGCAGCAGATCCTGCGCCCGGCCGAGGGTCATCTCGGCGGGGTCCCAGGAGGCGTGTACCGCGTCGTAGTAGGCGGCGACCAGCTTGGTCAGCTCCACACTGCCGGTGGCCAGGTCCTCCAGCACCGGACCTGCCGGTCCGAACACGGGCTCGGGCAGGGCGCCGGCACGGATCCGCACGATCATGCTCTGTTGGATCGGGGTCATCGCCAACGAGGCGGCGAAGCCTGCCGCTGCGGTGGCATCGCCGGTGTACCGGCTGCGCAGGGCGGTCACTCCCGACGGCGATCCCTCCTGGCGTAGCCGCCGCACCAGCTCGGTCCCGACACCGCGGCGCCGGTGGTCGGCGGCGACCTCCACGTACAGCCACAACCGGGTGGGATGTAGGCGCGCCTCGCTCACGGCGCCGGCCCCCAGCACCGCGCCGTCCTCGACGGCGACCAGGCAGCGCCGCCACGGGTCGGTAGCCGCCGGCCCGAGCAACGGACGATCGAGAGCGGACTGCGGGGTATCAGGGTCACCGAGAGCCGCGTACACCGCGACCTCGTCCCCCTCCTGCCACGGACGGTAGCTGATCGTCATGGGCCGAGTATCTCAGTGCGAGCAACTTCACGTGCGCGGCGGGAAAATCCCGTGCGGTCACTCACCGGGCCGCCGGTAGAGTGCGACCAGTGATCAGTGCGCAAGAAGTGGAGCTCCGAATCGGGGCCCGTCAGCTCCTCGCCGGGGCGAACTTTCGCATCGACTCCGGAATGCGGATCGGTCTGGTGGGGCGCAACGGCGCCGGAAAGACTACGCTGACCCGCACCCTGGCCGGCGAGGGCCAGCCGACCAGCGGCACGATCACGAACAACGGCACGGTCGGCTACCTGCCGCAGGACCCACGCACTGGCGACCTGGACCAGCTCGCCCGGGACCGAGTGCTCTCCGCCCGCAACCTGCACGAGGTGGTGCGCCGGATCCGTCGTGCCGAGGCGGACATGGCCAGCGAGGACGAGGCGGTGCGGGAGAAGGCGATGGATCGCTACACCCGCCTGGATGCCGAGTTCAGCGCGCAGGGCGGCTGGGCCGCGGAGAGTGAAGCGGCCCGAATCACCTCCAACCTCGGCCTGCCCACCCGGGTGCTCAGCCAGCCGTTGCGCACCCTCTCCGGAGGTCAGCGGCGCCGGGTGGAGCTGGCCCGGATCCTGTTCTCCGACGCCGAGACCCTGCTGCTGGACGAGCCGACGAACCACCTGGACGCGGACTCGATCACCTGGCTGCGGGAGTTCCTCGGCAGCTACCCCGGCGGCTTCATCGTGATCAGCCACGACACCGACCTGCTCCGGCAGTGCGTGAACACCGTCTTTCACCTCGATGCCAACCGCGGTGTGCTGGATGTGTACAACCTCGGGTGGGATGCCTACCTGGAGCAGCGCGAGAGCGACGAACGGCGCCGTCGGAGGGAGCGGGTGAACGCGGAGAAGAAGGCCTCGGCACTGCTGGCCCAGGCGGACAAGATGCGCGCCAAGGCCACCAAGGCGGTCGCCGCACAGAACATGATCCGCCGCGCCGAACGGATGCTCTCCGGTCTGGAGGAGGTGCGCGCCGCGGACAAGGTCGCCAAGCTGCGGTTCCCGGACCCGGCGCCGTGCGGGCGCACCCCGCTGCGTGCCGAGGGACTGTCCAAGTCCTACGGGTCGCAGGAGGTGTTCACCGATGTGGACCTGGCCATCGACCGAGGCAGCAAGGTGGTGGTCCTCGGCCTGAACGGTGCCGGCAAGACCACCCTGCTGCGTCTCCTCGCCGGGATCGAAGCCAGCGACACCGGCGAGGTCCTGCCCGGGCACGGGTTGAAGATCGGCTACTACGCCCAGGAGCACGAAACCCTGGACACCGGCCGCACTGTGGTGGAGAACCTGCGCAGTGCCGCCCCGGACCTGACCGACACCCAGGTGCGCAGCGTGCTCGGATCGTTCCTGTTCTCCGGTGAGGATGCGGACAAGCCGGCCGGTGTGCTCTCCGGCGGGGAGAAGACCCGGCTCGCCCTGGCGCTGCTGGTGGTCTCCCAGGCGAACGTGCTCCTCCTGGACGAACCGACGAACAACCTCGACCCGGCCAGCCGCGAGGAGATCCTCGCCGCCCTGCGCAGCTTCACCGGCGCCGTCGTGCTGGTCACCCACGACGAGGGAGCGGTCGCCGCCCTGCAGCCGGAGCGGGTGCTGCTGCTGCCGGACGGGGACGAGGACCTGTGGAGCGAGAACTACCTGGAGCTGGTGTCCCTGGCCTGAGCGGGCCCGTCCTCCACACCCACGGGGGCGGACTCTGGCTGCTGCTCGGCGAGCTGGGCGTCGATCAGGGCGTCCTCGGCGGCATCGTCGGCGAACCTCATCCGCCGGCGGCTGCGCGTTGCCGGTTCCGGACGACCGGACTCGGCGGCCGGAGCCGCCTCGGCTGCCGAGGGTGCCGCGGCACCGAGCCCGTCCGCTTCTCGTCGGGCGAGTACCACGAGGCCCACCCAGACACCGGCGCCGAAGACCCACCACTGGAACGCGTAGGAGAGGTGGTTGCCCAGGTCGGTGGACGGGCGGGGGAGCGGCGTAGGCGCTGCGGTGGTACTGGGCTGCTCCTCGGCCAGGATGCCGTAGGCCCCGGAGACCAGCTCCGCCCTGGCCGGGTCCGGGACGTCGTCGCCGACAGCCGCCTGTTCGGCCAGCACCTGCTGTGGATTCAGGGCATGCAGACGGCCCGGCCCGAGATCGCGTGCACTGGGTCCCTCGGCAGCGCGCATCCGCACGGTCAGCTGCACCTCGCCCTCGGGCAGCGCGGCCTGGGCGGAGTGGTCGGTGAAGGAGTCGGTGGGATACCAGCCGCGGTCCACCACCAGCAGCCACGTGCCCTCGGTGGTGTCGGCGGCGAACACGCCGATCACATGGTCGGCCGCCGAGCCCTCGATCGGCCGTTGCGGCAGCAGCAGCGACGGGGTCAGGTACTCACCGGTCAGCTGGACGCTGCGCCAGGTGTCCTGGTGGGCCAGCGGCGACTCCGGCGTGGGCAGCAGCTCGGTGGCCGGCACCGGCGCGGCGTCGTAGTTGCTGGTGACCAGATCGGCTTGGTCCGCCTTGGTCTCATACCGGCTCAGCTGCCAGCGGCCGAGCAGCACACAGGTGATGCTGACGGCCAGCACCAGCGCGGTGATCCCCAGCCACCGGGTGCTGCGCAGGAACGCGTACCGGTGCCTCATGCGTCACGAGGGAGTTCACTCACGCTGATCGTCTCGCGCAGGAACGAGCGGGCGGCGAGAAAGTTCTCCAGGTGCACCCGGTGGTCCTCGCAGGCCAGCCAGGTCTTGCGGCGCTGCTCGTCGTGCAGTTTGGGGTTGTTCCACCGCAACGCCCACAGGGCCACCGCACGGCACCCCTTGGCACTGCACATCACCTCACTCATCGGTTCGCTCCTGTGGGGTCGTCGTCGCTGTTCGGGCGTGTCTCGGCGGCCGGTAGACCGGAGGCGTTCACCAGGGCACCACCGGTGCGCCGGACGTCACCGCCGGCGTTCGCCAGCAGCACCGCGATCAGCGGCAGGATCGCTGCCAGCGCCACGCACACCCACCGTACCCAGCCCTCGGTCACGATCGCGGCGACGAAGCAGACCGTGCGGATCCCCATCGTGATCAGGTAGCGCCTGATCTTCTCCCGGGACCGCTCGCTCTGCGGGCGCCCGGCCGTGGTGATCGTGTGAACCTCAGGCACCCCTCCAGGGTACGCCTGGTGGGCCGGGTACACCCCCCGCAGCCGGCCGGCTGGTGTCCGCGCCGTGGCAGATGACCCGCCGCACCGGCAATCCGCGCTAGCGTGTCCGAGCAGCGAACCGCCAGGACGAACGGAGCACAGTCGTGACTGAGGACCCCGCCCCCCGCACCGCCGTGGTGACCGGGGCGAACCGTGGCATCGGCGCCGCGATCGCCCAGCGCCTGCTGACCGAGGGTTACCGGGTGGCCGGGATCTCCCGCAGCGGCCAGGCCCCGCACGGGGTGTACGGCGTGGAGGGGGACATGCGGGACACCGCCTCGATCGAGGCTGCCTTCACCGCGATCGAGGCCCACCAGGGGCCCACTGACGTGCTCGTGGCGAACGCCGGCATCAACAAGGACACCCTGGTGATGCGGATGAGTGAGGAGGAGTTCACCGACGTGGTGGACGTCAACCTCACCGGGGTGTTCCGTTGCGTGCGCCGGGTGACCAAGGGAATGATCCGCCGCCGCGGCGGGCGGATCGTGCTGATCTCCTCGGTGGTGGGCCTTTACGGCTCCCCCGGCCAGGTGAACTACGCGGCTTCGAAGGCCGGACTGGTGGGGATGGCCCGCTCGGTCACCCGTGAGCTGGGCGGACGCGGGATCACCGCGAACGTGGTCGCCCCCGGGTTCATCGAGACCGCGATGACCGGCGAGCTGCCCGAGGCCACCCAGCAGCAGTACCTCGCCTCGATCCCGGCGGGCCGGTTCGGGCAGGCCGACGACGTCGCCGAGGCGGTCACCTACCTGGCCTCGGAGCAGGCCGGCTACATCAGCGGGGCGGTGCTCCCGGTCGACGGCGGACTGGGCATGGGGCACTGAAGGCGCACCTGGCACAGTACGAGAGGAAGGCGAAACAGATGGGTCTGCTGGAAGGCAAGAAAATCCTCGTCACCGGGGTACTGATGGAGAGCTCCATCGCGTTCACCGTCGCCCGGCTGGCGCAGGAGCAGGGGGCTGAGGTGGTGCTCTCCTCGTTCGGCCGTCAGCTCAAGCTCACCGGCGCGATCGCGCGCCGGCTGCCGAAGCCGGCACCGGTGGTGCAACTCGACGTCACCGACGCCGAGGACCTGAGCGCGCTCGCCGAGCGGGTCGGTGAGCACGTCGACCACCTGGACGGGGTGGTGCACTCGATCGGGTTCGCCCCGCAGAGCGTGATGGGCGGCAACTTCCTCGCCGGCGAGTGGCCGGATGTGGCCACCGCGCTGGAGGTGTCCGCCTACTCCCTGAAGTCGCTGGCGGTGGCCAGCAAGCCGCTGATGGGCCGTGGCTCCTCGGTGGTCGGCCTGACCTTCGATGCGCAGTACGCCTGGCCGGTGTATGACTGGATGGGCGTGGCCAAGGCAGCTTTCGAGTCCACCGCCCGCTACCTGGCCCGGGACCTGGGCCCGGAGGGGATCCGGGTGAACCTGGTCTCCGCCGGTCCGCTGCGCACCACCGCAGCGAAGTCGATCCCCGGGTTCGAGGAGATGGAGGGTGGCTGGCCAGACCGCGCGCCCCTGGGCTGGGACGTGACCGACTCCGAGCCGACCGCCCGCACCATCGTCGCGCTGCTCTCGGACTGGCTGCCGGCCACCACGGCGGAGATCGTTCACGTCGACGGCGGCGTGCACGCCATGGGACTCTAGAGCCATGACCGAGCTCGAGGATGAGACGAAACACCTGACGCTGCTCCGGCACGCCCAGGCCGAGCACCACGCCACCCACGACGTCGACCGCACCCTGACCCTGGACGGGCGCGGCGACGCCCGCGCGATCGGGCAGCGACTCCAGGAGAGCGCCGTCGTGCCCCAGCTGGTGCTGTGCTCGAGCGCCACCCGCGCCCGGCAGACCTGGGAGCTGGCCGCCAACGCCTACGGCACCGACGCCGAGGCGATCGACACCCAGTACCTGGACCTGCTCTACGGCGCCGACCTGGAGGAGGTGCTGGACCTGCTGCACGGGGTGAGCGAGGAGGTAACCGATGTGCTCGTGGTCGGGCACGAACCGGTGACCTCCGCCGTCGCGCACTACCTCGCCGGACCCTCCTCCCAGGAGGAGGCGGCGCTGCGGGTGCGCACCGGGATGTCCACCGCGACGGCTGCTCTGCTCAGCCACCGCGGCCCGTGGGCCCGGCTGGAGCGACACGGCGCGGTCCTGACCGCCCTGGCCACCTGCCGTAGCTAGAACGCCGGGGTCTCCCGGTCACGCAGGAGGTCGTCGATCTGGTCGACGGCCGCTGCGGCGCCGCCACCCTCGCGCAGCGTCTGCGCCACGGCCCATGCCCCAGCGCGGTACCGCCTCTGGCCGAGCAGTGCCTGGACGCTCGTGCGCAGCTCGTCGGCGGTGATCTCCCGCCCGTGGAAGTGGTGCCGGTGCACGATCGCTGCATCCTGCCGGGCAATCGCCTCTCCGATGCACAGCTGCTCGACCTGCTGCGGCAGGATCAGCATCGGTACAGCACAGTGCAGCGCCTCGAGGACACTGTTCATCCCACCGTGCGTGACGAACGCCGCGGCATGCTGCAGGACCTCGAGCTGAGGGACGACGGAGCGCACGGCGATGTTGGCCGGCAGTGAGTCAGGGGCGGGCGGTTCGGTGCGCCGCCCCACCACCAGCAGCACAGTGGCCGGCAACTCTGCGAAGGCCTCGACGCAGGCGCGGAAGAAGTCCTCGCCACCACTGTGCAGCGTTCCCAGTGAGACCACGACCAGTGGCCCGTCGCGGCCCAGGAGCTCCCGCAGCGGGCCATCGAGCTCTTCGGTACGCGTGCCGGCATCGAAGGTCGGGCCGACGTAGTGGCAGGTGGGATCGTCCCGATCGCTGTCCGCCTGCATCCACTCCGGCAACGGGAAGAGGGTCAGATCACCCTGCGCCGGGAGCACCGGACTGGGTGGAACGAGGCCGGTACCGACCCCTCGGCGGAGGCGCCGTGTGGCCCGGAGCAGTCCCGGCAGGGCGGCGAGTGTCTGCCTCAGGAGCGGTAGCGACTCGCGTGCGCTCAGTCCGCGCAGCTCGGCGGGGGAGATCCGCATCGTGGTCATCATCGAGATGGCGGGCAGTCGCAGGCTCGTCGCCACCATCCGTCCCCACAGGGCGTTGGAGTCGAACATGATCGCCTCTGTGCTGCGATCCTGCAGCTCCGCCTGCAGGAAAGGCACCAGCAGGTGGGCGGACTCGAAGATCCGTTGGGCGACCTTCGGGGAGCCACCCGCGTTCGTGGCCTCGGCGATCACGCCGGAGGAGATCGTCCCTGGCGGGTACGTGCGGCACTCGGCACCCAGCCGTTCGATCAGGGGGCGGAACTCCTCGGTGGCGTAGACCCTCACGTCCACGCCACGATCGACCAGCTCGCCGATCAGCGGTGCGCTCGGGTTCACGTGACCTGCCGCGGGCATAGCGGTCAGGACCAGACGACGGGGCACGGCACCTCCCGGGGCCAGGGTGAGCGTGTCACGGGAAAGGCCCGGCTGTCACCCGGATTCCGCAGCCCGGTCAGCCGGCCGCGTCCGCCGTCGGGGTCACCGTGGCCGCGATGCCCCGGTGGTCGGTGCCCGGCACGGTCACCTGTGCCCAGCCGACCGGGACCAGGCCACGCACCAGGACGTGGTCGATCGTGGTGAACGCGGGGACCCGGGCGCCGACCGGCCAGGTCGGCCGGGGCAGCGGTCCGGCCAGCGATGCGGTGTCGGTCAGGTCGGCAGCGATCGCGCGGAACTGTGGGTGTGGGTAGCCGGCGTTGAAGTCCCCGGCCAGCACCAGAGGTATATCCGTGTGCGCGCTCTGCCAGTCGTCCAGGCCGCGCAGGGCCGCCTGCCAGGACTGGACCGCATCGATCGGCGGGACCGGGTGGATCGCGGCCACCCGGACCGGTCCGAGGTCGGGGTGCTGGACGACGGCGACCGGCTGGTCGAACTGTGCCCTCACCTGGGGGAGGGCGATTCGGCCCTCCAGATGCAGCGGGTGGGCGGAGAGGATGGCGCTGCCGGCCGCCCCACCGGAGCTGATCGGCTCGGTCCGGTACGGCAGCGCCTCGGTCAGGCCGAGGGCTGCCAGGTCCTCGAGCAGCGCTTCGTCGGCTTCCAGCAGGACCAGTACCTCCACGTCCCGGGTGGCCACCGCGTCCACCACTGCCTCGCGGTCGGCGCGACCGTACTGGACATTCAGGCTGAGCACGGTCAGCTGCCCGCCGGTGGACGATGCCGGCTCGTCAGCGGCCATCGGCCACGGCACGAGTGCCGGCGCCAGCCCGGCCAGGGCGCCAGCGAGGAGCAGCACCGCCGGCGCCCGGCGCCGCACCAGCACCAGCAGCACAGCGACCACCAGGCAGGCCACGGCCACCACCGGCACCAGGGCCTGCACCGACGGCACCAGCCACGGCTGGACCAGCCGAAGATGGGGGAGGACTGCCAGCACCGTGGCCATCAGGGCCGCCGGGACGGTCAGCCACGGGTACCAGCGCCGCCTACGCCGTCGGCCCGAGGCAGGGGTAGACTCGAGGAGGTCAGCCACCGTAGCTCCTACTCCTCGTAGCGCAGGACGTCGCCGGGCTGGCAGTCGAGGACGCGACAGATCGCGTCCAGGGTGGAGAACCGGACCGCCTTCGCCCGGCCGTTCTTCAGCACCGCGACGTTCGCCGGGGTGATGCCGATCGCCTCCGCGAAGTCGCCGACGCTCATCCCGCGCTCGGCCAGCATCCGGTCGATCGTGATCTGGATCGCCATCAGACCACCTCGTCCAGCTCGGCGCGCATCCCGATCGCGTTCCGCAGCAGCGAGCGGAGCACCAACGTGATGCAGGCGAGAGCGGTCAGGGTGAGGCACGCCATCGCCTGGACGAGCAGGAGGAACGGGCTCCCTGCCTCGCCGTTGCTGATGGTGACTGAGCCGGTGACGATCAGCACGAGGGCGCATGCCAGCGTGGCGACGATGACGTCGACCCAGAGCAGGGAAGTACGGGTCAGCACGGTTCCCGCGTAGATGCGGTACACGAGCAGCGCGACCATGGCGAGCGCGATGAGACCGAGGAACGTGAATCCAACCGCCACAGCCAGGAGCGGGTCACGAAGCTCCGCAAACTCGGGAAGGCTCGTGGCGACGCCCGAGGAGACGCTGGGGAGGAGGGCGATCGCGCCCAGGCCGACGAGGAACAGGATGCAGAGGACCACCTGGGTCACGATGACCAGGCCGAGCGACGGACGCGTGTAGTCGGGTGACATCTATTGATTGTCGATAGTTATCTATCGATAGTCAATAGGTTCGTGGGCGTTTCGTTGGTGCCGCGTCTGGGCGTCCACTACCGATCAGCCCGCCGGATCGGAGGCCGAGGCACCGACCAGGTCCAGCACCTGCTCCAGCCCACCGGACTCGATCGCGACGTCCGCCTGCGCGGCCACCACTGGTTTGGCGTGGAAGGCGACCCCCAGACCCGCGGCAGCAAGCATGTCCAGGTCGTTCGCGCCGTCGCCGATGGCCACCGTGTGCGCCAACGGCACGCCGTCCTCGGCGGCGAACGTGCGCAACCAGTGCGCCTTCGCCGCCCGGTCCACGATCGGACCGTCGAGCTCACCGGTGAGCCTGCCGTCGGCCACTGCGAAGCGGTTCGCCCGCACCCGGGTGATGCCGTGCTCGGCAGCGATCGGGTCGACGATCTCGTGAAAACCCCCGGAGACCAGTGCCACCGGCCAGTCCCGAACCCGGGCACCGGCCACCAGGTCGGCAGCCCCCGGACTCAGCTCGATCTGCGCGCGCACCTCGTCCAGCAGGCCTGCGTCCAACCCGGCCAGGGTGGCCACCCGGGCTCGCAGCGAGGCGGCGAAGTCCAGCTCACCGGCCATGGCCCGCTCGGTGATCGCTGCCACCTCGGCACCGGAGCCGGCATAGCCGGCGAGCAGGTCGATCTGCTCAGCGGTGATGAACGTGGAGTCCACATCCAGCACCACGAGGTACCGCGTCGTGCCATTCGCGTCGGAAGGTCCGCTCACTGCGCGTCCACGCGGCCGTTCTTCGGCACCACGGTCACGCCGTCGGCGGTGACGGTGAAGCCTCGGGCAGCATCCAGCTCCCGGTCCACGCCCACAGTGGCCCCCTCGGCCACCACCACCGACTTGTCCAGGATCGCGTTGGTCACGCGTGCGTGCCGGCCCACCTGTACACCGTCCATCAGCACCGATCCGGTCACCTGGGACCAGGAGTGCACTCGCACATCCGGGGAGAGCACCGAGGAGCTCACATCCCCACCGGAGACCACTACACCGGGGGAGATGATCGAGTCGGTCGCATGGCCCACCCGGTCACCGCTCTCGTGCACGAACTTCGCCGGTGGCAGGCCGGTGTAGCCGGTGTAGAGCGGCCACTCGTTGTTGTACAGGTTGAACACCGGTTCCACGGCGATCAGGTCCTGGTTCGCGTCGTAGTAGGCGTCTAGCGTCCCCACGTCCCGCCAGTAGTCTCGGTCCCGGGGGGTCGAGCCGGGTACGTCGTTGTCGATGAAGTCATACAGCCCGCACTGACCCTTGTCCACGAAGTAGGGCACGATGTCCCCGCCCATGTCGTGCCGGGAGGTGGTCGACCGAGCGTCCCGGGTGACCGCATCGGTCATCGCGTCGGCGTTCATCACATAGTTGCCCATCGAGGCGAGCACCTCCTCGGGGGAGTCGGCCAGCCCGGGCGGGTCAGCCGGCTTCTCCAGGAACTCCGCGATCCGCCGCGGATCGGACGCCGAGGCTGAGATCACCCCGAACTGGTCGGCCAGCGACTTCGGCTGCCGGATCCCGGCCACCGTCAGTTCCGCACCGGAGTCGATGTGCGCGGACACCATCTGGGAGAAGTCCATCCGGTAGACGTGGTCGGCACCGACCACCACCACGATGTCCGGCTTCTCGTCGTCCAGCAGGTTCAGCGACTGGTAGATCGCATCCGCACTGCCGAGGAACCAGTTCTTGCCCACCCGTTGCTGGGCCGGCACAGGGGCCACGTAGTTGCCGAGCAGGTGGGACATCCGCCACGTCTTGGCCACGTGCCGGTCCAACGAGTGCGACTTGTACTGGGTGAGCACGACGACCTTGAGGTAGCCGGAGTTCACCACGTTCGAGAGGGCGAAGTCCACCAACCGGTAGATCCCCCCGAACGGTACGGCCGGTTTCGCCCGGTCCTGTGTCAACGGCATCAGCCGCTTACCTTCGCCGCCGGCCAGAACGATTGCGAGAACTCGTGGTGCTGCCATGCTCAGAACCATAGAGTCAGTCAGCAGAGCACACCATCGGTATCGCAGTGTGGATTCGCTGTGACCGTCGACACCTCGGCCAGAAGGAGCGAGAAGATGCGCGTGGACCTCCTCACCCGCGAGTTTCCCCCGCACGTCTACGGCGGCGCCGGCGTGCACGTCGCGGAGTTGTCCGCCGTGCTGGCACGGCACATCGAGGTGCAGGTGCGCTGCTTCGACGGGCCACGGCCGGGCGCCCCGAACGTCACCGGGTATACCGAACCGGAGGACCTGGCCGCGGTGAACCCGGCGTTGCGCACCTTCGGTGTCGACCTACGGATGGCCGACGAGGTGGCCGGCGCCGACCTGGTGCACTCGCACACCTGGTACGCCAACCTTGCCGGGCACCTGGCCGCATTGCTGCACGAGATCCCGCACGTGCTCTCCGCGCACAGCCTGGAGCCGCTGCGGCCCTGGAAGGCCGAACAGCTCGGCGGCGGTTACGCCCTGTCCAGCTGGGCCGAGCGCACCGCCTACGAGGGGGCTGCCCGGGTGATCGCTGTCAGCGCCGGGATGCGCGCCGACATCCTGCGCGCCTACCCGCAGATCGACCCGGAGAAGGTGGTGGTGGTGCACAACGGCATCGACCTCGACGCCTGGCAGCGTCCGGACGAGGAGACGATCGCCCGGGTCGCGGCCGCGCACGGGATCGACCCGGAGCGCCCCGCGGTGATCTTCGTCGGTCGGATCACCCGGCAGAAGGGCCTGCCCTACCTGCTGGCCGCCGCCGAGTCCCTGCCGCCGGAGGTGCAGCTGATCCTCTGCGCTGGTGCCCCGGACACCCCCGAGCTGGCTGCGGAGGTCACCGCCGGGGTGGAACAGCTCCAGGCCCGCCGCTCCGGGGTGGTGTGGATCTCCGAGATGCTGCCGAGGGAGCAGGTGACGGCGCTGCTGGCGGCCTCCACCGTGTTCGTCTGCCCCTCGATCTACGAACCGCTCGGCATCGTGAACCTGGAGGCGATGGCGGTCGGCACCGCCGTGGTCGGTTCGGCCACCGGGGGGATCCCCGAGGTGGTCGAGGACGGCGTCACGGGCCTCCTGGTGCCGTTGGAGCAGGTGAGCGACGGCACCGGGACCCCCGTGGACCCGGACCAGTTCGTCGCTGACCTCGCCGCCGCGCTCACCGAGCTGACCGGCGACCCGGCTCGGGCGGCGGCGATGGGCGCCGCGGGGCGCGCCCGCGCCGAGGAACACTTCTCCTGGGACTCGATCGCCGAGCGGACACTCGAGGTCTACGCCGACGTGCTCGGCGCCTGACTGCGCCGGTCAACGTGCGCTGAGGGTGGCGGCCATCATCGCCCGCCGGGCGGTGCTGCCGACATGGCGCATCGCGGCGGCACGCTGGTCCGCCTGCCACATGTTCACCGCGGCACCGTCGTCCTCGGTAGCCAGTGCCACGATGGCCTGCAACCGGGCGGCCCGCACCAGCAGGTCCCGGGCCCGGGTGTCCAGACCCGGTGGCAGCACCCGGGCGATGCTCGGCGGTACGTCAGCCGAGGCGAGCTGGCCGATCTCGGTAGCGGCCTCCTCCCGCCAGCGAGCCACATCCATCTGGGTGAGGGCGTCGATCGCCAGCTCCAGCGCCTCGGTCAGATCTCGCCGCGCCTCCCCAAGAGAGTCCGGCATGCTCACGACGGCGGAGCTCACCGTGACCTGCCAGGTCACCATCGCGCCCGGCTCCCACGCGGACCCGAACTCGGTCACCTCAGGGACCGTGGTCGTCGTCTGCCCGGTGGCCCGGACCAGGACAGCCTCCCCAGCGGCCAGCGCCGCTTCTGCAGCCTCGAGGGGCACCCCGGCGGCACCGGGTACCGGCAGTGCGGCGTGCACCACCTCGTACTCGGTGCTCAGCTGGGTGAGCAGATCGCTGAGCGTGCCACCGCCACTGGTGGTGTGCGGTTCATCCTGGCCCTGGATCGCTGCCACGGCCTGCGACAGCTCTGCGGACCCGCGCGAGAGGGCAGCCAGCCACAGGGAGGTGACCACGCTCCGCGGCAGCTCGATACTCACCGGCTGAACGTATCGCGCCGAGCGGGCCGGTGGCACGATCGAGCACCTACGCCGGGTGACGTGACCACTGCAGCTCCAGCCGTCGTCGTCCGTTGTCGTCCACGGTGCACCGCGATCGCCCGGCAGGCGCGGCAGGCCCGGCTGACGGCGCGCTCCGGGGCTGGTCTGGTCGGCTGGCAAGTGCCGTAGGCTCAGGGCTATGGGAGATGTGCTCCAGTTCGACGACGTCACGGTGCGACGCGGGAAGAAGACCATCCTGGACCAGGTGTCCTGGTCGGTCGACGAGGGCGAACGGTGGGTGGTGCTGGGGCCCAACGGTGCCGGTAAGACCACGCTCGTGCAGCTGGCCTCGGCTCGGATGCATCCCACCAGCGGCACCGTGGAGATCATCGGTGAACGACTCGGTGCGGTGGACGTGTTCGAGCTGCGCCCGATGGTGGGTCTGGCCAGTGCCGCACTGGCCGACCGGATCCCCGGTGGGGAGCGGGTGCTCGACGTGGTGCTCACCGCCTCCTACGGCGTCACCGGCCGGTGGCGGGAGTCCTATGAGGACCTGGACACCGCCCGGGCCCGGGACCTGCTCGCCGCCTTCGGTGTCTCCGCCTTCGAGGACCGGTACTTCGGCAGCCTGTCCGAAGGGGAGCGCAAGCGGGTGCAGATCGCGCGGGCGCTGATGACCGATCCGGAGGTGCTGATCCTGGACGAACCCGGTGCCGGGCTCGACCTGGGCGGCCGCGAGGAGCTGGTCGGAGCCCTCGGCGAGCTCGCCGGTGATCTCGCCTCTCCGGTGCTGGTGCTGATCACCCACCACGTCGAGGAGATCCCGCCCGGGTTCACCGACGCGATGCTGCTCCGCGAGGGCCAGGTGGTCTCTGCCGGTCCGCTGGAGCAGGCCCTCACCCCGGATAACCTCTCCCGCACCTTCGGACTGGCCCTGGACGTGCAGCGCTACGGTCACCGGTGGTCGGCCCGGGCCGCCGGCGACCTCACCGCAGAGGCGCGATATGCGCATGATTCCGGGATATCCTCGCGGCCGTTTTAGTTCTCCTTTACACTCAGCAGCACAGCGTCACGGCCTGGCCGCAGGGCGCTGACCGAGGACAGGGAGAGCGAGATGGATCTGGGCTGGTTGTGGTGGCTGGGCGCCGCGCTGGTGCTCGGGGTCATCGAGATGCTCACAGTGGACCTGCTGTTCCTGATGCTGGCCGGCGGGGCGGTCGCCGCGGCCGTTGCCGGAGCGCTCGGCCTCCCCTTCTGGGTGCAGCTCCTGGTCGCAGCCGTGGTGGCAGTTCTGCTGCTGTTCGGGGTCCGGCCGTGGGCACTGACCAAGCTGAAGTCCTCCACCCCGGACGCGAAGACCGGGGTGGACGCGCAGATCGGCCGCAGCGCCACCGTCGTCTCTGACGTGACCGACCGGGCCGGTCGGGTGAAGTTGCACGGCGAGGTGTGGACTGCACGCATCGAACAAGCCGGGGTGATGCTGCCGACCGGAAGCACGGTGACCGTGCTGCGGATCGAGGGTGCCACCGCGATCGTCGGCCCGAAGGAGGTCGCAGACCCGAGCCGGCCGTACGGCTACACCGGTCCGGACCAGCCCTACCCGCCCGCGCCCTCCGGCCCCTGACCGTCCCGCCCACCAGCCCCACCTAGACTCAGACCACCGGCGGAACGCCCGCCGATCCACCCGAGGGAGACACCGCACGTGGATAGTCCCGGACAGATCATCGGCTTCATCATCATCGCGCTGGTCGCGCTGTTCGTCATCGTCGCGATCTCGCGCTCGATCCGGATCGTGCCGCAGGCCGGTGCGCTGATCATCGAGCGGCTCGGCCGGTACCAGTCCACGATGTACGCCGGGCTGCACTTCCTCATCCCGTTCATCGACCGGATCCGCGCCGGAGTGGATCTGCGTGAGCGGGTGGTGCCGTTCCAGCCGCAGCCGGTGATCACCTCCGACAACCTGGTGGTCAGCATCGACACCGTCGTCTACTACCAGGTGACCGACCCGAAGGCCGCCACCTACGAGATCGCGGACTACATCCAGGCGATCGAGCAGCTCACCGTCACCACGATCCGGAACATCATCGGGTCGATGGACCTGGAGCAGACCCTGACCAGCCGGGACCAGATCAACGGTCAGCTGCGTGGTGTGCTGGACGAGGCCACCGGGCGCTGGGGGATCCGGGTGAACCGGGTGGAGCTGAAGGCGATCGACCCGCCACCCAGCGTGCAGGGTGCGATGGAGCAGCAGATGCGCGCCGAGCGGGACCGGCGCGCCGCGATCCTCACCGCCGAAGGCGTCAAGCAGTCCCAGATCCTCACCGCCGAGGGGGAGAAGCAGTCCGCGATCCTCACCGCCGAGGGTCAGGCCCAGGCCGCGATCCTCAAGGCGCAGGGTGAGTCGCGGGCGATCCTGCAGGTCTTCGACGCGATCCACCGAGGCGATGCGGACCCGAAGCTGCTCGCCTACCAGTACCTGCAGATGCTGCCGGAGATCGCCAACGGCACCTCCTCCAAGCTCTGGGTCATCCCCACCGAGTTCACAGCGGCGCTCGGCTCGATCACGTCGGCGTTCGGGCCAGGGCCGACCGGCGGCGAACCTGCCGGTGGCACACCTGCCGGCGGCGACACCGGACCGGACTCGGGCACCGATGGCGAGGGTGAGGCCCGCCGCGGCCGCCGGGTCGCAGGCGCGCCGGAGCACCTCGACGCCCTGGATGTGCAGCTTCCGGAGACGTCCCTGCAGGACCCGGCCGAGGCCCTGCGCGAAGCCCGGGGGCAGGCCTCCGAGGCCACCGCCGAAGCCAGCCAGGCGGGCGAGACCTCCGGGGCACCGTTCGACCCGACCGCAGCGGCCGGGCAGCGGCCCGCTGACGACGAGGGCGTTCCGCCGTCAGCGAATCAGTAGTGCTGATGCCATAATCCGCTTGCTGTCGGGCAGCGACAGCGGTGTAGTTTCGCTGTGTGCTCGAACTGATCCGGCGCTACCTCAAGCCGTATCGCGCCGAGGTCCTGCTCGTCTGCGTGCTGCAGCTCGTCCAGACCCTCGCCGCGCTGTACCTGCCTACCCTGAACGCTCAGATCATCGATGAGGGCGTGGTCACCGGTGACGTGGACCTGATCTGGCGCACCGGGGGCCTGATGCTCGCCATCAGTGGTGTCCAGGCACTGACCAACGTGGTCGCGATCTACTTCGGCGCCCGGACCGCGATGGCCCTCGGCAGGGACGTCCGCGAGGGTCTGTTCACCCGGGTGATGGCCTTCTCCACGCAGGAGATGACGCAGGTCGGCACCCCCTCGCTGATCACCCGTTCCACCAACGATGTGCAACAGGTCCAGATGTTCGTGTTCATGGGCCTGACCGTGATCATCATGGCGCCGATCATGCTGATCGGCGGCGTGATCATGGCGGTGAACCAGGACCCCGGCCTGTCCCTGCTGCTGGTGGCGGTGGTCCCGGTGCTCGGTGGCACGATGGCTGTCGTCGCCTGGCGGATGGTGCCCTACTTCCGGGCGATGCAGAAGCGCCTGGATGCCATCAACGGGGTGCTCCGGGAGCAGATCACCGGTATCCGAGTGGTCCGCGCCTTCGTCAAGGAGCGGGAGGAGGCGGTGCGCTTCGAGCGCAAGAATGCCGACCTGCGGGAGGTCTCGGTCAAGGTCGGCCGGGTGATGGCGTTCGCGATGCCGCTGGTGATGCTGATCGTGAACATCGGCTCGATCGGGGTGATCTGGTTCGGTGGGCACCGGGTCGAGGAAGGGGCCGCCGACGTCGGCTCGATCATCGCCTTCCTCAGCTATCTGATGTTCATCATGTTCGCGGTGATGATCTCCACGATGATGTTCATGTTCGCCCCGCGCGCCGCGGTCTCCAGCGAACGGATCATGGAGGTCCTCACCTCCGCACCGACCGTTCTGCCCCCGGACCGCCCGCAGCGCCCGGAGGAGTTGCGCGGGCGGGTGCAGTTCACCGAGGTCTCGTTCCAGTATCCCGGCGCCGAGGAACCGGTGCTGGAGGAGCTGAGCTTCACCGCCGAACCCGGGCAGACCACGGCGATCATCGGCTCCACCGGCTCTGGTAAGTCCACCCTGATCACCCTCGTGCCGCGGCTGTTCGACGCCACCGGCGGATCGATCAGCATCGACGGTGTGGACGTGCGCGACTTCGACCCGGTGCTGATGCGCCAGATCATCGGCCTGGTACCGCAGCGGCCGTACCTGTTCACCGGTACGGTCGCCTCTAACCTGCGCTACGGCCGGCAGGATGCCACCGACGACGAGCTCTGGGCAGCGCTGCGTGTGGCACAGGCAGCCAACTTCGTCTCCTCGATGGAGGGTGGTCTGGACGCTCCGATCGCCCAGGGCGGCACCAACGTCTCCGGTGGTCAGCGCCAGCGCCTCGCGATCGCCCGTGCGCTGGTGCGGCGCCCCGCCGTGTACCTGTTCGACGACTCCTTCTCCGCACTGGACTACGCGACCGATGCCGCGCTCCGGGCGGCGCTGGTCCCGCAGACCCGGGCAGCGAGCGTGATCGTGGTCGCCCAACGGGTCGCCTCCATCCGGGACGCGGACCAGATCTTGGTGCTCGAGCACGGCCGGCTGGTGGGCCGCGGCACGCACACCGAACTACTCGCGGACAACCAGACCTACCAGGAGATCGTCTCCTCCCAGCTCACCGCGCAGGAGGCCTCATGAGCACCGAGCCACACGACCCGACCGCCGGGGAGAGGGCCGACGACTCCGACCAGAAGGCCGACGCCACTCCCGCCGAGCGCCGCCCCCAGGGCCACGGCCCCGGCGGGATGGGGATGCCCGCGGAGAAGCCCTCCGACCTGGGTGGCACGCTGCGCCGGATGGTCACCGAGCTGCGGGTGGAGGGTGCCCGGATCATCACCGCGGTGGTCTTCGGCCTGCTCGCCACCGCCGGTATGGTGGTGGGCCCCAAGCTGCTCGGCAACGCCACCAACGTGATCTTCGACGGCGTGGTCGGGGCGATGCTCGATCCGTCGATGACCCGCGCGGAGACGATCGAAGCACTGCGGGCCGCCGGGCGCGGTACCCTCGCCGACACCCTCGCCGGGATGCCGAACGTGGTGCCCGGGCAGGGGGTGGACTTCGACCGGTTGGCGATGAGCCTGGCCGTGGTCTTCTCCGTCTACATCGCCGCGTTCGTGTTCACCTGGCTGCAGGGGCGGATCATCACCACGGTGGTGCAGCAGACCGTGTACCGGCTGCGCGAACAGGTGGAGACCAAGCTGTCCCGGCTGCCGCTGCGCTACTTCGACCGCCAGGCGCGCGGTGAGGTGCTCTCCCGGGTGACCAACGACATCGACAACATCGCCCAGAGCGTGCAGCAGATCCTGTCCCAGCTGATCACCTCGGTCCTGACCGTGCTCGGCGTGCTCGGCATGATGCTGTGGATCTCCTGGCAGCTCGCCCTGGTGGCGGTGGTGACCATCCCGGTCTCCGCCGTCGTGGTCTCCCAGATCGCGAAACGTTCCCAACCGCAGTTCGTGGAGCAGTGGAAGCGCACCGGAACGGTGAACGCGCACGTGGAGGAGATGTACACCGGGCACGACCTGGTGACTGTGTTCGGTCACCAGGAGCGGGCGGTGACCACCTTCCGGGAGGAGAACGAGCAGCTGTTCGCCGCCTCGTTCAAGGCGCAGTTCATCACCGGCACGATCCAGCCGGTGATGGGCTGGGTGTCGAACATCGGCTACGTGGCCATCGCCGTGCTCGGTGCGGTCCGGATCACCTCCGGCACGATGAGCCTGGGCGATGTGCAGGCGTTCGTGCAGTACTCCCGCCAGTTCTCCCAGCCGATCACCCAGATCGCGTCGTTGATGAACATGGTTCAGTCCGGGGCGGCCTCGGCCGAGCGGGTGTTCGAGATGCTGGACGCCGAGGAGGAGTCCGGTGATCCGGTCACGCCGGCCCGTCTCGGGGAGGTGGCCGGCCGGGTTGCCTTCGAGCACGTGAAGTTCTCCTACACCCCGGACAAGCCGCTGATCGAGGACCTGTCGTTCGTGGCCGAACCCGGCCAGACGGTCGCGATCGTGGGTCCCACCGGTGCGGGTAAGACCACGTTGGTGAACCTGATCATGCGGTTCTACGACGTGCTCGAGGGCCGGATCACCATCGACGGCGTGGACACGCGCGACCTGACTCGGGCCGAGGTGCGCAGCAAGATTGGGATGGTGCTGCAGGACACCTGGCTCTTCGGCGGCACGGTGGCGGAGAACATCAGCTACGGCGCGCACCAGCAGGTGCCCGCTGAACGGTTGCTGCAGGCCGCGGAGGCCACCCATGTGGACCCGTTCGTGCGCACACTGCCCGAGGGGTACGACACTGTGCTGGACGACGAGGGCACCAACGGCACTGCGGTCAGCGCGGGGGAGAAGCAGCTGCTCACCATCGCCCGGGCGTTCCTCGCCGACCCGCCGATCCTCATCCTGGATGAGGCGACCAGCTCGGTGGACACCCGCACCGAGGTGCTCGTGCAGGAGGCGATGAACGCCCTGCGGGTGGGCCGTACCAGCTTCGTGATCGCGCACCGGCTGTCCACGATCCGCGATGCCGACATCATCTTGGTGATGGAGCAGGGGGACATCGTCGAACAGGGCAGCCACGAGCAGCTGCTTGCCGCCGGCGGTGCGTACGCGAAGCTGTACCAGTCGCAGTTCGCAGCGGCCGCAGCCCCGGTGGACTGACCTGCGCCTTCGCGACCCTGGGGGAGGGGCTACGTTCGGGGGAGATCGGAATCGGAAACATCAGCCTTCCGGCTGACCCGCTTTCGCGGGCGGTTCTGCCACGATGTGAGAGTGCGCATCGCGGTAGTCGCAGAATCCTTCCTCCCGCAGGCGAATGGGGTCACCGTCACCCTGCTCCGGCTGCTGGAGCACCTCCACGAGCGTGGTGACGACGTCCTCGTCCTTGCTCCGGCACCCGGCCGTGGTCAGGATGCGGTCACCCACTATGCCGGTGCCGACGTGCGCCGGTACCGGGCGGTGTCCCTGCCCGGGTACTCCGAGATGCGGGTGTCCAGCCCGCGGGTGCGCACTCTGGAGGAGCATCTGCGCTGCTTCGCTCCGGATGTGCTGCACCTGGCGGCACCGTTCATGCTCGGCTGGCAGGCGATCGGGGCCGCGCACGCGCTCGGACTGCCCTCGGTGGCGGTCTACCAGACCGAGGTGCCCACCTATGCCAAGCGGTACAAGGTGCGCCAGATCGAACCGTTGCTGTGGCGGCGGATCGAGGACATCCACAAGAGCGCCACGCTGTCCCTGGCGCCGTCGAGCTACGCGTGCGGGCAGCTGGTGGACCGCGGGGTGCACCGGGTGGCGGTCTGGCCGCACGGGGTGGACCGGGACCGGTTCTCCCCGACCCACCGCAGCGAGGCACTGCACGCCGAGCTCGGTCCCCGCGGGGAGGTGCTGGTCGGCTACGTGGGCCGGTTGGCCCGGGAGAAACAGGTGGAGGACCTGGCTGTGCTCGCCGGCCTGCCCGGGGTACGGGTGGTGATCGTCGGGGACGGGCCGCAGCGGTCCCGGCTCGCGCGGCGGTTGCCCGGTGCCCACTTCACCGGCCACCTGGGTGGGGCGGACCTGGCCCGCACGATGGCCAGCCTGGACGTGTTCGTGCACACCGGGGAGATGGACACCTTCGCCCAGACGATCCAGGAGGCGCACGCCAGCGGGGTCCCGGTGGTGGCCCCGGCCCGGGGCGGGCCGATCGACCTGGTGGACCATGGTGCCACCGGCTACCTGTACGCCCCGGGGGACCTGAGCGCGTTGCGCTCCCACGTGCGGACGCTCGCTGCCGACGCGTTCAGCCGTACCGCGATGGGGATGCGGGCCCGGGAGGCGACTGCCGGGCGCACCTGGGCTGCGGTGAACTCCCAGGTGGTCCAGCACTATCAGAACGCGATCGAGTTCGCCGCTGCCGACCGGGCTGCCGGGCACCGGCCGACCCGGCGGTGGCTGATCACCCGGTAGCCTCACCGGGTGCCGATCCTGACCCTGGACTCCCCGGACGCCGCCGAGCTGTCCGACTACACCCGGATGACCGATGTCGCGCTGCGCCGCACCCTGGAGGTCGAGCGCGGCTTGTTCATGGCGGAGAGCTCCACGGTGATCCGCCGCGCGGTGGCCGCGGGGCACCGGCCCCGGTCCTTCCTGATGGCACCGAAGTGGCTGCCGGACCTGGAGGACCTGCTGCAGCAGGTGGGTGCGGGCGAGCACGGCGAGATCCCGGTGTACCTGGCGGAGGAGGACGTGCTGCGCACGATCACCGGCTTCCACCTGCACCGCGGGGCGCTCGCGGCGATGCACCGCCCGGTGCTGCCGGAGGTGGCGGACCTGCTGCCCGGCACCGGTCGCTCCCGGGTCGCGATCCTGGAGGGCCTGGTCGACCACACCAACGTCGGTGCGTGCTTCCGCTCCGCCGCGGCGATGGGCGTCGACGCGGTCCTGGTCACCCCGACCTGTGCCGACCCGCTCTACCGGCGCAGTGTGCGGGTGTCCATGGGCACCGTCTTCCAGGTGCCCTGGACCCGGATCGAGAACTGGCCCGCAGGCATCCAGCAGCTGAAGGATGACGGCTACGTGGTGGCCGGAATGACGCTGGGGGAGGGCGCGATCACCCTCGATGACCTGGTGGCGCAGGACCACGAGCACCTGGCGCTGATCCTGGGCAGTGAGGGCCACGGGCTGATGGCGACCACCGAGCGCGCGCTGGACCGGCGAGTGACCATCCCGATGATGGGTGGGGTCGACTCACTGAATGTCGCGGCGAGCTCGGCGGTGGCGTTCTACGCGACGAGGTGACCCATGGCAGTTCGTAGCAGGTTCAGTCGAGATGACGACGCCAGAACGGGTCGTTTGTCCAAGCGTCGGGGATGCCCATGCCGCGAAGGTTCATCGCCGGCCTGGTGCTGACTAGACCATGAAGCCTGTGGGCCCAGCTGCTGCGCGGTGAGATCGTCTCGAGAACGGTCTGGAGCGAGACCAAGACGGGGTAGAGCCGCCTTCTGGATCGTTCTGGCAGTGCTTCTTCCGCCTCCAGCCAGGACACCGTAGGTGAGTTCGGTATCGCGGGGTAGACGCCGAGGCCAACGTTCCAGAGTCGACCGTGGTGTGCGCAGACGTTCCGGACACGGACGTAGGTCTGCATCCACGACTCCAGCACCGGGGCTGTCAGGCCGATACTACGGGCGACGGCAGTGCGGTCAGCGCGACGCGTGAGGTTCCGGTATGCACTGGTCAGTTGCCCCACGGTGATGGTCTCGACCATGAGCCAGGACGGCGGGAGTTCAGGGGAACCGTAGGTGGTGAGGTAGTGCTCGAGGGCGGAACGGTGGACCAGTGAGTCCTCACCGGCGTCAGGGGTTCCGCGAAGGCGGTCGTCGCAGTTGTCCTTGACGATCCTCAGGAGTCGAGTGTGCTTGCGGCGATCGCTGAAGTGCCCGGGGTCGATGTACCAGTGCGGATCGTCGTAAGTGGTGGACATGTGGTCTGTGAGTGCTGCTCGCACAGCGACCTCGACCCGCTCGAGGGCGTCCATGACCACAAGGCGCAGCGCGCGGTCGAAGACGTAGAGACCCAGGACGTCGTCGAAGGAGGTCCTGTCGTGCAGGAGATGATCGGGACCACCGCGCTGGAAAGGGATCGTGTAAGGCGACAGGCGGTAGTAGCCGATGTGGCGGAGGTACCGGAGAGCTCGGTCCCTGTCGGGAACGACCAGACCGCGGTCGACCAGGCGGTCAACGAGCGCACCCAGCTCCATGGGCGACTTCTCGTATGACAGGGCCCCACGCGGGCGAGGCGGCCGGTGAGCGCCTCGCGGCCGGGGCATCCGCGCCTCCAGGATCTGGATAGAGAAAATCCCCCAAGTGCGCATCGTTGAGAGGCGTGGGGGATGTAGTGCCACAAGGGTAGCACGACTGAGCCTGGGTCCCGAGACTGAGCGGCACCGCGATCTACGGTCGCACTCCAGATGAGGGAGGGGTCCACTCGCTCAACGTCTTCGCCGCAGCACCTGTTGCCTTCTACGCCACGCGGTAGGTCTCGGCACGAAATCGTAGCTGCGCCCTACGATGAGCCTGTGCCCGTAGATCGTGACCTCGCGGAGCGGGTGCGCTCGCTCCTCGCCGATGAGCCCACCCGGGAGAAGTCGATGTTCGGCGGCCTGGCTTTCCTGGTGGCCGGCCACATGACGGTTGCCGTCGGCGCTGACGGGCTCCTCGTGCGGGTAGACCCGGACGCGGAGTGGCTCCGCGCCGACCCGCGGGCCGGCGAGGCCATGCCTGGACGCCGGATGCGGAACTGGCGCTCTTTCGATGTCGACGCCGACACTGAGGACCTGCCCGAGCTCGTCGCCCACGCGCTCGCGCAGGTGCGCGCCCTGCCGCCGAAGCACTGAGAGCACGGGTACCGCTCGGCACGGGTACCCGCGCCGACAGAGCCCGGCGCGCAGGCTCAGTCGGTCAGCCCGAGCACCCCAGCGAGCTGGTGCAGGTGGGCCTCGAACAGCGCAGAGGGATCGGAGAGAGTGTCCGTTCCGTACTGACCGAACACCTCGAAGGTGACGGCGCCGAACAGGCTTGACCAGACGAACAGGGTCGGCTGCACGTAGTCGGGTGGCAGCGCCAGCTCCAGCTCGTCCCGGATCCGGGCGAAGTCCTCTGCCAGCGTGCTCGCGGCTCCGCTCGCCACCCGGCCACTCTCGCGCAACCTGCCGGCGCGCCACGCCTCGTCCGCGATCTTCGCCAGGGCGAATGCCACCCGCGTCCCCGGAGCCGTCGTGCGATCGCCCGGAGCGTCGTACCCGGGCACCGGCGTGCCGTACAGCAGCGCATACCGCGCCGGTTCGGCCAGCGCCCAGGTGCGCACCGCCCGGCCCAGGGTCAGGAACCTGCCCAGGTAGTCCTCGTCGGCGACGGCGGAGGTCGCCTGGTCCACAGCGTCACCGAGCTCGTTGTAACTGTCGATCACCAGCAGGGTGAGCAGCTCGTCGCGGTTGCGCACGTACCGGTAGATCGCGGAGGAGACGATGCCGAGCTCGCGTGCGATCGCCCGCAACGAGAGTTCGGCGGGTCCGGCGGTGGCGAGCTGATCGCACGCCAGGCGCAGGATCTCCGCCTCGGTGCGCTCGCGCGCAAGCTCTCGTGGGGTGGGACTCATCGTGCTCCTTTCGGCCTCAACGTCGCGACTACCTTACCGACGGCACCTCACCGAAGCGAGCGGGGAATATAAAAGTGAGCACTGCTCTTGACAGGGCACTACCGAGGGCGCATAGTCGAGATGTGAGCAGTGCTCTCTCATTCTCTGCTCCGCACCACGACCCGATCAGGAGAAGTCATGTCTACTACCTACCTCGTCACCGGTGCCGGACCGGTCGGCGCCACGATCGCCACCCAGCTCGCCGAACGCGGCGACCAGGTCCGCCTGGCCACCCGCTCCGGGAGCGGCCCCGAGCACGACCGGATCGAGCGGATTCGGCTCGATGTGAACAACGCCACGGAGCTGGAGCGGGCCATACAAGGCGTGCGGGCCGTGTTCCACGCCATCCATGGCAGCCGCTACCGGGCAGCCGCTTGGCGTGCCGAGCTCCCCGGCGCCGAGCAGACTGTGATGAATGCCGCCGCCGCGGCCGGCGCTGTCGTGGTTTTCCCGGAGAGCCTGTACTCCTACGGACCGGTCGACTCTCCGATGGCGGAAGGAACGCCGTCGGCGGCAACGACCGGCAAGCTCGGTGTGCGCACCGAGCTGCTGCGCGCGCGCCGCGAGCATGCGGCGGACACGGTGAGCATGGTCGCCTCGGACTTCTACGGCCCACGGGTACGGACGGCGATGGCGGGGGAGCGGATGGTCACCCGACTGCTCGCGGGGCAGAGCGTGCAGGTGATCGGCAGGCTGGACCAGCCGCACTCGTTCACCTACGTGCCTGATCTGGCCGCAGCGATGATCGCGGCCGCCGACCAGCCGCAGGCGTGGAACCGGGTGCTGCACGCCCCGACGGCGCCGCCGGTCACCCAGCGCGAACTGGTCCGCATCTCTGCCGAGGTGGCCGGGATGCGGGTGCCGCGGATCCTCACCGTTCCCGTAGGTGTGCTGCGGGTGCTCGGCGTCTTCGGTGGCATGCTGCGGGAGGTGGCCGAGACCGCCTATATGTGGGACGGCCCGTTCGTCATGACCTCCACGGTGACCGAGGAGTTGCTCGACCTCCAGCCCACGCCGCTCCGGGACGGTCTCGCCGCCACTGTCGACTACTGGCGCGAGGGTCGTCCGGTGCGGAGTGCGGTATAGCGCACTCCACGCCGGACGACGTCAGCTGAGGGAGGCGAAGAACTCCCGCAGGTCGGCTACCAGCAGGTCGGGCGCCTCCAGTGCGGCGAAGTGCCCGCCGCGGTCGAACTCGGTCCACCGCACCAGATTGTTCTGCTGCTCGGCGATCCCGCGGATCGTGCTGTCCCCGGGGAACACCGCACATGCGGTGGGCACACCGGAGGAGGGCAGCGCAGCGCCCCACTGATCGCCGTCGGTGTACAGCCGCATCGACGATCCGACCGTGCCGGTGAAGTACATCAGGCTCAGGTTGGTCAGGAACGCGTCCACGGCCAGAGCGTCGGCGGGGCGGTCGTGGGCAGGGTTGGTGAAGAGGTGGAAGATGTCCGCGATCCAGCCGAGCAGGCCGACGGGTGAGTCGGTGAGCCCGTAGGCGAGGGCCTGCGGCCGGGTGGACTGGATGGCGGCGTACCCGGAGGTGGAGTTGCTGCTCCAGTCCTGCAGCTCGGCCAGCTTCGCCTGGTCGGCGGGGCTGAATTCGGCGCTGTCGATGTCCCACGGCGGGATGGTGATCAGGGCATTGACGTGCACACCGGCCACCCGGTCCGGGTGCAGCCGACCCAGCTGTGGGGCGATGAACGAGCCGGCGTCCCCGCCCTGGGCGCCGTACCGCGGGTAGCCCAACCGGTCCATCAGCGCCGCGATCAGCTCGGCGGAGCGTTCGGTGGAGGCCTGGCCGGCGGCACCGGTCGGCCCCGAGAAGCCGAAGCCCGGCAGCGTCGGGATGACCAGGTGGAAAGCGTCGGCAGGATCGGCGCCGTGCGCCCGCGGGTCGGTCAGCGGGCCGATCAGTGCCTCGAACTCCACCGGCGAGCCGGGCCAACCGTGCACCAGCACCAGTGGCAGCGCCTCCGGCTCCGGCGAGCGCACATGGAAGAAGTGCAGTCGCTGCCCGTCGATCTCGGTGACGAACTGGGGGTACTCATTCAGCCGGGCCTCGTGGCGACGCCAGTCATAGCCGGTGCGCCAGTGCTCGGCGAGCTCACGCACCTCGGGCACCGGCGCGCCCTGGCTCCAGCCGACGTCGGGCAGCTGGTCCGGCCAGCGGGCAGCGGCCAGCCGAGCCTGGAGGTCCTCGATCTGAGTCTGCGGGATATCGATGGTGAACGGCGTCAAGGCGCTGTGATCGGTCATGACGCCGACGCTAGAGGGGATTCAGGCCAGTTCCCGGCCGCAATTCCACCACCCCACCGAGGTCGTCCGTTCAGGGGTGCGTCATAGCGCACTCCTGACCGGACGACTACGGTCTGGAGGGTGAGCCGACTTCTGCTGCTGGATACCGCAAGCCTGTACTTCCGTGCCTACTTCGGCGTCCCGGACACGATCACCGCCCCGGACGGGACGCCGGTGAACGCCGTGCGCGGACTGCTGGACTTCATCACCCGGCTGGTCACCCAGTACCAGCCCAGCCACCTGGCCTGCTGCTGGGACAACGACTGGCGCCCGCAGTGGCGGGTGGACCTGATCCCCTCCTACAAGGGGCACCGGGTGGTCGAGGAGGTACCGGCCGGCACGGATGTGGAGGAGGTACCGGACCCGCTCGGGGTCCAGGTGCCGGTGATCGCCCAGACCCTGGCCGCGATCGGGATCCCGGTGATCGGCGCGGACGGGTACGAGGCGGACGATGTGATCGGCACCCTCGCCACCGACGCCGGGATGGCGGTGGACGTGGTCACCGGGGACCGGGACCTGTTCCAGCTCGTCGACGACGCCGCGGCGGGCGGGCCGGTCCGGGTGCTGTACACCGCACGCGGGGTGAGCAAGCACGACGTGGTGACCGACGCCGTCGTGAGCGAGAAGTACCACGTGCGCGCCGATCAGTATGCCGACTTCGCCACCTTGCGCGGGGATGCCTCGGACGGGCTACCCGGTGTGGCCGGGGTGGGGGACAAGACCGCCGCCTCGCTGCTCGCCTCCTATGGCGACCTCGCTGGGATCCGGGCCGCCGCCGCGGACCCGGCCACCCCGCTGGCGGCTGGGCTGCGCGGCAAGCTGAACGCGGCCGGGGACTACCTCGACGCCGCCGTGCAGGTGGTTGCCGTGGCCCGGGGTCTCGACCTGGGCGATCTGGACCTGCGCCTGCCCGGGACGGCCGGACCGCTCCCGGCCGATGCCGAGGCGCTCGATGAGCTCACCGCACGGTGGGGGTTGGGCTCGTCGGTGCAGCGGGTGCTGGCCGTACTCGCGGAGGGCCCGCGGGACTAGAGCTCGGACCCTCTGCGAGCTGGAGCCAGATCGGTCCGAGCCGGAACTCGACCACGCCGTCTGCGGGCATCAGATCAGGTTCGGCCAGCTCGAAGACGTGCCGGTACCAGGCCACGGACCGGTCGAGGCTTCGCCGGGTGAGATCAGACCAGGACCACCTCGACGCCGGCCGCTCGCAGTGCCGCGACCACCTCCGGGTCGGCCGCATCGTCGGTGATCAGCGTATGTACCTGATCGACGCCGAGGATCCGGGCGAACGCGCTGCGGCCCAGCTTGCTGGCATCGGCGACCACCACTACCCGCTGGGCGCGCGCCGCCAGTGCCGCACCGATCGCAGCCTCCCCCTCGTCGTGCGAGGCCGCACCCGGCTCGGCGCCGAAGGCGTTCACGCCGAGGAAGAGTACGTCCAGGCTCACCTGGTCCAGCAGCAGATCCGCCAGCGGTCCGGTGAGCTCATAGCTGAGCGGGCGCACCACGCCACCGGTGAGCACGACCCGCAGGTGCGGGCGTACGGCCAGCTCCGCGGCGATGTTGACGGCGTTGGTTACCACCACTGCGTGCGCTGACTCGCGGGAGTGCAGGCGCTCGCTCACCGCCAGCTCCCGGGCCACCTCGGTCGTGGTGGTGCCCCCGTTCAGGCCGACCACCTGACCGGGGGAGACCATCGCCGCCGCAGCAGCGGCGATCCGAGCCTTCTGGCCTCCACTGCGGGTCGCCTTGTAGCGCAGCGGCAGGTCCCCGGTGCTCGGGTGCGCCGCCGCACCGCCGCGGGTGCGCACCACCAGCTGCTGGTCGGCCAGCGTGTCCAGGTCGCGGCGCACAGTAGCCGGGGAGATGCCGAGCTCGGCGACCACGGTGTCCACGTGCACCTGCTCCCGGTCCACGATCAGGTTCAACAACGCGCCGAGCCGCTCGTGTCGATTCACGTCGTGCTCCAATCGTGATGGAATCTGATTGGAAGCACTTTAGACTGCTCATGATCATGCACCGAAACCGGGACTGTGTCCCCGCGCACCAAGGAGTACACCGTGACCGAGTCGTCCACCAGCCGTGAGGTGTTCAGCCAACCAGAGCTGTGGGCCGGAGTCGAGACCATCCTCGCCACTGCCGCTGGTCTGCCGGTCGACGGCGAACGCGTCGCCGTGGTGGGTTGCGGCACCTCCTGGTTCATGGCGCAGGCCTACGCCGCACTCCGGGAGGGAGCCGGGCAGGGGGAGACCGATGCGTTCACCGCCTCGGAGTTCCCGGCCGGTCGCCGCTACGACCGGATCGTGACCATCTCCCGCTCCGGTACCACCACCGAGATCGTGCAGCTGCTGCAGGCCACAGACACGCCGAGCGCGCTGCTCACCGCGGTCGCGGGCGGCCCGGCCGCCACCCACGCCGACGCGGAGATCGTGCTGGCCGAAGCGGACGAGACCTCCGTGGTGCAGACCCGGTTCGCCACCACCACCCTCGCGCTGCTGCGCGCCAGCCTGGGCGTGGACCTGACCGCTGCGGTCACCGACGCCCGGACCGCACTGCAGGAACCGCTCGAGGATGTCTGGATCCAGGCCGACCAGCTGACCTTCCTCGGCACCGGGTGGACCATCGGCCTGGCCCACGAGGCGGCGCTGAAGCTGCGGGAGTCCTCCCAGTCCTGGACCGAGTCCTATGTGGCGATGGAGTACCGGCACGGCCCGATCTCCATCGCGCAGCCCGGCCGGGTGGTCTGGGTGTTCGGCCCCGTTCCGGCCGGGCTCGCCGAGGACGTCGCCGCCACCGGCGCCACCCTCGTCACCAGCGACCTGGACCCGCTCGCCCACCTGGCGCTGCTGCACCGGGTGGCGGTCGCGCGGGCCGAGACCCGCGGGCTGAACCCGGACACCCCGCGGCACCTGTCCCGTGCGGTGCACCTGACCGCGGAGGACTGAGATGGCGCCGCCGGTACTCGGTGTGGACATCGGCGGTACCGCCATCAAGATCGGCCGGGTCACCACCGACGGCACGCTCCGTGATGCCCGCCAGCTGCCCACACCGCACGAACCGGAGGCGGTCGCCGACCTGATCGCCGGCGAGGCCGCGGCCACCCCGACGGCGGCAATCGGTGTGGTCAGCCCCGGGATCGTGGACGAGCAGCGCGGTGTGGTGGTCTACTCCGCCAACCTCGGCTGGCGTGAGCTTGCGCTGCGCGACCTGCTCTCGACCCGCCTCGGTGCCCCGGTGGTGACCGGTCACGATGTCCGCGCCGGCGCGCTCGCCGAGTCCCGGTGGGGTGCCGGCGAGCCGGACCTGTTTTTCCTGCCACTCGGCACTGGGCTGGCGTCCGCGCTGATCACCGACGGGCAGATCCGCGGCACCGGCTGGGCCGGGGAGATCGGCCAGATCCTGGTCCCCGACCCGGACGGCGGTGGCCGGGTGCCGCTGGAACGCGTCTGCGCCGCCGGGGCACTGGCGCACCGCTACGCCGCGGCCACCGGCTCCTCGGACACCTCCGGTGGGGCGCGGGCCGTGTTCCAACGCGCAGCCGCCGGAGACGAGGCGGCTCGGCGGGTGCTGGACTCCGCGATCGAGGCCCTTGCCGATGTGCTGGCTACCAGCGCCGGTCTGCTCGGACCAGTGCCGGTGGTCCTCGGGGGCGGCCTGGCCGAGGCTGGGGACGCCCTGGTCCAGCCGTTGCGCGCCGCCCTTGCCGCCCGGCTGCCGGAACCGGCGATGCCGCCGCTGCGGCGCGCCGGGCTGGGACAATGGGCGGGCTGCCTGGGTGCTGCCGCCCTGGCGATGACCTCCGGAGGTTCCCCATGATCGTCACCCTCACGCCGAACCCTGCCGTCGACGTCACCTATACCGTGCCGCAGCTGCAGCACGGGCGGGTGCACCGGGTCCAGCAGGTGGTGGAGTCCGCCGGTGGCAAGGGAGTCAACGTCGCCCGGGTGCTCGCTGCCCTGGGCCGGCCGGTGTGTGCGACCGGCTTCCTCGGCGGCGCCGCAGGGGAGACGCTGGAGGACCTGCTCCTGTCCGAGCCGGTGGAGCAGGCGTGGACGCTGGTCAGCGGGCAGACCCGGCGGACCGTGAACGTGGTGGACGAAAGGGACGCCACCATCTTCAACGAACGCGGCCCGCAGGTCACCTCCCACGACTGGGGGCGCCTGACGGCCGGCGTGCTCGCCCGGCTAGCCGCCGGTGATGTGCTGGCCGTATCCGGCTCGACCCCGCCGGGCACAGGCGACGGTGACCTGTCGGCACTGGTGCGTTCCGCCGTCGAGCTGGGTGCGGCCGTGGTGGCGGACACCTCCGGACCCGGTCTGCTCGAGGTGGCCGCCGCCGGGCCCGCCTGCCTGAAGCCGAATGAGGAGGAGCTGCTCGCCGCCACCGGTGCCGCAGACGTGCTCACCGGTGCCCGGTCGCTGCTCGCCCGGGGGGCAGAGGCCGTGCTGGTCTCCCGCGGGGCGGACGGCGTGCTGCTGGTCACCGGCGAGGAGCACTGGGCGGCCCGCCCGGCGGAGACGCTGACGGGCAACCCGACCGGGGCCGGGGACGCCGCCGTGGCCGCACTGGCCGTGGCCCTGGCCGACGGTGCACGAGGAGCCGACCTGTCCGCGCACCTGGGTGAGGTGGTCGCCCTCTCCGGTGCCGCCGTCCTGCGGCCCACCGCCGGTGAGGTGGACCTGGAGGCCTACGCCCGGATGCTCCCGACGATCCAGACCGAGGAAATCGATGCCGCTAGCTGATCTGACCACCCTCGCCCACCAGTCCCGCGAGCGCGGCCGCGGCCTGGGGGCGTTCAACGTGATCCATCTCGAGCATGCCGAGACGTTCGTGGCCGCCGCCGAACGGGCGGACCTGCCGGTCGTGCTGCAGATCAGCCAGAACGCGGTGAAGTATCACGGCCGCCTCGAGCCGATCGCCGCGGGCACCCTGGCCGTGGCCCGGGCCGCCGGTGTGCCCACGGTGGTGCATCTGGACCATGCCGACGACACCGGCCTGGTGGCCGAGGCACTCGACCTAGGTTTCACCTCGATCATGTACGACGGCTCCCGGCTGCCCGCCGAGGAGAACATCGCCACCACGGCGTCCGTCGTCGCCGACGCCCACGCGCGGGGGGTGAGCGTGGAGGCTGAGCTCGGTGAGATCGGCGGGAAGAACGGCGTGCATGATCCGAGTGTGCGCACCGATCCGGGGGAGGCTGCCGAGTTCGTGGCTGCCACCGGGGTGGACCTGCTCGCTGTCGCGGTCGGCTCCTCGCACGCGATGACCACCCGCGGGGCGGTGCTCGATACTGACCTGATCGCCGCGATCGCCGCCGCCGTGGACACACCCCTGGTGTTGCACGGCTCTTCGGGAGTGAGCGACGAGGGGATGCGAGCGGCGATCGCGGCCGGGATGACCAAGATCAACGTCTCCACCCACCTGAACCAGATCTTCACGGGCTCGGTGCGCGAGACGCTCGTCGCAGATGCGGACCTGGTGGACACCCGCAAGTGGTTCGCCCCGGCGGGTGAGGCGGTCGGGGCCGAGGTGGAGCGGCTGCTGCGCTGGTACGCGGGCTGAGCGGCGATGTGCAGGTGATCGCCGACGGCGAGGTGCGCTGATGGCCAGCCGCGATGCTGCCCGGCCGAACGTGGTGCTGGTGCTCACCGACGACCAAGGCCCGTGGGCGATGAGCTGCGCCGGCAACGAGGAGATCCGCACCCCCACCCTGGACGCGCTCGCTGCCTCCGGTACTCGCCTGACGCACTTCTACTGCGCCTCTCCGGTCTGCTCGCCGGCCCGAGCGTCCCTGTTCACCGGACGAATGCCCTCAGTCCACGGCGTGCACGACTACCTGGATGCTCCCGGCGTGGGCCGGGGTGCGATCGACTTCCTGGCCGGGCAACCCACCTTCACCGACGACCTGGCCGATGCCGGGTACCGGTTGGGGATGGTCGGCAAGTGGCACCTCGGGGCGAACGAGGTCCCCCGGACGGGTTTCGTGCGCTGGCTCGCTCACGACGGCGGAGGGGGCCCGTACTACGGAGCGCCCCTGCATGACGAAGATGGCCCGGTGGAGGCCCCCGGGTATGTCACCGAGGTGTTCACCGATGCGGCACAGGCGTTCATCGCAGGCGAATCGGACCGTCCGGAGCCGTTCTACCTGTCCGTGCACTACACCGCACCGCACAGTCCGTGGGCTGGTTCGCACCCGCAGGAGTTCACCGACCTGTACGCCGACTGCGCCTTCGAGTCGGTACCGACCGAGCCGCGCCACCCGTGGGTGCCGCTCGTCGACTGGCACCCGATCGGGGGAGAGGCGGACGAACGGGCGGCGTTGGAGGGCTACTTCGCAGCGGTCAGTGCGATGGATGCGGGGGTGGGGCGGATCCTGCAGACGCTCGACGAAACGGGCCTGCGGGAGAACACTGTGGTGATCGTCACCAGTGACAACGGGTTCAGCTGCGGTCACCACGGTGTCTGGGGCAAGGGCAACGGGACGTTTCCGCAGAACATGTACGAGGAGTCGGTCACCGTGCCGTTCCTGGTCAGCTGGCCCGGGCACCTGCCCGCCGGTCAGGTACGCGAGGAGCTGATCTCCGCCTACGACCTGGCCCCGACCATTCGCGAGCTGTGCGGCATCGCGGACCCGGCCGATCGGCTCGCGCCGGGGGAGTCGTTCCTATCGCTGTTGCGCGGGGCGCCCGGCGGCGAGCGAGAGCACGTGGTGGTGCACGACGAGTACGGGCCGGTGCGGATGATCCGGACCCGGGACTGGAAGTACGTGCACCGCTACCCGCACGGTCCGCATGAGCTCTATCACCTGGCCGAGGACCCGGGCGAGCGGTGCAACCTCGCCCATGACCCCTCCTGCGACGATCGCCGCGGCGACCTGGCCGGCCGGCTGGCCAGCTGGTTCGCCACGTACTCGCTACCGGAGACTGACGGCGTGCGGCTGCCGGTCACCGGTGCCGGCCAGCGAGCCCCGGTGCGCGACGGCGGCGGGCTGACGGCCTTCACCACGCCTACCGCGTTCGCCCCGCGGCCACAGGCCTCAGCGAAGGAGTCTCCACCTCGTGAGTTGTGATCCCTTCCGGGGCGCTCTCAGTCCAGCACGCTGAAGTTCGCTCGGAACACTCCTTGCGGGTCGCGCTCGCGCTTGATCCGGCGCAGGCGCTCCAGCGAGTCGGCCGGCAGTGCATCGGCGAGGCTCTCGCCCGGTGCGAGCACAGTGACCGGTCTGCGCCCGCTGGTGGGTAGACCGTCGAGGATGGACTGTTGCCGGTCGGTGATGGCTGTGGCCTCGGCCAGCGCCGGCGAACCGATCAGATACACCCCGTACGGTTCGACCAACGGGCCGTGCGGGCTGTTGCTGTCCTGACCCAGCGCACCGCCGAGGTGGCGGATCTGGACGCCCAGCAACGGGGCGATCGGTTCGGCCAGCAGGGCGGTGCTGGTCTGCTCGTCGAATCCGGTGAGCAGCGCGGCGCGGGACATACCGGGACTGGGATCGGTGGGTTCGGCGGTGATGCTGCCGAGCTCAGCCACAGAGATCATCGCGAGGGAGTCGCTGAGCGGGGCCGGGAGGGCATCGAGGACCCCCAGCAGTTCTCGGGCGGCTAGTTCCGGCCCGAGGAAGGTGACGTCGATGGCTACCATCGGATCCGCCCCCGGAAAGTTCATCAGCTCCAGCCACAGGGTGAGCTCGTTCGGCGCCGAGCGGGTCACCTCAGCGAACGTGTGCGCGACGGCTGCGGCATGCTCGTGCGCCCAGACGATCCGGCCACCGAAGACGGCCGGCGCCTCCTGGAGGGTGAGCTCGAGGCCAGTGACGATCGCATAGTCGCCGCCCCCACCGCGCAGCGCCCAGAACAGGTCGGCATCCTGGTCTGCGCTCACCTGCCGCAGCTGCCCCGCGGCGTCCACCACATCGAACGCGGTGATGCTGTCCGCGACCCAGCCGAACGCCCGGCCGAACCAGCTCAGCCCACCGCCGAGCGCCACTCCGGTGACGCTGACCACCGGGGAGCTGCCCGGCAGGGCGGTGAGTCCGTGCTCGGCGGTCGCGCGCTGCAGGGCGCCGGAGGAGACCCCCGCGCCGATCCGCGCCCTGCGGTGCTCGGCGTCGATCTCGATCTCGGCGAGCCTGCCGGTGCGGAGCAGGATGCTGCCGGCGGCCCGTCCGGTGGCACCGTGACCGTTCGGCTGGGTCGCGATCGAGAGCCCGGCCGCAGCCGCGAACCGGACGAGGCTGGTCACATCCGCGGCGTCCTCGGCCTCGACCACGGCCGTGACCTGCTGGTCGATGGCCAGGTTCCACGCCTGGCCCGCCTTCTCGAAGCCGCCATCGCCCGGGAGCCAGACTCGCCCGCGGACGGCGGTCGGTAGCGCGGACGCCTGTGCGGGGCTGAGGGGGGAGTGTCGGTCGGTCATGAGAGAGTTCCTTCGCTGTCGATTCGCTGACGGTACGCGGCGCGAGCCCGTGTCACTCAGTACGACGAGCGGGCCGCGCCAGATGTGACAGGCCGACCGAGACGGGAGCGAATGATGACTCAACGGACACCGGTGGTCACCGGCGGGCAGGCGGGCGGGCCTGCTGTGCTCGCTGAGGTCTTCGCCATGCAGCGTCCGCGCCTGCACGCCCTGGCGACGCGGATGCTCGGCTCGACCTGGGATGCAGACGACGCCGTGCAGGAGACCTGGATCCGGCTGCAGCGCAGTGAGACCGGCGGTATCGAGAATCTTGAGGCCTGGCTGACCACTATCACCTCGCGAATCTGCCTCGACCACCTGCGGCACCTGGTCAGTCGACACGAAGAACTGGGCGCCGACCTGCCGGAACTGGCGCCGGCCGAGGGACCTGAGGTGCCCGAGGTAGTGGCGCTCACCGGCGATGAGGTGAGCATGGCACTGCTCGTGGTGGAGGAGCTGGCCCCGCTGGAACGCCTCGCGTTCGTCTTGCACGATGTGTTCTCGGTGCCCTTCGATGAGATCGCGCCGATCGTGCAGCGGTCCTCAGCGGCGGCGCGCCAGCTCGCCTCCCGAGCACGCCGTCGGGTGGCCAACATCGATGTGCCGCACGAACGCCGCCGCCGAAGCGAGGCCGTCGACGCCTTCCTGAGGGCATCCCGCGAGGGAGATTTCGGCAGCTTGCTGCGGCTGCTCGACCCGGAGATCCGGTTGCGGGCGGACCAGGAGGTGATCGCCGGATCGGCCCCGTTCGTCGCGGCAGGGGCTCCGGAGCTGGCCCCGTCGTTGCACGGAGCGGATGCGGTGGCGCGAGCGTTCGCTGGCCGCGCCGCCAAGGCGCGCCGGGCGTTGATCGACGGTATGCCCGGTGCCATCTACGCCACCGGCGCCAGCGCCACGGCTGTCTACGCCTTCGGTCTGCGGCAGAACCGGATCGTGCGGATCGAGGTGATCGGGAACGCCGAGCGGATCGCCGCGCTGAGCATCACGCGAGTGGCGCAGCAGCGATCCGGCGTCGAGACCTCGGGCCGCCATGGAGAACGAGAGCCGCTCCCGGTCGACATCCCGTGAGGCAGGCGATCGGCGTCGGCACGGTCCCACATCCGAGATGGCACCCCGGAGGAGTGCCGCTCTCCTTACACTCAGTCCTATGCGCCCAGACCGTTCCACCGCCCTGTTCGATGCCCTCGCTGAGCGGGTGGTGGTCGCCGACGGTGCGATGGGCACCATGCTGCAGGCCGCCGACCTCACTCTGGCGGACTTCCAGGACCTCGAGGGCTGCAACGAGATCCTCAACGTCACCCGCCCGGACGTGATCGAGGGCATCCACGACGCCTACTTCGCTGTGGGTGTGGACTGTGTGGAGACGAACACCTTCGGTGCGAACGCCTCCAACCTCGGCGACTACGACATCGTCGAGCGCATCGCCGAGCTCGCCGAGGCCGGTGCCGCGATCGCGCGGCGGAGCGCGGACAAGCACAGTTCCCCGGACCGGCCGCGATGGGTGCTCGGTGCGATGGGACCGGGCACCAAGCTGCCCAGCCTCGGGCACGTGCCCTACGCCGACCTGAAAGCCAGCTTCGCCGACCAGGCGGAGGGTCTGATCCGCGGCGGCGCGGACGCGATCCTGATCGAGACCAGCCAGGACCTGCTGCAGACGAAAGCGGCGATCAACGCGACCAAGATCGCCCGGGAACGCACCGCCGTCGACATCCCGATCATCGCCCAGGTGACCGTGGAGACCACCGGCACCATGCTGATGGGTTCGGAGATCGGTGCGGCCCTGACCGTGCTGCAGGCCTTGGGCATCGATGCGATCGGGCTGAACTGTGCCACCGGCCCGACCGAGATGAGCGAGCACCTGCGCTACCTGGCCAAGCACGCGAGCATCCCGGTGACCTGCCAGCCGAACGCCGGGCTGCCGGTGCTCGGCAAGAACGGTGCCGAGTATCCGCTCACCCCCGCCGAGCTGGCCGCCGCGCACACCCAGTTCACGTCCGAGTTCGGCCTGTCGCTGGTGGGGGGCTGCTGCGGCACCACTCCGGAGCACCTGCGCGCCGTCGTGGAGGCCGTGCACGGCAAGCCGATCACCCCTCGCACCCCCGAGCCCACCCACGGGGTGGCCAGCCTGTACTCGCACACCGACTTCGACCAGGACGCCGCGTTCCTGGCGATCGGGGAGCGCACCAACGCCAACGGCTCCAAGGCGTTCCGGGAGGCCATGCTCGCCGAGAACTGGGACGAGTGCACCCAGATCGCGCGGGCGCAGACCCGGGACGGTGCGCACCTGCTGGACGTGTGCATCGACTACGTCGGCCGGGACGGGGTTCGCGACGCCCACGAAGTGATCTCCCGCCTGGCCAGCGCCTCCACTCTGCCGCTGGTGATCGACTCCACCGAACCGGACGTGATCCAGGCCGGCCTGGAGCTGGTGGGCGGGCGCGCTGTGGTGAACTCGGTGAACTTCGAGGACGGCGACGGCTCCACCTCCCGCTACGCCCGGGTGATGCCGCTGGTCAAGGAGCACGGCGCGGCGGTGGTGGCGCTGACCATCGACGAGCAGGGGCAAGCGCGTACCGCCGAGCACAAGGTCGCGGTGGCGTCCCGGCTGATCGAGGACCTCACCACCCAGTGGGGGATGGCCGTGCAGGACATCATCGTGGACGCGCTCACGTTCCCGATCGCCACCGGTCAGGAGGAGACCCGGCGGGACGCGATCGAGACGATCGAGGCGATCCGCGAGCTGAAGCAGCGCTACCCCGGGGTGCACACCACGCTGGGCGTCTCGAACGTGTCCTTCGGGCTGAACCCGGCAGCTCGGGTGGTGCTGAACTCGGTGTTCCTGCACGAGGCCGTGCAGGCTGGGCTGGACTCGGCGATCGTGCACGCCGCGAAGATCCTCCCGCTCGCCTCGATCCCGGAGGAGCAGCGCCAGGCCGCGCTGGACCTGGTCTGGGACAAGCGCGAATACGATGCCGACGGCGGGATGACCCATGATCCGCTCGCTCACCTGCTCGAGGTGTTCTCCGGGGTGGACACTGCCGCGATGAAGGATGCGCGTGCCGCCGAGCTGGCCGGTCTGCCGCTGGACGAACGGCTCGCCCGCCGGATCATCGACGGGGAGATGAAGGGGCTCACCGAGGACCTGGACGCCGGCCTGGCCGAAGGCTGGAAGGCGCTGGACATCGTCAACGACCACCTGCTGGCCGGGATGAAGGTGGTGGGGGAGCGGTTCGGCGCCGGGGAGATGCAGCTGCCCTTCGTGCTGCAGTCCGCGGAGACGATGAAGACCGCGGTAGCGCACCTGGAACCCCACATGGAGAAGGTCGCCGATGACGTCGGCAAGGGCACGATCGTGCTCGGCACCGTACGCGGGGACGTGCACGACATCGGCAAGAACCTGGTGGACATCATCTTGTCCAACAACGGCTACACCGTGGTGAACCTCGGCATCAAGCAGCCGGTGTCGGCCTTCATCGAAGCGGCTCAGACCCACCAGGCCGATGTGATCGGGATGAGCGGGCTGTTGGTGAAGTCCACAGTGGTGATGAAGGAGAATCTCGAGGAGCTGAATGGCCGCGACCTGGCCGGCACCTACCCGGTGCTGCTCGGCGGGGCGGCGCTGACCCGGGTCTACGTCGAGGACGACCTGGCCGATCTCTACGACGGCCAGGTGCGCTACGCCCGGGACGCGTTCGAAGGCCTGCGCCTGATGGAGCCGCTGGTACGGGTTTCCCGTGGAGAGGCTCCCGACGCCGTCGGCCTGCCCCCGTTGAAGAAACGCCGGCATGCCACGGTCACCATCGAGCAGACCCCGCTGGAAGAGCTGCCGGCACGGTCGGACGTGGCAGCGGACAACCCGGTGCCCACCCCGCCGTTCTGGGGGACGCGGGTGGTGAAGGGGATCGCCCAGGCCGGGTATGCGGCCTTCCTGGACGAACGGGCCACGTTCATGGGGCAGTGGGGGCTCAAACCCAGCCGCGGCGACGGACCGAGCTATGAGGAGCTGGTGGCCACCGAGGGACGCCCCCGGCTACGCCAGTGGTTGGAGCAGATCGCCACCGACGATCTGCTCGTGCCCTCTGTGGTGTACGGGTACTTCCCCGCCGTGGCCGACGGCGATGACGTGGTGATCCTGCACCACGACGGCCCGGACGGCGGCTCCGGCGCGGAGCCCGGCAGCGAGCGGCTCCGGTTCACCTTTCCCCGCCAGCGCCGGGACCGGCACCTGTGCCTGGCCGACTTCGTGCGGCCGCGGGAGTCCGGGGAGGTGGACGTGATCGGTATGCAGCTGGTCACCGTCGGCCCGCGGGTGGCCGAGCGCACTGGCGAGCTGTTCGCGCAGAACCGGTACCGGGAGTACCTGGAGCTGCACGGTCTCTCGGTGCAGCTGACCGAGGCACTCGCCGAGTACTGGCACGCCCGGGTGCGCGAGGAGCTCGGCTTCGCCGCCGAGGATCCGGACGACCTGGAGGGGATGTTCAAGGTGGCCTACCGCGGTGCCCGGTACTCCTTCGGCTACCCGGCCTGCCCGGACCTGGCCGACCGGGCGAAGATCGTCGAGCTGCTCCGCCCGGACCGAATCGGGGTGAGCCTGAGCGAGGAGCTGCAGCTGCACCCGGAGCAGTCCACCGACGCACTCGTCTTCCACCACCCGGAGGCGAAGTACTTCTCCGTGTGACTGCGGCGCTCGGGGGTGCCTGCGGCGCTCGGAGGTAGCTGCGGCGGACTGAGGTAAGCCGCGACGACCTCAGTCCGCAGGCGAGACCTCAGACGGGTGGTCAGGTGCGTGCCGGGCCCCGGAAAGGTGACATGATCGCCCTGTGCGACTGACAATCCTCGGCGGGGGCGGCTTCCGAGTGCCGCTGGTCTACCGCGCGCTGCTGGCCGACACCTCCCCGGAGCGGGTCACCCAGGTGCGCCTCTACGACACCGACCCGGTACGGGTGCGCGGAATCGCGCAGGTGCTCGCCGCCCAGGCGGCAGGACACCCGGATGCTCCCGAGGTGGTGGTGTGCACCGAGCTCGACGAGGCGCTGACCGGCGCGGACTTCGTGTTCTCCGCGATCCGGGTGGGCGGGACCGCCGCCCGGGCCGCGGACGAGCGGATCGCCCTGCGGCACCAGCTGATCGGGCAGGAGACCACCGGTGTGGGCGGCATCAGCTACGCACTGCGCGGTCTGCCGGTGGTGGTCGACCTCGCCGAACGGATCCGGGCGGTGTGCCCACAGGCCTGGGTCATCAACTTCACCAACCCGGCGGGGATGGTGACCGAGGTGATGACCGGAATCCTCGGCGAGCGCGTGATCGGCATCTGCGACTCCCCGGTGGGGCTGGCCCGCCGGGTCCTCACCACCCTGGAGGGTGAGGGTCTGGTTCCCGCCGGCAGCAGCGCAGGAGTGGGCCTGGGTGGTAGCCCGGTGCACGTGGACTACATCGGGTTGAACCACCTGGGCTGGCTCCGTGGGTTGCAGGTGGACGGCAAGGACGTGCTCGGTGACCTGCTTGCCCGACCGGACCTCATCGCCTCCTTCGAGGAAGGCCGGTTGTTCACCCCGGAGTGGATCCAGACCCTCGGCGCAGTGCCGAACGAGTACCTGCACTACTACTACTTCCAGCGCGAGACGCAGGCAGCCGAAGCGGCCGCCGAGGCCACCCGCGGGGTGTACCTGGAACAGCAGCAGGCCGGCTTCTACACTGCCGCGGCCGATCTTCCGCCGGCCGGCGCAGAGGACCTCTGGGAGCGCACCCGCGCCGACCGAGAAGCTACCTACATGGCCACCAACCGGGAGGCGGCCGGCAGCTTTGAACGGGACGAGAGTGATCTGGTCTCCGGTGGGTATGACGAGGTGGCCCTGGCGATCATGCACGCCATCGCGCACGACGACGCAGCCGAGCTGATCCTGAACGTCCCCAATGCCGGGCTGCTCGCCGAGCTGGACGAGGCGGCGGTGATCGAGGTGCCGTGCCGGGTGGACGCCTCGGGGGTGCACCCGCTGGCCGTCGACCCGCTGCCCGAGTACGCACGGGGTCTGGTCAGCGCTGTGAAGTACGTGGAGCGGTGCACGATCGATGCGGCTCGCACCGGCAGCCGGGAAGCGGCCCTGCGGGCACTGGCTGCTCACCCGCTCACCGACAGTGTGGCGGTGGCCGCCGATGTGCTCGCTGACCTGGTGGCCACGCACCCGGAGCTGGCCTACCTGCGCTAGCGTCCCATGCGGTGGTCACAGTGCGTTCTTGATCACCGCTCCGTCCTTCATGATCACCTTCAGCGTGTTCGCCGGGTCGGCCAGCAGGTCGATGGTGGCCAGCGGGTCACCGTCGAGGAGGAGCAGATCGGCGATCGCGCCCTCCTCCACGCGGCCCAGAGCCCCCGGGTAGGGGTTGCGGGCCCCGGACAGCTGGAGCAGGTCGGCGTTGCGCGAGGTCGCCATCGTCAGAACCTCCGCCGGTGAGAACCAGCGGGTCATCTTGGCCAGCTGCTTACCCTGCTTACTGGCGAGCTCGGGCGAGAACAGCGTGTCGGTGCCCCAGGCGAGGTTGACGCCGTGCTTGATGGCGAGCTCGTAGGCCGTGTCTGTCCCCTTCGCCATCTGCTCGAACTTGCCCCGGGACGTGGGCGGGACAGGAACGGCGTCCTCGTCGTCGAGGAACGGCTGCAGGCACCACCACGCACCGGCCTCGGCCATCAGCTCGACGGTCTCCTCGTCCACCAGCTGGCCGTGCTCGATCGATCGCACCCCCGCGCGCAGGGCCTGCTGGATGGACCGGGGCGTGTACGCGTGCACCATCACGTAGGTGTCCCAGTTCTCAGCGGCCTCCACCCCCGCACGGAGCTCGGCCTCGGTGTACTGGGTCACGTCGAGGGGATCATAGGAGGACGAGACGCCGCCGCCAGCCATCAACTTCAGGTGGGTGGCTCCGAGCATCAACTGCTCCCGGCTGGCCTTCAGCACCGCGTCCACACCGTCCGCGATCGCTGCTCCGCCGACGCGTTCGATGTGCGACAGCCCGCGGCAGGGGTCGCTCGGGATCTCGGTAGGGAAGCGGAAGTCGCCGTGGCCGGAGGTCTGCGTGATCATCGCACCAGCGGGATAGATCCTGGGGCCCTCGATCACGCCGGTGTCGATCGCTTGCTTGAGACCGAAGACCGGCCCACCACAGTCCCGGACCGTGGTGAAGCCGCGCATCACGGTGGCTCTGGCCTGCTCGCCGGAGACCAGGGCCACGTAGTTGGCGTCGGCCAGAACCGCTACCTGCGCGGTCACGGACGTGAACGCCGCGTGCCAATGCGCATCGATCAGGCCCGGGAGCAACGTGCGGCCCTGGCCTTCGATCACCGTGGCTTCGTCATGGCCGGCCGGCGACGGGTCGTGCTCGGTGATCGACGTGATGGATCCCCCGGTCACCGTGACGTCCTTGACCGGCAGCAGCACATCGCCGTATCCAGGGAACACTCGGACGTTCCTGAACACCACAGCGGACATCGGGTTCTCCTGAGAATCGGTCGGCCTCGTTCAGCACCAGGTCCTACACCTTCGTACCCTCCTGCACCGGAGGGCCGCTTGACAACAGGGCAACGTCAAGCTCCGCCGACTGCCCGCCACGCACGTTCCACTGGCACTGGGGCAGGTGCGGCGGCCTGGGATCGATGGTGGACTGTCTGTTCGGGAGTCCATCAGAGAGGAAGTGCCGTGCCCACCGCCGCTGAACAACTGATCGATACTCTGCACGCCGCAGGTGTCCGCCGCATCTACGGGTTGGTGGGGGACAGCCTGAACCCGATCACCGAGGCGATCCGCACCCATGAGGACATGGAGTGGGTGCACTGTCACAACGAGGAGTCCGCTGCGCTCGCCGCCGCAGCCGAGGCCCAGCTCACCGGTGAGCTCGCTGTCTGCGCCGGAAGCTGCGGCCCGGGCAACACGCACCTGATCCAGGGCCTGTACGACGCGCACCGCACCGGGGCACCGGTGCTGGCGATCGCCTCGCACATCCCCTCGGCGCAGATCGGATCCACCTACTTCCAGGAGACCCATCCCGAGCGATTGTTCGTCGAGTGCAGCCACTGGTGCGAGCTGATCAACGGTGTGGAACAGCTCCCGCGCGCACTGCGGATCGCCATGCAGACGGCGGTGGGTAAGCAGGGCGTGTCGGTGCTGGTGCTCCCGGGGGACGTGAGCGCGCGCGACGCCGCGGGCCGGGTGGAAAGCTGCGTCCCGATCCCGCCGGCGCGGGTGACGCCGGATCCGGAGCGGGTGGCCGAGCTTGCCGATCTGGTGAACGGGGCGGAGAAGGTGGCGATCTTCGCTGGTGCCGGTGTGGCCGGCAGCCGGGAGGAGGTGCTGGCCTTCGCGGAGAAGGTGAAGGCGCCGATCGGGCACTCCCTCGGCGGTAAGGAGTGGATCCAGCACGACAACCCCTTCGATGTGGGGATGAGCGGTCTGCTCGGCTACGGTGCCTGCCACGACGCGCTGCACGAGGCGGACCTGGTGCTGCTGCTCGGCACCGACTTCCCCTACCCGGAGTTCCTGCCGCAGCGGCGCACGGTCCAGGTGGATTCCGCCGCGGAGGTTCTCGGCCGGCGCACCCCGCTGGAGCTGGGCATCTGTGGCGACGTCGGCCTGACGCTCACCGCAGTCATGGACGCCGTGACCGAGAAGCAGCGTCGCAAGTTCCTCGACGATATGCTCCGCCGGCACGAACGGGCCCTGACCAAGGTGGTGGAGGCCTACACCAAGGACGTCGCGCACCTGCGCCCGATCCACCCCGAATATGTGGCCGATGTGCTTGATGAGGTGGCTGCCGAGGACGCGATCTTCACTGTGGACACCGGGATGTGCAACGTGTGGGCGGCGCGCTACCTCACCCCGAACGGTCGCCGCCGGGTGATCGGCTCGTTCCGGCACGGCACGATGGCGAATGCCCTCCCGCATGCCATCGGGGCTCAGAAGGCGTACCCCGACCGCCAGGTGGTCTCCCTCTCCGGCGACGGCGGGCTGGCGATGCTGCTGGGCGAGCTGCTCACCGCGGCCGAGCAGGCCCTTCCGTTGACCGTGGTGGTGTTCAACAACGGGTCCCTGGGCATGATCCGGTTGGAGCAGATGGTCGCCGGTTACCCCTACTTCGGCACCGACCACGCCGCCGACTTCGCCGCGATCGCTCGCGCCTGCGGTATCGAGGCCAGCACGGTGACCGAGCCGGAGGAGGTGCGCGAGGCGCTCAGCACGGCCCTGGCCCATAGCGGCCCGTCGCTGGTGGACGTCCGCACTGACCCCGACGCCCTGTCCCTGCCGCCGACGATCACCGGGGAACAGGTCAAGGGCTTCGCCCTGGCCGCCACCCGCACCGTTCTGGACGGCGGAGTGGGCCGGATGCTGCAGCTGGCCCGGTCGAACCTGCGCAACATCCCGCGCTGACAGCTCGCTCAGCTGGTCGCGCGCGCAGTAGTCGCGCGCACCACCAGCTCGGTGGGCAGCGTGGTCTCGATCAGCTCCTGGTCGGGTGCCGGGGCCAGCGCCAGCTCCAGGGCGGCCGCCCCCATCTGCCGCAGCGGTAGCCGGACCGAGGTGAGCTGCAGATCCCGGGAGAGGGAGATGTCGTTGAACCCGGCCACCGAGACTTCCTCGGGTACCCGGCGACCGTGCTCGCGCAACCAGGACAGCGCACCGATCGCCATCTGGTCCGCAGTGCCCACCAGGGCGGTGATCTCCGGCCGTGCGGCGAGCAGCTCCCCGGCTCCGTCGTAGCCCGAGTCCCGGGTGGGTTCCCCGTGCCGCAGGTGCAGCACCCCGCCGGCCGAGGCCACCGCCGTGCGCAACCCGTCCAGCCGTTCGATCGTGGACCCGACGTTCGCCACCCCCACCAGCACCCCGATCTGCCGGTGACCGAGGTGCAGTAGGTGCTCACCGAGCGCCCGCGCGCCACCGGCATTATCGGTCACCACCCGGTCCACCAGGACCTGCGGCTGCCCGATCGCCACCACCCGCCCACCGCTGGCGGTGAAGGAGCGGATCCGCGCACCCATCCCGGCGATGTAGGCCTCGTCCACCAGTCCGGAACCGGCGATGATCACATACCCGGTGCGGTGGGCTTGCAGCAGCCGGAAGTACTCCAGCTCGCGATCGACGTCCCGGTCGGTGTTGCAGATGGTGACCAGCAGGTGCCCGGCGGTGGCGACGTCCTGCACTCCGTTCACGATCTCGGAGAAGTACGGGTCGTCCACAGTCCCGACGAGGACGCCGACAGTACGCGGCTGGCCGCTGAGCAGCGCCTGGGCCTGCGCGTTCGGAACGTAGTCGAGGGCTCGCGCGGCCTCGACCACCTGGGCGCGCAGATCCTCGGCGACCGGGTAGTCGCTGCCGGAGAGCACCCGAGAGGCGGTCGGCACCGAGACTCCCGCCCGCCGGGCAACATCCCGCAGGTTCACTGCCATGTCTGTAGAGAGTAGAGCACCCCAGTGCTGCCACCGACCGCTTGACGCCGACACCCGCCATCTCCTACGGTCATCGAAATCCCCCTAAGAAAAGGCTTTCTCATGACTGAGACCTCTTCGCCGACGCGGCGCGGGTTCGCCAAGCTCGGACCGGCCTTCATCACCGCGGCGCTGGTGTTCGGGCCGGGGAGCATCACCACTGCCAGCTCGATGGGCGCAGACTTCGCCTACGACCTGGTCTGGGTGCCGGTGATCGCTACTGTGCTGATGCTCTGCTTCGTCGACCTGTGCGTGCGGATCGGGCTCAGTACCGATTCCGGCCCGATCGGGACCATCTCCCAGCGGTTCACCCGAGTGGCCGGTGTCCTGGTGGGTCTGGGCGCGTTCGCAGTCACTGCCAGTTTCCAGGCTGGGAACTCGGCGGGCACCGGTGCAGCGATGTCGGTGCTCTTCGGTGGGGATTCCACCCTGTTCGCCGCACTCTTCACCCTGGTCGCTCTCGGGTTCGTGTGGCTGCCCTCGTTCTACCGCCAGCTGGAGCGGGTGATGGTGGTGATCATCCTCGTGCTGGTGGTGATCTTCCTGATCACCATGGTGGTGGCCAGGCCGGACGTCGGCCAGGTCCTGGCGGGACTGGTGCCGCGCTTCCCCTCCGGCTCGGCCGCACTCGTGGTCGGCGCGGCCGCCACCACCTTTTCCGTAGTCGGCGCCCTGTACCAGATCCAGCTGGTCCGAGAGAAGGGCTGGACCGCAGCCGAATACCGCACCGCACGCAAGGACGCAGTTGCCGGAACGTTGATCCTGGGCGGCCTGTCCTTCGTCATCATGGTCGCCGCTGCCGCCGTGCTGAACCCGCGCGGCGCCAGTGTGCAGTCGCCGGCGGACATGGCCACTATCCTCGAGCCGGCGATCGGCAGCTGGGCCTCCACGCTGTTCGCACTGGGACTGTGGGCGGCGGCCTTCTCCTCCCTGATCGGTAACTCCACGATCGGCGGGAGCATGCTCGCCGGCGCCCTGAACATCGAGGAAGGCGGTCTGTCCTCGAACAAGGTCAAGGTCTGCATCAGCGCCGTAATCATTCTCGGCGGAGTGGTGGCCGCGATCTTCGGCGGCCTGCCGGTGCAGCTGATCATCACCGCCCAAGCGGTGACCATCTTCGTCGTCCCGCTGATCGGTGTGCTGCTCGTCTGGCTCGGCCGCGTGCCCGAACGCGGGCAGCTGAAGCTCCCGACGGCACAGTTCGTGCTCGCCATCGCCGGGGTGCTCTTCCTAGCCCTGCTCGCCATCAACTACCTGAGGAACCTGCTGTGACCGTGATCGAGATGCCCACTGACGAGACGACCCTGGAGGAGCTGCTGTCCCGTCCGGGAGACGGCGTCGGCGAGGCGCTGGCCGCCCTTGGCGGTGACATCGTGCTGCTCGGCGCCGGCGGAAAGATCGGCCCGAGTATGGCCACGATGGCCCGCCGCGCACTCGACGCGGTCGGATCCTCGGCCCGCGTCATCGCCGTGTCCCGGTTCTCCGACCCGGCCGGTGCTGACCAGCTGGAGGCAGCCGGGGTACACGTCCATCGCGCCGACCTCGCCATCAGCGAGTCCTACCCCGACCTGCCGGATGCGGCCGCGGTGTTCTACCTGGCGGCGATGAAGTTCGGCACCTCGGCCGCGGAGCATCAGACCTGGTGGTCGAACGCCGCCATCCCGGTGCTGGTGGCCGACCGGTACCGCGGTGTGCCGACGATGGTCTACTCCACCGGGAACGTCTACCCGCTCACCCCGGTGGTCGGCGGCGGGTCGGTGGAGGCCGACACGCCCGCACCGGTGGGGGAGTACGCCCAGTCCGCGCTGGCGCGGGAGCGGCTGTTCACCAATGCCGCACACCGCTGGGACACTCCCACCACCATCTACCGGCTGAACTACGCCTGCGAGCTGCGTTACGGCGTGGTGGCCGATATCGCTGCCACGATGGCGGCCGGAGACCCGGTGGACGTGACCATGCCGGCGGTCAACGTGGCCTGGCAGGGCGACATCAACTCCTGGGCGTTGCGCTCGATCGGCGCCGCCGGGGTTCCGCCGACGATCCTGAACGCCACCGGCCCGGAGACCGTCTCAGTGCGCCGGATCGCCACCCTGCTCGGCGCCGAGATGGGCATCGAACCCACCTTCACCGGCGAGGAGGCGCCCGATGCGCTGCTCTCCGACGCCGGTGCCTGCCACGACCTGTTCGGCTACCCGACGGTGCAGCTGCGCTCCCTGGTCCGCTGGGTCGGCCGCTGGGTCGCCGACGGTGGCCGCCAGCTCGGCAAGGCCACCAAGTTCCAGCAGCGAGAGGGGAAGTTCTGATGACGATCGCGGACCTGCACGCCCGGCTGGCCGCCGGAGTGGTCATCCCGGCGCACCCGCTGGCGCTCGACGCCGACGGGCGCATCGACGAGGCCGCGCAGCGCGCGCTGACCCGGTACTACCTGGATGCCGGCGCCCACGGTCTGGCCGTCGGGGTGCACACCACCCAGTTCGAGTTGCACGACGATCAGGATCAGCTCGCCCACGTCTGGCAGCTGACCGCGGACCAGCGTGGCCACGCCGGCACCGACCCGATTTTGGTCGCCGGCCTGGTGGGCGACACCGCCCAGGCCGTCGCCGAGGCGGAGGTCGCCCGGGAGCTGGGTTATCACGCTGCGCTGCTCAGCCCGTGGGCGATGTCCGACCGCAGCGAGGACGCCTTGCTCGACCGTGCCCGGGCGGTCGGTGAGGTGCTTCCGACCATCGGCTTCTACCTGCAGGAGAGCGTGGGCGGGAAGTACCTGAGCCGGGACTTCTGGCGCTCGCTGTTCGACCTGGACTCGGTGGTCGCGGTCAAGACTGCGCCGTTCGACCGATACCGCACCGGTGATGTGGTGCAGGTGCTGCTCGAGCACGAGCGCTGGGACCAGGTGGCGCTGCTCACCGGTAACGACGACGCGATCGTGGCCGACCTGGTCACCCCCACCCGGTCCGGCGACCGGGAGATCCGTGCCCGTGGTGGTCTGCTCGGGCAGTGGGCGGTCGGTACCCGGGCCGCCGTGGCCCTGGTGGAGCAGGCCGACCAGGCCGGCACGGCGCAGACCGTGCCGATGGACCTGCTCGCCGCCGGCAGTGACCTGGTCGAGGTGAACGCCGCCGTCTTCGACGTGCTGAACGACTTCGCCGGTTGTGTGCCCGGGGTGAACGAGGTGCTCCGGCAGCAGGGGCTGCTCAGCTCGGCACGCTGCCTGACCGAGACCGAACGGCTCTCCCCGGGGCAGCCGGAGCTGATCGCCAGCGTACGGCAGCGGTTCCCGGGCCTGTTGGACGAGGAGTTCGTGGCTGCGAACCGCGACCGCTGGCTCGCCTGAGCAGCGGGCGGGGTACCGTCCGGATCAGGCCGGCATCGCCAGGTCCTCGATCACCTCGGCATCGGGCAGGGTTGCGAGCACCTCGCCGGGCAGCAGGATCTTCGAGCCGCGGATCCCACTGCCGATGATCGCCGTCCCGGTGACGATGCGGGAATCCAGCAGCAGTCGGTACTGCTCCGGCAGCCCGATCGGGGTGATCCCGCCGTAGGCCATCGCGGTCTCCGCCACTGCTCGCTCCATCGGCAGGAACGAGGCCTTGCGCACGTCCAGGAGCCGTTTGATCCTCGCGTTCACGTCCGCTCGGGTGGTGGCACGGACGACGGCGGCCGCCAGTCGCTCGTTGCCGTCCCGTCTCCCTGCCACCAGTACGCAGTTCGCCGAGTCGGCCAGCGGCAGCTGATAGGTCTCGGTCATCGCGGCGGTCTCGGCCCGGTCAGGGTCGATCTCGGTCACCAGCACCTGCTCGACGGCGTCCGGTGCGTGGCGTGCCCAGGCCGTCAGTGCCTCCTGGACCGGGTCGGCTACCAGGTCGAGGTGGTCGAGCACCGGCTCCCAGGTCAGGGTGCCGTACTGCATCAGAGCTGGTAGGTGGCGGTGAGCACGCCGCGGGCCAGCGTGTGGAACAGGCCGAGGAAGTGCGCCTTGGCGGGGGTGTGCTCGGGCTCTAGCTCGAGGGTGGGCACGTCCAAGGCGTGGATGGTGAACACGTACCGGTGTTCGACATCCCCCGGAGGAGGGGCAGCCCCTTCGTAGCCGAACTCTCCGCCGTCGGTCTTCAGGTGGAAGCCGGCACCAGGCAGGGTGAGGTCGCTCTGCCCCTCGCCCTGCTCCAGGGAGGTGACCGAGGAGTCCAGGTCCACCACGGTCCAGTGCCAGTACCCGGACGGGGTGGGTGCGTCCGGGTCGAAGCAGGAGAGCAGGTACCCCTGGGTGCCCTCCGGTGCGCCGGACCAGCTCAGCTGCGGGGAGATGTTTTCCCCGGCTGCGGCATGCGCCGTGGCCAGCCGGGCGCCGTCGGTGATGTCGGTGCTGGTCAGCGACATCGTGGGCGTCTGCGGGAGTGCCTCGAGGGGGTGTGGGGCTGGTGGGCGCTGGAGATCCATGGATGACTCCTCCTTCACGAGAGTGGGACGTGCATCCCCACCCTACGGCGGGTGAGCGGAGTTGACAGGGAGGGTTCGCCGTCGTTCACTGATAGAACTGATGTTCTATTTCGACGTGAGTGTCGGTGGCTCTTCGTACCGTGGTCGCAGATCGAACATCGGTTCGCCGGAAGGAGGAGGCATGGTGACGACCACGCGGTGGGAGACCGCCCGGCGAGCCTTGGCGCAGGCGGAGGCGAGCACCGGGGTGCGCACTCGGATCAGGGGCGCGACGGCGGCTGCGCGTCCTGCGGTCGACCTCTATCCCACAGCGGCGGACGAGAGGGCACCCTCGGGCCGGGGCGAGCTGATGGAGGCGATCGATCCGGAGCTGATGCTGCCGGTACCGCCGGCACTGTCCGAACTGTTTCCCGAGGGCGGGCTGCGGCGGGGGAGCACGGTGCAGGTCGGCGGAGGGATGTCGGTGCTGCTGGCGCTGGCCGGGGCTGCGATGGGGGAGGAGTCCTGGTGTGCGCTGGTGGATCTGCCGGATGCGGGTCTGGCTGCCGCGGCCGGGCTCGGGCTCCCGTTGG
>DXBY01000357.1 GCA_019116305.1 Candidatus Ruania gallistercoris | reverse complement strand
AAGGAGCGTCTCTCCTTCGGCGCCGGTGACCTGGCGACCAATATCGCGTGGGGCGCGATGTCCACCTACATCGTGTTCTTCTACACCGACATCATCGGCGCCGCCGCGGCAGCGATCGGCACGATCATGCTCATCTCCCGCATCCTGGACGGCGTCTCCGACGTCGCCATGGGGGCCGTGGTGGACCACACGAAATCCCGGTTCGGCCGGGCGCGGCCATGGATCCTGCGGCTCGCGATCCCGTTCGCGATCGGCCTGGTCCTGATCTTCACCGTGCCGGACGTCTCGCCCGGGTGGACGCTGGTCTATATCGCGGTGACCTACAACGTGCTGGTGCTGCTGTTCACCGGTGTGGTGATTCCCTACGGCACGCTGAACACCCGGATGACCCGGGACTTCCAGGAACGGTCCAAGCTGAACGTGACCCGGATGTTCGCGGCGACGGCAGGCATCCTGCTGGTGACCGTGCTGACCATCCCCCTGGTCGATGCCCTCGGTGGCGAGCAGCCGGGCTGGATCGCCACCTTCGTGATCTTCGGCATCATCGCCACCGCACTGTTCCTGGTGACGTTCAAGAACACCAGGGAGCGCCTCATCGATCCCCCGGCCGTGATCTCCCGCCCGAGCTTCGGCGAGTCGGTCAAGGCGGCTGTGAAGAACAAGTACTGGGTGCTGCTGTTCCTCATCTTCGTGGTGTTCAGCGTGGCCGAGTCGATGTACACCGGCGCCTCGGCCTACTTCGCCGAGAACCTCCTCGGGGACACCAGCTTCGTGGCCCTGGTCTCCTTCCTGCTGTACATCCCGGCGCTGATCGGGATGCTGTTCATGGGACCGGTCTACCGCCGCTTCGGCAAGGTCGCCCCGATGATCGTGGGCGCGATCATCTTCATCATCGGCTCCGTGGTGATGGCCATCGATCCGAACAACCTCACCCTCGCGATTGTCGGCACCCTGATCCGCGGCATCGGGCGGATCCCGATCTTCGGCGCGATCTGGGGCATGCTCCCGGACACGATCGAGTACGGCGAGTGGAAGACCGGCAAGCGCGTGGAGGGCATCCTCTACAGCGCCGGCAGCATGGGCCAGAAGGCGGGCTATGGCTTCGGCGCCGCACTGATCGGCTGGATCATGGGCGCCGCCGGCTACGACGGCCTCCAGGACGTCCAGCCGGACAGTGCGATCACCGCGATCAGTGCCGTCTTCATCCACATCCCGGCGGTCCTGTTCCTGGTCCTCATCGTGCTGTTCGCGTTCTACCGGCTGGAGCGGATCTACCCGCAGGTGGAGGCCGACCTGCAGCAGCGCCACCAGAGCAACAGCTGACCCCAACCGCAGAACACAGGAGGAACGATGAGCAATGGCACCGAGCTTGCCCGCACGATCGGATGCCGGGGCGGCTGGGAGAAGTACTCCGAAAACCCGGTGATGGGCACCGACGGGGACTTCCGCTTCGACAACCACGTGCTCCGCACCGAGACCGGCTACCGGATGTACTTCTCCTGGCGCAAGCACTACGCGATCGCCGTCTCGGAGAGTGCAGACGGTCTGAGCTGGAGCGAACCCGAGCTGGTACTCACGCCGCGGCCCGAGACCGGCTGGGAGGATGACGTCAACCGACCGGCGATCGTCTACCGGGAGGGGCGCTACCACATGTGGTACTCCGGCCAGACGGCGGGCCGGGAGTTCTCCTCGGCGGACTGGACCGAGGTGTACCTGGAGGCAGCCGCCCTTGACCAGGGCACCTCCGCCATCGGGTACGCGACCAGCGAGGACGGGTACCACTGGCAGCGCCGGGACACTCCGGTGCTCAAGGCGTCGGCGCCGTGGGAGAAGCAGTCACTGATGTGCCCGACGGTGCTCTGGGACGAGGCACAGCAGCAGTACCGCATCTGGTACTCCGGGGGTGGCTGGTTCGAACCGGATGCCCTCGGCTACGCCGAGAGCGCAGACGGTGTGCACTGGACCCGCCCCTACGACACGCCCGTGTTCGGCCCCGATCCGACCAACATCTGGGAGGAGCAGCGGGTGGCCGGGCCGCAGGTGCTCCAGCACGATGGCTGGTACTACCTCTTCTACATCGGCTACGAGGACATGTTCAAGGCGCGGGTCTGCCTGGCCCGCTCCCGCGACGGCGTCACCGGCTGGCAGCGCCACCCGGAGAACCCGATCCTCTCCCCCGGGCTACCGGGCGCTTGGGACAGCGAGGCGGTCTACAAGCCGTTCGCAGTGTTCGACGAGCCGAACGAGCAGTGGCTGATGTGGTTCAACGCACGGACTGGAACCACGGAGCGGATCGGCCTGGCGACTCACCAGGGAGCCGACCTCTGGTCGCACCATGTCCGGCCAATCGATGACCCGTCAGGAGGCGCTGGCGATGCGTGGGCCGGGGGCGATCGAGGCCGTCCCTGAGGACTCTGTCCCGCGTGGCACGCCGTGATCCTGGCCGATACCTCGGCCTGGGTGGAGTAGGACCGCGCTACCAACAGCGGCGTCGATCAGCGGGTGACGGTACTCATCTCCGCCGGCGGCGAACTGGCAGTGACCGAACCAGTAAGGTCGAAAGCCTCCCACCCGTCGTGTGAGCCGCACCCAGGAGACCACGTGCCGCACCATGTACCCGCGCCGGACTCGATCTCGGCCCGCCCCAACGGTGACCACCCCTGGTGGGCCGACGCCGTCATCTACGAGGTCTACATCCGCTCGCTCGCCGACTCCGACGGTGACGGCACCGGCGACCTGCAGGGGGTGATCGACCGGCTCGACCACATCCAGGACCTGGGCGTGGACGCGGTGTGGATTACTCCGTTCTTCCCGTCCCCGGGGCACGACCACGGCTACGACGTCAGCGACTTCCGCGGCATCGACCCCGCCTTCGGCGACACCGGCACCTTCCGCCGCCTGGTGGATGAGCTGCACGAGCGCGGCCTGCGGTTGCTGGTGGATGTGGTGCCGAATCACACCTCGCACGAGCACCCGTGGTTCCAGACGGCGCTGCGGGAGGGCCGCGGCGGCACCGGTTACCGGGACTACTACCTGTGGGCGGATCCGACTGCTGACGGCGGACCGCCGAACAACTGGCTGGCGAACTTCGGCGGCTCGGCCTGGACCTGGGAGCCTGCTTCAGAGCAGTACTACCTGCACGCCTACCTCCCGGAGCAGCCGGACCTGAACTGGCGCAACCCGGAGGTGTTCGAGGAGTGGGTCGCCATCTTCGAGCACTGGATCGACCTGGGTGCGGACGGATTCCGGATCGACGTCGCGCACAACCTGCTCAAGCATCCCGATCTACCGGACAACCCCGTGCTCGAGCCCGCCGCCACCGAGCACGTCCCCGCGGGCCGGGTGCGCTCCGCCCGCGGACTGGCCCGGATCTACGACGTGGACCAGGACGAGGTGGTGGACCTGTACACCCGGTTGCGCGAGCGGCTCCCGGCCACCCGCGCCGGCGAGGATCCCTTCTTGCTCGGCGAGACCGTGCTGGAGGACCCCGCCCGCGTGGAGCGCTACCTGCAGGCCGGGCGGCTGGACGCTGCGATGTGGTTCGGCACCGATCGGGTCCCGTTCGCGGCTGCCGAGGTGGCGCAGGTACTGCGCACACCGGGTGCTGCCACTGCGGGCAGGTTTGGCTGGTTCCTGTCCAACCACGACCGTGCCCGCCCGGCCTCCCGGCTGGGCGGCGGCGACCGGGCGTTGGCGCTGGCGGCCGCCGTGCTCGCCATGCCCGGGCCGTACCTGCTCTACCAGGGTGAGGAGCTCGGCATGCTCGACCTGGAGGTCGATCCGGACACTGCCCGGGACCCGATCGCGCGCCGCGCGGGCGAGCTGGACGTCAGCCGGGACCGGGCCCGCTCCCCCATCCCGTGGACCGATCAACCGGGCCGCGCCTTCTCCACCGCCGCACCGTGGCTCGCCCACGGCCCGCTGCCCGAGCACGGTTCGGCCGCCACTCAGCACGGCAACGAGACCAGCCACCTGAACCGGTGGCGCCACCTCCTCAGCACCTGGGCCCGGCTCCGGGACATGCTCCCGGCGAGCACCGCCGTCGACTATCACGACGATCTGCTCATCCTCACCCGCGGCCCGCTCGAGGTGTGGGTGAACTTCAGCGGCGGAGCGCTTGCGCTGAAGCGCCCCGAAGGTGCCGAGATCCTCTGGCGTTCCCAACCAGGCGGCGATCCGACCACGCTGCGCTCCGACGAGGCCCTCTGGCTGCGCGACCAGTAGGTCGCTCGCCGATACCCCGGGCACAGCGTCGGTCCGTTAACCACGTAGGGCCACCGGCGTTCACCGGTGGCCCTACGCAGTTGTTTCGGTAGTCCGCGAGCGGAGGCCGAAGCCAGCTATCTCACGACTCGTGACAACCACGACAGCGTTCGACCGTGGCGCCTTGCCAAGCCCAGCGACCCGGCAGCTGTTGCTGCGTGCATCTCAACGCCACGGCTGACCAAGTACTCCGCAATGAAGGAGGGTCTGAGCGAGCACTCGAACTCTACGCGTGGAATGCGCACGTCTCGACCGCGATGATGCTACCCGCCCACTTCGCGGAGGTATTCACCCGCAACGCAGTCTCGGCCTCTTCGACGGCGACACCCGAGGCCCGCACCCCGCCCTCAGGGGGTCTCGTCGAGCGGCACGGTGGCGGTCACGCGCACCGCCGGCTGCACCAACGACACATCGTCTGGCGCCGGGTCCCACCCGGGCGCATCGCTCGGATCGTGGGTCTCGTCGGTGCAGATCAGGCTGGTCGCAGCCGTGCTGAGCTCGACGACGGTGCTCTGACCCGGCGCGAGCCCCAGAAGCCGCAACGCGGTGGTGCCGTCAGCACCGGCAGGGACCGGGACACCGCCAACCGTGACGTCGCTCATGCTGCCCTCGGCGACAGCGAGCGTGAGCCGTTGCGCCTCCCGCGGCGAGCTGACGGCGATGCTGATGCGGTCCTCGCCGACCGTGGTAGCAACGCACTCCGGCGGCGAGAGAGCACCGACCTCGGAGACCGTCGTGGCGTCCAGGTCTGTTCCCCAGGCGGTCGAACCCGTAGCTGACCAGAGCGTGGTGCCAGCGTCAGTGTCGACCGCGGCGATCACCCGCTCCTGCGTGGGCTCGTCGGCAAGGGCGCCCTGCGCCGCCAGGCCGACACCTCCCAGAGCTGCGACAGCCAGCACCGCGAGCGCCGGAATCAGGACGCGCCGTCGAGCTCGAGCGGCGGGCACCGCCGCCGCTCCAACGCTCGCGCTCGCCACATGTCCTCGGTCGGTGGCCACCAGACCCGCGACGGTGAGCAGCGCAACCAGCACGACGATCGCGAGCATGCCGCTGGAGCTCGCGATGCCGAACTCACCCATCGCTGACAGCTGGCTGCCCAGCACCCACCCCATTGGGAGCACGGCGACGATCCGGATCACGATCGCAGCTGCGCGGCGCGCAGAGGTCGTGGGCCTCCCGTTCCGCGGGGCCATGACGGCGATGGCGAGCGGCATCCCTAGCGCGCCCACGGCTACCGGCAACATCAGCCAGCCCCCGAGCTGCGGCGAGTAGCCGGTGAGCGCGCCCGCGAGCAGGGCCGCGGCGAGGGTCGCGCCGAACCCGAGCGCAGGGCTGCTGACCCTTCCACGAAACAGCGCCCACACGATCGCGAGAGCGGCCACTGCCGCCGCAACCTCGGCCGCCAGGAACGGCCAGGCGACCACGGGTTCACCGACCACCACCGAGAGCATCTCGGGCTGCAGGGCCTTGGCCGCCGACCAGGCTCCGATCGCGAGAGCGCCGCCGATCACCAGCGCGATCACACTGCCGAGCACCCCCAGCAGGGATCGGCTCCAGGCCGCGAGGCGGCGGCGGGACGCCAGGCCAACAGCCAAGCCCGCGGCGACTGGTGCGATGACGGCGAGCGCCAGGAGCACCCCGGCTGGGATCTGAAGGATGCCCCCGGGCAAGGTGGTGAGCACCGGATCGTCTGCCGTGTCCTCCAGGGCAAGCAGGTCGCGGTCGAGGAGATCGCGGGTGAGCCCGAGGCTCAGCTCGCCGTAGTCCTGCAGCGTGCCAGGGTCCAGGTGCGCCGCATCGTCCTGGGGTGAGTGATAAGCCCACGAGTCCCCGGTGATCACGATGTCGACGCCCCACCAGCCGGCGCTGCGGTACTCGGTGAAGTCGGTGTCGTTGGGGATGATCGCGAACAGGGCATCGGTGAAGGACTCCGCCTCCGGGCTCGGCATCGCGGGGATCACCTGGTGCATCGGCCCGTTCCAACGGGTCACCATCGGGCGCCCGGAGACGCCGCGGGCCTCGTGATTGAGCACCACGACTGGCTCGGTGAGCTCGCTGGCCTCACCCTGCAGGTAGTCGAGCGCTCCCAGCAGTCCGTCTTCTTCGCCGTCAACCAGCAAGACGACCAGGTCGTTGCGCACGGCCTCCTCACCGAGGGCGCGCACGCTCTCAAGGATGACGGCGAGACCCACGCCGGCGTCGGCCGCCCCGGGGGCGCCGGGAACCGAGTCGATGTGCGTGGCGAGCACCACCGTGCCGGTCGGGTCCGAGCCCGGGCGAGTCGCGACGAGGTTGCGGACGAATGCCGCGCTGCTCTCGCCGGCGTCTGTGCCCGAGCCGGGGCGGCCGGCGATGCCCTCGTGCTCTTCTACGTCGAAGCCGGCGGCTTGCAGCTGCTCCGCCAGGTAGGTGCGGGCCGCGGCGTTCTCGAGCGACCCGATCGGGCGTGGGCTCTGCACCACGGGTGCGACCGCCTCGGCCGCCCGATCGGCGCTGAAGTCCGCGGCTGCTGCGGCGTCGTCCACTGGTGCAGTGATGCCCCGTGAGAGGAATCCCACGAGCACCGACACGACCAGCGCGAGGAGCACGAGCCAGGCCGATGCCGGCGCCCGAGTGCCGTGAGCAACGGCAGTCTGCGGTGTGTCTTCGGCGTCCATCGCCCGAAACTAACCTGGGCAGACGTGCGATCGAATCCCCCTTTCGGCGGATACATCGATCACGTCCCGCCCGAAAGAGTGACGCCCTTAGCTAAGTCGCGACGCCTGCACCGCCTCCGGTGCACTTCGGCGCCGAAACGCCTCCCCGGCACCGCGCCGACGAGGCTCTCTGGCTGCGCCGTCGATAGGGGCCGGCGCAGCGTCAGTGTGCGCTGGTGATCCCCGCGACCGCCCAATCAGTGTCCACCACATCGGCGAAGTAGCCGGCGTAGATCGCCAGGGCAGCCTCGTGCAGCTCCTCCGTGGTGCCGGCCAGTGCGTCGCGCACCGCCCACACCTTGTAGTCACGCCCGCGGGCGTCGACCACCGTGCTGAGCACGCAGGCATCGGTGAGCACACCGCACACCAGCAGCCCTCTCACCCCCATTCCGCGCAGCACCAGCTCCAGATCGGTGTCGTGGAACGCGCTGTAGCGACGCTTGCGGATCACCACCTCCCCGGGCGCCGGCTCCATCCCGGTGACGAACTCGATCCCGGGACTGCCCTCGATGCAGCTGAGCTCCTCGAAGTACCCGGCAATGCCGAAGTCGGCCCCGTCCGGTCGGTGCCCGTGCTGACTGTGCAGCACGGGCCAGCCGTTCTCCCGCGCCGCGCCCACCAGCCGGGAGATCTCGGCTCGCACCTGGTCCGGAACGGGAGCAAAGATCGCTCCGCCGGGTTCTACCCCGTCCTTCTGCATATCGACCACCAGGACGGCGTACTTCTCCTGGTCGGGACGGAACGGCAACGTCATGTCTCTTCTCCTTGCTTCGGCGAGGCGGCTGCCACTCGGCTACCGCGGTGCCGGACGGCGTCGACGCTGTCGCGGACCAGCGCGACCGCGATGATCAGGAAGCCGATCCAGCCCAGCACGATCACCGAGATCATCACGGTGGCGAACACTGTGAAAGACATCCTTACCTCTCCTCTCCCGTGGAGGTGGTGGCCGGCTCCTGGTATCGGCTCCGATAGGTCCGCAAGGGGGCGAAGTCGAAGTGGGTCGGTTTGATCAGGCTGCCGATGATCACCACCACGACGGGCGCCAGGAGCGAGACCACGTTGCCATAGAAGTAGTTGACGTCCGGGTCGTCGATCGCCAGGTAGGTCGCGATCCCGGCCACCAGGCCGATCACGATGGAAGCCACCACCACCGGCCCGCTCGGACGCCGCGAACACAGGCCCGCCACCAGGCCGGCCATCGGGGTGGCGAAGATGATTCCGCTGACGATGTCGATCTGGAGCAGGGAGACCCCTTCCAGGAGCACGGCGAAGATCGCCACCAGGACCCCGAAGACGATCGTGGCCACCTGGGTCCTGCGTTTGCGTTGCGCCGGGGTGATCCGTTGTCGCAGCACTCCGTCCTGGACATCGACGGCGAAGTTCGCCTGGAAGCCGACCAGGGTGTTGCCGGCCGTGGTCAGTCCGGCCATGAAGATGGTCAGCGAGAACAGCAGGGCACCGACGGCGCCGAAGTGCTCCACAATCACGTAGGTGCCCACGTCCGTGCTCACGCCGAGCTCCTCACCCACGGTCAGCTCACCCGCGATTCCGATGCCGCCGAGGATGGTGCCGAACAGGATCGGGATCGGCAGCCAGGCGATCAACGTGCCGACGATGTAGGACCACAGCAGCGACTTGCTGTTCGCAGCGGCCCGCGCCTTGGAGAAGTAGCCCTGGTTGAGCAGGACGAAACCGAAGCTCACCACGAGCGCGACCACGAGGTAGCGGATCGAGGCGGCGGCGAAGAAGTTCAACGCGCCCGGGGTGAACACCGGCGAGGCGTCGTCGGTGGCGGCCCGGGCCAGCCCGTCGTAGAGCGGACGCAGTCCGAACCGGGACAGCGCCAGCGGCAGCAGCACCAAACTGACCAGGGAGATGACCACGAACTGGATCACGTCGTTGATCACGGCTCCGCGCAGACCGGAGATGGCGATGTAGGCCACCACCACCGCCGTGGCACACAGCGCCACCACCTTGAACGGCGTGCCGTACGCACCGGAGATGGCGTAGGCGATCCCGATCATCTGCTCCACACAGATGTAGAGGGCGAGCAGCAGCATCAGCCCGATCAGCAGGTGGTGGGTCACCCGTCCGAAGCGTTGCTCGATGAACTCCAGGAACGTGGTCCCCTCCGGCATCAACCGCCGCAGCCGCAGTGCCAGCGGAATGAACACGAAGAACGGCACCGCAGACCCGAGCGCGAAGGCGAATCCGCCCCCGATCCCGAACAGGTAACCGGCTTCAGCAGCACCGAGCAGACTGGTGGTCCACAGCCAGGACACCAGGATGCTGGCACTGATCACGCCGAAGGGAAGACGTCGTCCAGCGACGATGAAGTCATCGATGTCCGTGGCGGTGGAACGCCTGGCAACAAATAGGGCCACACAAAGAAAAAGCAGGCCAAAGCCCGCAAAAACCCATATCACTGCAAAAATCCTCTCAAGCTGTGACGGTACACCGGGCACCATAGTGCTGCCGGTGGACCGGGGCACGTCTTGCGCCCGGAAGCTGAGATGGTCGCCTCCGCCAGTGCGATGCTTTCCTCTGCCGACCGCGAGACGACCCCACGAACATCACTTTCCCTCACAGCAGCACTCGCGACCCGCCGTCGCTTTCATCTGCGTGCTGGTGCGCGACTCGGCCGCGCTCCTATGCCTACTCTCGGCCCAACGACCGGAAGGAGGTGCCCGCTGTGCCCGACCGCCCGAACATCCTGTTCATCCTCACCGACGA
>DXBY01000356.1 GCA_019116305.1 Candidatus Ruania gallistercoris | reverse complement strand
CCACAGTGAGCATGGCCGCGTCGTCGCCGATGCCCTCACCGAGATCGGCGTTCAGGTCCAGGACGGGTGGCGCGGCACTCACCCTTGGATGATCCCACGGTCAGGACTCGGTCCAGCCGCAGTAGGAGACGAAGTTCGGGTCCTCGTCCTGCAGGTAGGTGACGAAGTCCCAGCCGTCCACCTCGTCGGTGAGCCAGCTGTCCGCGCCGTCCACGATCACCGGGTCCACCTCCGGTGAGGCCGGGTCGAGGCCCGGGGCCACCACGACCTCGCCGCCGCCGTCCCCGCCCTCGATCATCATCGGGCAGGCACCGCCCCAGGAGGGGAACGGGTCGGTCTGCACCAGCCAGGGCTGATCGTCTTCACCGTTGGTGACTTGCACAGTGCGGGTCACCTCCATGTTTGCCCCCGCGGCACAGGAGGACTGCCAGCCCAGCTGCGCCTCCTCGATCACGACGCCACCGCCGTCGGCGGCGGTGACTGAGGACACCTGGGTGTCGCAGTCCCCGGATCCGGCCAGCGGGTAGGGCAGCTGGGTGAGCTGTTCGCCGTCGTTCAACCAGACGAACCAGGTGGTGGAGACCCACTGGAAGGTCTCCCCACCCATATCGGCGGAGAAGGACATCGAGGCGATCACGTCCTCGTCGCCGTCAGAATCCATGTCCACATAGATCGGCTCGTCCTCGCCGATCTCGAACCGCCCGTCCCACGGGCCGAACTCGCCGGTGCCCTTGCCCCTGGACAGGTCGACCTCCACCGGAGCGTAGTACGCGGTGGCGTACCGCCACTGCTGCTCAGCCAGGTCCACGCTCGTAGGATCGAACGGTTCCGGACTCGGTTCGCTCGTCTCCTCTGGCGGCTCGCTGGGCTGACTGCTCTCCTCCGGCGGGGGCTCGGTGTCCCCTCCGGTACAGCCACCCGCCAGCAGGAGCAATGTCACGCCGCACCCGATGACCGCTCTGCGCATGTCGCCTCCCCGCTCATTCCTCGGCTCTGGCAGGCTATCGCCCCCGACGACCGGTCAACGACTCAGCGCGGATCGAGACATTAGTCTGGCCCGATGGCTATTCACCTTGCGGATCGTGTCACCCGGATCAAGGAGTCACCGAGCACGGCCGCCACCCAGCGGGTGCGCGACCTGCGGGCCGAGGGGGTGGAGGTGCTCAGCCTGACCGTCGGGGAACCGGACTTCGACACCCCGGACTTCGTCAAGGCCGCCGCCGAGGAGGCGATCCGCTCCGGGGAGACGAAGTACACCTCAGTGAACGGCACTCCGGCGCTGCAGCAGGCGATCCTGGACCGGGTGGAGACGCGCATCGGGCTGCGCTACTCCCCCGCCGAGCTCGCCGTGGGCGGCGGCGGCAAGCAGGTGATCTTCCTGGCCCTGATGGCCACCGTGTCCGAAGGTGCCGAGGTGATCATCCCGGCGCCGTACTGGGTCTCCTACCCGGATATGGTGGCCGCGAACCACGGCACTCCCGTGGTGGTCCAGACCCGCGAGGAGGACCGCTTCACCCTCACCGCCGAGGCTCTCGCCGAGGCGATCACGCCGCGCACCTCCTGGCTGATCCTGAACTCCCCCGGCAACCCCACCGGCGCCGTGTACAGCCGCGCCGAGCTGGAGGCGCTCGCCGCTGTGCTGCGTGAGCACCCGCAGGTGAACGTGCTCACCGACGAGATCTACGACGAGATCTGCTTCCAGGCCGAGCCGGTGCAGAGCCTGCTCCTGGTCGCCCCCGATCTGCGCGACCGGGTGCTGCTGGTGAACGGGGTCTCCAAGACCTACGCGATGACCGGCTGGCGGATCGGCTACGGCGTGGGCCCGCAGCAGCTGGTCAAGGCGATGAACAAGCTGCAGTCCCAGGTCTCCACCTGTGCGTCCTCGATCAGCCAGGCCGCGGCAGCTGCGGCACTGACCGGGGACCAGTCGTTCATCGCCGAGATGACCGAGACCTACCGGCGCCGCCGGGACCTGGTGGTGGCCGGGATCAACGCCATCCCCGGACTGAGCTGCACCACCCCGGACGGTGCGTTCTACGTCTACGTCAACTGCGAACAGGTGCTCGGCCGGACGACCTCGGACGGGCGGGTGCTCGACTCCGACGAGGCACTCACCCTCTACCTGCTCGACGAGGCTCGGGTGGCGGTGGTCCATGGTGCAGCCTTCGGTCAGTCCCCGTACTTCCGGATCTCCTTCGCTACCAGCGACGAGGTGCTGCACTCCGCCCTGGACCAGATCCGGGCCGCGCTCGCCGCGCTCCGCTGACCTCGCCCCGCCACGGACTCAGCCACTCGGCGCCGCCGCAGCGTCCTGCAGCAGCTCCATCGCCGGCCGCACCTCGGGTTGGTCGCCGTCGGTGAGCAGCAGTCGGGACGGGGACCCGATCAGGTGCGTGTAGTACAGCCGGGTGTAGCGGGGCGTGGACTCGGCCAGGCCGAGCAGATAGTCCATCGCCTCGACCTGCACGTCATCGGTGATCTCGTCATGGGTGAAGAATCCTGGCTGCCCGACGCCATCTTCGGTGTTCCAGATCTCGGCACCAGCCCAGCTGCCGCGGAAGGCGTACAGCACGCGGTCGAGCAGGCAGTCGTCATAGCCGGTGCAGGTGCGCACGTCGGTGAGGTAGGCGTTCGTATCCGACCACCCGTGGTAGGCCACCACCTCGGGCCGGAAGCCGGCCGGTAGCCCGAAGTCCGGGGCAGCGTTCGCGATCTCGTTGCGATACTCGTCCAGGTAGGACGGCGGAAGGCCGGTGGTGTTGTGTTCGCTCGGCTGGTCGCAGTGCTCCTCCCGCGGAACTGCAGCCATCTCGCAGTTGGTCTGGTAGTCGACCCAGTGGCCCCCGTTCGAACCGAAGTTGACCGCCGCTACTGTGCACTCTCGTGGGGCGCACACGCTAGTGGCAGCGAGGTAGTACTGGGCCGCGAGCCGTGGGCCGATCACCGAGTCAGCACCGGGAGCCGGTGCGGGGTAGCCGTTTCCGGACGTCGCGTTCAGGTTGGGCTCGTTCCAGGCGGCGAACGCAAGGTCGCCGGTGTAGCCGGCCTGGGACGCCCAGTCGGTGTCCACATAGTCGGCGAACGCCGCCTGGTACTCGGCGACCGTGGGTGGAACCGGGTCGAACTCCTCGTCGGGGTCCGCCGAGGAGAGGGCTTTGAAGGAGATCAGCACCTCGTCGCAGCCACTAGCCTGGGCGGTCTCCAGCCACTCGATGTTGGCAGCCAGGCCGCTGGGGTGGTCGGGTTCGCCATCGGTGAGCACTGCCGTGTCCCAGCCGGTGTAGTACTGGCAGAGGCGGGGGCCGTGGTCGGCATCCGGGGTGTAGAAGTGGTCGATCATCGCGATCTGTTCACTGCGTCCGTTGAAGCCGACCTGTAGCCGTTCGGCTGCCGTGGCCTCCGAGGTGCCGGCGTGACCCGGCCCCGCCTGCTCCGGCGCGTCGCCGGCGGCTGCGGCGCTCCCGCCGGCGGCCAGTACCGCCGCCAGCAGGCCGGTCGCCAGGGCCGGACGGACCGCTCGAAGGCGGTCGTGCGGTGTCGTCATCGGTGGTTCTCCTCAGTGGTCGTGGACAGCGTGCTGAGGGTGACCGCACCCACGGCGGTTCCCCCGATCGATTGGTCGGCTCCGTCCGGGTCGAGCTGAAGCCGCCATCGGCCTGCCAGAGTGGACACCTCGACCCGGTACCGGCCCTGACTGGTCTCCGAGGAGAGCCGGGGTACTGGATCTGCTGCGTCACGCACGCGAACCACCCAGGCGCTGGTCAGGATCGGTCCGCCGGCGCTCACCCAGTACCGGCCGCGCCGCGCCCCGGCCATGATCTGCTCGACGGCGATGCTGCGCAGTCCCGAGCGGTCCGTCACCGGATGGGAGGCCACCCCTAGCGGCGCGTCGGCGACCACATCGAGCGCATCGTCCACGCACAGGGCGTTCTCGGCGAGCGGCACGATCGAACGCCGGTGATCGTTGTGCACATCGTTAGGGATCAGCAGGTTGAGACCGTGCGCGCTCAGCAGCGGGGGGCGCAGGTCTCGCGCTCGGGACACGTGCAGTCCGACCACTGTCGCGTCGTCGGGCAGGGCAGCCACGACGATCCAGCTGTCGGCGACCGGACCGGTACCTCGCCAGCCTTCGGCGACGGAGAGGGCGACACCCTCCTCGACCCTGGCCGCACTGACGAAACCGCCGGCGAAGGTGTCCAGGGTGTACCCCGCGACCCGCCGCTGCGCATGGGGGGACTCGGTGGCGCTCGGGGCTCGACCGTCCCCCTCGAACCGCAGCACCGGGCAGAGGTTGAGCGCCCACTCGGCCATGTCCGGCCGTTCGGTCGGGAACGCCAGCACCTGGGTCCGGCTGGCCGCACGCCAGGAGACCGACGCCGTCCGGCGAGGGCCACGGATGTAGGCGAACCCGTGCTCGGCATCACTCCAGGCACCGACGTCGGCCTCCGGCCGTTCACCGGCGGTGCGGTCCGGGACTGTCTCGGTCTGGGAGGGTGCGCCAGCCACGTCGGCGCTCCGGTGCCCGGCGGCGCTAGCGAGCACGCTGTGGTGCCACCAGCTGCCCAGCACGCAGGCCCGGTCGGTCTCCAGGCGGGCACGGTAGTAGGGCTGGTCGGCTCCGAGCGCCTGCAGACGGCGACCGTAGAGGAGGCCATCGGCAGTCTCGGCACGTTCCCGCCCGACCAGCTGGAGGTACCGATCGGCGAGCTCTCCCGCACCCGTGTCACCGAACTCCCGCTCAGCCAGCAGGAGCGCCGGCAACAGGTACTCCTGACAGTAGGCGTACCGGACGCGGGCGTCCCCACCGATCCGCACGAGCCGCCCGTCGGGACCGATCAGCGGCCGGATCCGCTGCCACAAGTCCCGTTGGTGCCACAGCAGTGCCTCCGGGACCGGGCGGTGCTGGGCCCTCAGGTCCAGCAGTGCCAGCGCAGCGTTGCTGGCGCAGATCACCATGTAGCCGACGTTCAGGTACCCGTGGTGGTCCAGAGCGTAGGACTCGAAGAAGTTCGCTCCCCGATGGGCCTGGGCCACGGACACACCGTCGACGACGGCCGTGCTGTCGGCATCGCTGGGCACCGACACTGCGTTGATGAGGAAGTGCACGGCCACCTCCCGCCACTTCGTGGCCCGGGGATGGTCGGGGTACCGCTGCGCGGTGCGCCACAGATGCCCGCCGCACCAGAGATTCGACTCCGGCCGGTTGAGGCCGTCCTTCTCCCAGCGGCCACCGCGGATCCCGGGCACGCCGCCACGTTCATGATGGTCGGCCTGCCAATCGGCCTCGTCGATGAGCAGATCGGTCAAACCCTCCCGATACCGCGGTTCTAGCTGCGCACCGAACTCGTCGATCACCCAGCCCGCCCGCTCGAGGCCGAGCACGCTGATCCAGGAGCGGCCCCACCGGCGCCCGTCCTCGGCGGCAGCGAAGTTGCACTCGTGCGTGGCGACCACGTACCGCAGCGCCGCCAGCACCCGCCGAGTCGCCCACCGGTGCGTGGTCTCATCGCGAGCATGGGCCGCTACCGCACCCGCGGCGGCGAGGTACTGCAGCGTCGTCTGCATCCCCCACGCGGTGTAGCCGGTTCCGTACCAGCCCTGCTCGAGTCCGTCCGAGTCCTGCCGGGTGTGCCAGTCCTGCTCCGCCGACCGCAACCACTGCGTGAGCCAGTCACCCACCTGGTCGGGTGAGACGGCGGCTCCTGCGGACCTGTCGGTCGCCGCGACGGCGGCGCCCGACATCATCACTGCTGAGCCTGCAGCGCGTCGTAGGACTCCTGGTACTCCTCGATCATCGTGGTGCCCCCACCATCGAGGAACTCCTGCGCTGCGGGCTCCCAGTCGCTGACCGGACGCCGCCCGTAGATGATGTCGTCCTGGACGCTGGTCAACGCACCGGCCAGCGAGTTCAGCTGCCGGGACGCCGTCTCGGAGATCAGCCCATAGGTCGGGTCCACGACCGACTTCTCGGTCACAGCGCTCTGGTGGTCCCAGGCGTCCTGCACCGTGTCCGGGCGGCCCGGCGAGTAGATCACGCGCGCCGTGTCGCTGAAGTACAACGACCCGATGTTCACCTCAGTGGCGAGATCGCCGGGCACGGGGTCGGAACCGTCCAGCTCGTAGTTGCGTCCAGCGATCCCGTACTTGTTGAACAGGTACTCCTCGGTCCCGAACGGTGCCGCCAACCAGTCGGCGATCCGCAGCAGCGTCGGCAGCCGGTCACCGGCATCGGCGGAGAAGGCGGTGAATCCGGCATTGGGACGGGGCAGGTCCTGCGTCCCGACTCCGTCGGTCATCCCCGGGATCGACATAGCCTGGATGTCCAGCCCTTCGACCCCGGCGTTGGCGACGTACAAGCTGAACCAGGCGATGAACGAGTCGGACATGAACACGATTTGTCCACCGCCGAACCACTGCTTGCGGGTGGAAGCCGGGGTGCCGGCCGCGTCCGGGTTGACACTGCCGTCGTCAACCAGCTGCCGCGTCGCCTCCAACGCCTCGAGCTGTCGCTCATCGAGCAGGTTGGTTCCGATCGTGCCGTCCTCGAGGGTCCATCGGATCGGGATGTCACACATCCGTCGCAGGTGACCGATCGGGGCATCCGACCAGGCCCATCGGTTGCCGCCGGTCAGCTCGGCGGAGATCTCCCGGAGCGTGTCGAAGGAGGTGATCTCACCACGGTCGATTCCGGCGTCGTCGAGCAGGTCGTTGCGCATCAGGACGCTCGGCAGGGAGACCAGTCCCCGGTTGAGCGGGATGGCCCGGATGGTGCCTTCGAAGAGGCACTCCTGCCAGGAGTCCGTCGGGATCGAGGCGAGTCCTGGATAGTCCTTGATGGCATCACCGGAGAGGAACTCGGTCAGGTCCGCAGTCTTCGATGTCATGAACCGTGGCCGCGAGGGCATCGCTCCCACGTAGAAGGCGTCCGGGAGGCTGTCGCCGGCGATGGTGGTGGAGAACTTGGCGTCGTACTCGCCAGCCGGGGTCAGTGAGATGCGCAGCTCACTGCCGATCCGTTCGTTCATCTCCTGCCAGAACGGGTTGTCCTCGAGCGCCGGGGGGAGACCGAAGCTGGTCGGGCCCATGAACGTCACCGGGTCACCGTCGCCGGGTGCCTCCGTGCTGAAGGTGACCGGTGAGTCGGGGTAGGCGAAGAAGCCGGCCGAGGTACGGCCGAGCTCCGCGGGAAGATCGGGTTCGACATCCGCATAGGGCACATACGACGGCAGTACCGCGGCATTCGCCTCCTGGTCGGCGCCCGGGTCGTTACTGCCACCGGAGGAGCAGCTGCCGAGCACGACGGCCGCTCCAGCTCCTGCGACTCCTCCGAACAACGCTCTACGGGTGATACTGGTCATCGTTGATTCAGCCTTTCAGTTGGTGTGTAGACAGACGGTCAGCCCTTGATCGCCCCGGTGAGGGCGCCCTTGGCGAAGTGCTTCTGCAGCCACGGGTAGACGAGCAGGATCGGCACCACCGAGATCACGAGGATCGCCATCTGCAGCGAGGGCTGGGCCGGGATGGCTTCTGCTGCGAGGTCGTAGCCGGTGATGGCGTTGTCGTCGACGACGTAGGTCCGCAGCACGAGCTGCAACGGCCACATCGTGGAGTCGTTCAGATACAGCAGCGCCGAGAAGAACGCGTTCCAGTAGCCGACGGCGTAGAACAGCCCGATCACCGCCAGTGCAGCCTTGGACAGCGGCACGACGATGCTGGTCAGGATCCGTATCTCCGAAGCCCCGTCGATCTCGGCTGCGTCCAGGATGTCTTGCGGCAGGCTGCCGAAGAATGCCCGGAGGACGATCACGTTGAAGGCGCTGAGAGCAGTGGGGACGACCAGCGCGGCGAGCGAGTTCAGCAGTCCGTAGGACTGGACCGCCAAGTAGGTGGGGAGCAACCCTGGGCTGAAAAACAGGCTGATCACCACGAGCATGGTCAGCCCGCGCCGGAATGGCAGGGCTGGACGGGTCAGGGTGTAGGCGAGCAGGGAGCTGACGGTCAGGCTGAGCAGCGTGCCGCAGACGGTGACGATGACACTGACCCCGAGGGCACGGGTGACGATGCCGCCGGAGAGGATCGCGTCATAAGCGGAGAAGTCAAGGCTCTCCGGGAAGAGGACGAGGCCACCGGCTCGGGAGACCTGCTCCGGCGGGGCCATCGACGTCGAGATGATCCCGACGAAGGGCAGGACGACCAGCGCACAGGCCACGGAGAAGACGATCGCCTTCACCACAGTGGCCGCAGGAGACGGAGGCAGCTGCCCTCCGACCAGCCGACGGCGACGGCGGCGTGCACGGGCGGGGGTGATGGTGCTCATGTGCGGTACAGACCGTCCTCTCCGAAGATGTGCGCCACCTTGTTGGCCCCCCAGACGAGCACCACGCCGACTACGCCCTTCACCAGCCCCACGGCAGCCGCCTCACTCCAGTTCTGGTCGACGATGCCGTTGTTGTAGACGTAGGTGTCGAGCACTTCCGAGGCCTGCAGACCCACGGCCTGCTGCTGCAGGATGATCTGCTCGAATCCGACCGAGAGCGCATCGCCGAGCTTGAGGATCAGGAGGAGGATCACGATCGGCCGCAGCGCCGGCAACGTGACATGCCACATCTGCCGCCAGCGACCCGCACCGTCCACGCTCGCCGCCTCGTACAGCTCGGTGCTGACCTGAGACAGGACGGCGAGGAACAGGATCGTCGCCCAGCCGGAGTCCTTCCAGACCACCTGGGCGGTGATCAGCGGGATGAAGGCATCAGGGTTGCCGATGATCGAGAAGGTGTCCCACCCCTGGCTGCGCAGGAAGTTGTTGATCATCCCGGCTCCACCCAGGAACTGCTGGAAGACCGCCACCACGATCACCCAGGACAGGAAGTGCGGCAGGTAGAGCACGGACTGCACCACCCGCTTGATGCGCTCCGAGACCAGGCTGTTCATCGCGAGGGCAAGGCAGATCGGGATCGGGAACACCAGGACCACCTGGACAAGGGTGATCACCAAGGTGTTTCCCAGCGCATTGACGAAGCGCGGGTCTCCACCGGTGATGAGCTCGAAGTTCTCGAGCCCGACCCAGTCGCTCTCCGCGATGCCGATGAACGGGAGATAGTCCTTGAACGCGATGATGTTGCCCGCCAACGGCACGTACTGGAACGCCACCAGCAGCGCCACACCGGGTAGAGCCATCAGGATCAGTGGCGCGGCGCCCGGCGGCCGGCGGCGCCGACGCGGCCCGGAGCGTGCCCGGCGTCGGTCCGCCTCCCCGCGGACGGGTGAGCGCCGTCCGGTCTCAGTCAGTGTTGGCAAGAGGTCTCCCGCATGTGTCGTCGTTGTCACCGAGCAGGCACTTGTCTATCCAGCGCCAGGAGCACCTCGCAAGACTTTCGCTCACAATCGATCATGTTTCGCGCGTAATGGTGCATGTATCTGATCAATCATTTGGCAGGATGATCGAGTAACAAAGGAGCCACGATGTCCGACCACCTCCCTACGAAGCGGCGCGAACGTCTGCTCACCCTGCTGCGCACCCGTGGTTCGATCCGGGTCAGTGACATCGCGAGTGAGCTCGGCGTGTCTCAGCCCACTGTGCGCCGCGATCTCAGCGTGCTCACGCAGCGTGGACTGATCAGCCGCGAGCACGGCGGCGCCACTCCGGTGGCACCCGGACCGGCCTCCAGCCGGCACTCCTCGGGCGACCCGCACTGGGTGGTCGGCATGGTGGTACCGAGCCTGCACTACTACTTCCCCGCGGTGGCCCGGGGAGCGAAGGCAGCCGCAGACTCGGCCGGAGCACGACTGATCCTCCGCGGCTCTGAGTATGACCCGATGGCCGATCGCGAACAGATCGGCGGGCTCGTGGCCCGGTCCGAGGTCCAGGGTCTGATCGTTGCCCCGGAGCTGCGGCGACCCACGTCACCGGAACTGCTGCACTGGCTCGACGCACTACCGATCCCGGTGGTCCTGGTCGAGCGGCAACCGGCTCCGGACCAGTTCGTCGAACAGCTGCAGTGGGTGGCCTCGGACCACGTACGCGGTGGCGCCGCTGCCGTGGAGCACCTGCACGCCCAGGGACACCGGTGGATCGGCCTGTTCGGCACGGACAACGTCACCGGTACGCAGGTGGCCGTGGGCTGGCGGGACGCGCTGCGCCGGCATGGACTGGACCCGGACCGCCAGCTCGTGGGCCGGATGGGGATGTTCCACCGGGACTCCCGGCAGTCGGCGGCGGCCGATGTCGTCGAGCGGGTCCGCAACGGCACGTTGACAGCGCTGATCGTGCAGCCCGACCCCGATGCGCTGGCGCTGGCACAACGATGCGGGGAAGCAGGGATCCGGATTCCCGAGGATCTCGCCATCGTCGCCTACGACGACGAGATCGCCTCGATGGGTGAGCCTTCGCTGACCGCAGTGCGCCCTGCGAAGACCCACGTGGGCAGACTGGCGATGAAGGTGCTGCTCACCCGACTCCGGCAAGGTGCCGACGCACCACCACAGCAGCTTCTGGTCCGCCCCCAGCTCAGGGTGCGGCAGTCGAGCATCGGTCGCGCGGCCGATGTGCCGCACCTCCCCCTGCTCGCAAAGCCGTAGACCGTCCTCGGCAGGAGAACAGTCCCGCCGGATCGAGGAGCGAGTGCGCCCGCACCGGTCTCACTCCTCGACGAACACGGCCCGCTTCGCCGCCCGGCGCAACGTCACCAGCAGCACATGGCCGAGCACCGCCACGCCTATCACCGTGGTCACCGCCCGGGTCAGGTCCCAGGGCAGCGAGGTCACCACCGAGTAGGTGAGGAACCGGGGCACGTTCTCGGTCAGCGGCGCACCGGCCACGAAGGAGATCCCGGTGCCCGCGCCGGCCAGGTACGGCCAGGAGGACAGGTTCATCACCAGCCCGTAGCCCACTGCCGCGATCGCGCCGTAGACCGCCAGCAGCACCAGCTCACCGAGACCGCGCAGGTCACGGCGCCCGATCCGGGCCGGCAGCAGTCCCGCGCCGAGACCGACCCAACCGGCGGCGAGCATCTGGTACGGCAGCCACGGTCCCACCCCGCCGGTGAGCAGAGCGGAGGCGAACATGGTGCTCACCCCGAGCAGAAAGCCGAACCCGGGGCCGAACACCCGCCCACCGAGCACCAGCAGCACGAACACCGACTCCACTCCCCCGGTGCCCGCCGCCACCGGGCGCAGCAGCGCCCCCACGGCGGAGAGCACTCCCAGCATTGCCACGGCACGCACGTCCATCCCGCCGTCGGAGACTGCCACCAGGGTGACCACCAACGACGCCGCCAGCACCACGGCCAGGATCAGCGGCGCCGTCGTGGACTGGACCAGCGCCGAACCCGGGCTGATCAGCAACGGCCAGCTGAACGCCAGCACACCCACGAGCGAGACCGCCACCAGCACGATGGCCAACCGGCTCCCGAGTGGCACCGCCGCACCGGCACGCCAGCTGACCTGCCCTGCCCACTCCCGCTGCGCCGTCATCCGGCCCGCTCCACAGCAGTCCGCACCTCCGCCACGGTGAGCAACGGCACCGGAGCGAGCACCCGAGCCACCTGCGGAGCGGTGAGCAGCGAGTCGGTGAGCAGCTCGCGGGCCGGTCCGTCAGCCACCACCTCACCGTCGGCGAGCTGGACCACCCGGTCGGCGACCAGGGCCACGAACTCCACATCGTGGCTGGCCACCACCACGCCGTGCCCGCTGCGGCGCAGCCGGTCCAGGTGCGCGGCGAGCTGTTCCTTGGCGGTGTAGTCCAGCCCGCGGGTGGGTTCGTCCAGCAGCAGGACTCGGGGCTGGGCGGCGAGCTGGATCGCCACGGCGAGCGCCAGCCGCTGCCCCTCGGAGAGGTCCCGTGGGTTCGCCTGACCAGGGATGCCGGAGGAGATCTGATCCAGGACCGCCCGGGTCGCACCAGGGCCGGCGGCCCCGTCGGCAGCGGCGAGCTCAGCGTCCACGCTGAGGCGGTAGAGCAGGTCCTCCGGGGACTGCGGCACCAGCGCCACCCGGTGCGGTACCTGCACAGTCCCGGCGTCGGGCCGCTGCGCCCCGGCGAGGGCCCACAGCAGTGTGGACTTCCCAGCCCCGTTGCGGCCCAGCACCGCGGTGATCGTGCCGGCGTGCAGCGTCAGGTCCACCCCGGCCAGCGCACTGATAGCGCCATAGCGCACCTGAAGCCGCTCGGCACGGAGCAGTTCCTCACCCGGTGCGCTGTCGTGGTCGACGACGGCGCCGCTCACCCGGGTGCGCAGCTCACCTGCGTGCCGGCGTGCGGCCCGTACCGTCACCGGGACCGGGTCCCACCCGGCCAGTCGGCCGAGCTCGGTCACCGGCGGCGCGATCGCACTGGTGGCAAGGACCTCCGCCGGGCTGCCGATGACGGCGGTGGCGCCGTCCGGGCCGGGTTCGAGAGCGAGAACCCGGTCGGCGAATCCTGCCACCCGTTCCAACCGGTGCTCAGCCAGGACCACGGTCAGCGCGGCGTCGTGGGTGAGCCGGGCGAGGGTCGCGAGCACGTCCTCGGCGGCCCCCGGGTCCAGCGCGGACGTCGGTTCGTCCAGCACCAGCACCCGTGGTTGGGCGGTGAGGACAGCGCCGATCGCCACCCGCTGCGCCTCACCCCCGGAGAGGGTGGCCAGCCGTCGACGGCGCAGCCCGGCCAGGTCGAGCAGGTCCAGGACGTCCTCCACCCGCCGGCGCATCAGCGGTTCGGGTATCCCGAGCTGCTCCATGGTGAAGGCGAGCTCGTCCTCCACGGTGTCGGTCACGAACGAGGACCGTGGATCCTGGGAGACCACGCCGACCAGATCGGCCAGATCGCGCGGGCGGGCCTGGCGGGTGTCCCGGCCCCCGGTGCGCACGTGCCCGCTCACCATGCCGCCACTGAGGTGCGGCACCCGGGCGGCGATCGCACCGAGCAGCGTGGACTTGCCACTGCCGGTGGGGCCGACCACCAGGCACAGCTCGCCCTCGGGGATGTGGGCGCTGACCTGGTGCAGCACGGGCGTGGGGCCGTAGCGGACGCTGAGCTGGTCGATCTCGATCATCGTCTCGCCCTCCGGCCCTGGGCCAGCAGCACCGGAGCCGCGGTCAGCAGCACCAGCACCAGCGCCGCCAGAGGTACTCCCGGCCACCCGGAACCGGGGCGCCACGCGCCCATCCCGGCCGGGTCCCAGGCGGACCCGATCCAGCCGATCGCGGCCACCAGCACCCCGCAGCCGGCGATCGCGGTCTCCATGCCGCGCCAGCGTTGCGGCCGGTACCGGGTGCGGTGGACCGATCGGGCAGCGAGCACCGAGGCGCCGGTCGCCAGCACCAGGGCGCCGAACAGCAGTCCGACGGCCAGGGCCCGCGGTGTGGTGGCATCGAGCAGCGCGTAGCTGCCGGCCACTGCCGCCAACAGTGCCACCACCAGTGCACCGCCGACCAGGGTGCTGCTGCCCCGGTGGGCCCGGGCGTAGCCCCGGGAGTCCATCGAACCGGCCAGGTCCAGCGCCTGATCGAGCGCACCGGCGAGCACCGGGATCACCACGGTGGCAAGCCCGCGCAGCCCGCGAGGCGGGTTGCCACGCAACCGCTGGGCGCGGCGCACCCGTGCCGCCGCGGTGAACAGCTGCGGGGTGGCCGAGACCGCGATCACCGCGGCCGTGCCCAGGTGGTGCAGCGAGGAGGGCAGGCTGCGCAGCGCGATCCGCGGGTTGGCCACGGCGTTCACCGCCCCGAAGATCACGATCAGCACGGCCAGGGTGAGCCCGTCGATCGCGGCCTGGACGAGCCCGGCCTGGTGCACCGGACCGAGCAGCACGAGGTTGTTCACCCAACCGGGCAGGTCGATCTCCGGCAGGTGCAGCAGCACCGGGCTGGAGTCGGGCAGCCCGACGAGCATGTAGAAGCCGGTGCGCACCACGATCACCACCGCGCCGAGGATCAGCGCCGCCTCCAGGGTGCGGGCCCAGGGACTCGAGCTCCGCGCACCGAGCCCGACCAGCACCACGGCCAGCAGCAGCAGGGCCAGCACCACCGGGTTCCCGATCCGGCTCGCCGCCACGGCACAGCCGGCTCCCCACGCCCACCAGGCCAGGGGATGGGTGAGCGCGGGCGCGACCGGTGCCGCCGGCGCGGCGGTGGCGGTCATCAGTCCTCGCGCATCGCCGATCGGCGGCGCAGCACCAGCACGATCCCCGCGATCAGCACCACCGCCACAACACCGGCGGCGATCAAACCGGAGGGGTCGAAGCCTTCGGCCTCCTCGTCCACGTCGCCGGCATCGTCCTTGTCCGCCGCGGCGTTCTCGCTACTCTCTTCCGCGTTCTGCGCGCCATCGCCGGCCGGGGCGGCGGCCATCGCCTCCGCAGGGGCGACCTGCGGTCCGGCGGACCCGTCGAAGTAGCGCCACCCGTCGACCTCACCGGGCGCCGGGTCGGCCTCGTCGGCACCGACCTGGTAGCTGGTCCAGGCATCATCCTCGGCGTACCAGTAGGACCAGTAGGAGCCGTCGAACTCCTCCGGGCAGGGGTCCGGGAGCGCGTTGATGGTGCAGATCATCCCGGGTGTGGAGTCGGCCGGGGTGAATCCAGCGGCTTCCAGGGCCTCGCGGCCGCTGGCCGGGTCGCCCTCGGCGCAGCCGACCTCGATCTCGCCGCCGACATCGGTGAAGTCGACCACCACGGTGACCCCGTCCTTGTCCGCACAGCCCGCCCCGGACACCACCTCCGCCTGGGCCGGCGGCGTGGCCAGGGCGAGCATCGCCGTCGTCAGGGACAGCAGTGCCATGGCGGCGAGAGGGCGCCGCCAGGCAGAGGCGCTGGGGCGATGGTGGGTGGTGGGCTGGATCATCGGAACCTTCCTCAGGCTCGCGCGCGAGCAGCCCAACCCGGCGGCACGGGCCGGGATGAACTCACTCCCGCAGTCCGCGACGGGGTGGAGTGACCCTGGTCAGGTGTTCCGGCTCGCCGGCGGGCCGGCACACGGTTGCGGGACAGCGCCGGACTTTCCGCCGGCTTCCCCTGGCTCCAGGGCCTGTGAAGTTGTCCCCCTAGTGTCCCACCTGCGACATGCTGGTGGGATGCGGATCTACACGGGCACCGGTGATGACGGCAGCACCGGCCGCTGGCTCGGCGGCCGGGTGGCCAAGACCGACGCGGTCGTGATCGCGTGCGGGGACGTGGACGAGCTGGTCGCCCTGCTCGGCGTGGCACGGGCCGCCTGCGCTGATCCCGAGCTGGCGGACGTGGTGCTGCGCCTCCAGCGCGAGCTGTTCGTGCTCGGCGCGGACCTGTCGGTCAATCCGGATCACCGAGACCGGTTGGCACCGGGCACGTCGCTGCTGACCGAGGACGATGCCGCCGGTCTGGAGCAGCTCATCGACGAGTGTGTAGCCATGCACCCGCTGCGGCCGGTGTTCATCGTGCCCGGTGCCACACTGCCCTCCGCGCACCTGGACCATGCCCGCACCGTGGCCCGCCGTGCGGAACGGGCCGCCCTGGCCGCGCGAGCCGCCGGAGCAACGGTGAGCGACGCCGTCGCCCGCTACCTGAACCGGCTGTCGGACCTGCTGTTCGTGCTCGCGCGGCAGGCTGCCGGGGAGGCAGAGGAGCCGGCCAGTCACGACTGATGGTCACCGCTCATGCACCGTGTCGATCGAGGTACTCGTTGATGGCGTCGCGCACCAGGTCTGCCTCGCGCAGTTCCCGGCTGCGGGCAATGGTCGCGAGCCGATCCTTGGTCTCCTGCGGCAGTCGCACAGCAACCCGTGCGGAGCCGACCGAAGGACGGCCACCCTTTCGCCCGTGTCGGCGAGCAATCTCGCGGGCAAGCTCAGCGGCACGCGCCTCGGTGAGGCGGACGCCGTCGACGTAGATCTCCTCGGCGTCCAGGTCGACCTCGTCGACGTCCGTGACCGGTACGTGCTCTCCGCCCATGTTGATCGTCATGATCTACTCCTCTCACCTGCCCGTGGACTGCGCCTTAGTCGTAGTCCGGCATCACGTGCACAATGAGCAACATTTCCTCGCCGGTGTGTCTGTCCGGCACGATGATTCCGACGATCGTGAGCATCACGCCGCGACTGTCCGGCCCGTACCAGGAGCGTTCGGCAGTGCCGTCCGCTCGGATCCCTCGTATCGGTTCGGTATGAGCCATGACCTCCAATGCACGACCTCGACCGATCCAGTGCTTGCGAGCCGACCGCGTGAACCGGATGATCATCGCATGGCCAGATTACCAGAAGGGGGTTTTGGTGCACAAAACTGCCACCAGGGCCTTCGCGGCACCATCTCGATGCTCTGTCGATCCTCCACGCTTCTCGCTCCTCTCCCGGGCGAGCGTAGAGTCAGATCGACGCCCTCACCGGAAGTATCCACAGCGCCGAGGGCGGCTTAGGACAGCACGTCCTTGGTGGTGAACCGGCCGTAGGCGAGCGCTCCGAAGAAGGCCACGTACCCGGCCTGCAGCACCGCGTTGTCGGCCAGCGAGCTCCAGCTGATCGGTTCCCGGAGCAGGTCCAGCATGCCCAGCCAGTGATGGGTGAACAACCACGGATGCAGCCAGTCCAGCTGCTGCAGCTGGCCGAGCACCTGCGCCACCACGGCGAGCACCGCTGTGCTGGCCATCGCACCGATACCTGCAGTGGTGAGCGTGGAGATGAACAGGCCGATGGCGCTCAGCCCGAGCATCGAGACCGCCACGTAGCCCGCCACCAGAGCCGAGCGCACCAGCGCCCCACCGGGACCGATCGGATCACCGGAGAGCAGCGTGGCCTCACCGACCCCGAACAACCCGGCACCGATCGCCCACCCGGCCACCAGCACCACCGCCGGCGTGAGCAGCGCGAACACCGCCGCTCCCGCGTACTTGACCAGCAGCAGCCGCAGCCGACCGGCCGGAGCCACCAGCAGGTACCGAAGCGTGCCGAGCCCGGCCTCCCCGGCGATCGTGTCCCCGGCCACCACCGAGATCGTCAGCGGCAGGAACAACGGGGTGGTCACCACCAGCGCCGTCACCGAGACGAACATCCCATTCTGGGTGACCTTGTCCAGCAGCGGCGGACCCTCCCCCGCTGCCGGTGGATCGGCGGAGAAGAACACCACCAACGCCATCAGCACCGGGATCGCCGCCAGCGCCGCCAGCATCGCCCAGGTGCGCCGGCGGCGCAGCAGCAAGCCGATTTCGGAGCCGAGCAGTGCCCAGCCCACCGCCCGCGCCCGCTCGCCGGTTCCGGAGCCGGCCTCACCGGGCAAGGTCGAACCCCTCCCCGGTGAGCGCCACGAACAGCTCCTCCAGGCTCGGCCGGCGCACCTCGAAGCCACGCAGCCGGACCCCGGCGGCCACCAGGGCGCCCACCAGCTCCTCCGGTCGGTCTTGCAGCGGTGGGGCGCTCCCGTCCTCCGGAACGGCCAGCAGGTCCACACTCTCCCCCTCCGCAGGCCGGTGACCGGTCACCTCCAGCCCGAACCGGGCCAGCTCCGCGGCAGCCAGGTCCGCATCGGGGGTGCGCACCAGCACCTGGGCCCGGCCGGCCCCGCGCAGCTCCGCCAGGCTGCCCTGTGCCTTGAGCGCGCCGAGGTGCATCACGGCCGCATGGGTACACACCTGCTCCACCTCAGCGAGCAGGTGCGAGGAGAGGAGAACTGTCGTTCCGCCGTCGGCCAGGCCCTTGATCAGGGTGCGCACCTCCCGGGTGCCCTGCGGGTCCAGCCCGTTCGTGGGTTCGTCCAGCACGAGCAACCGGCGTGGAGCGAGCAGCGCGCTGGCGATGCCGAGGCGCTGCTTCATCCCCAGGGAGTAGGCGCGTACCTTCTTGTTCGCTGCCCGGGTCAGTCCGACCCGTTCGAGCGCCTCGGCGATCCGGCGGGTGCGGCTGCTCCGGCCGGTGCTCGGATCGGCGGCATCGAAGCGGGCCAGGTTCGCCGCACCGGACAGGAAGGGGTAGAACGCGGGCCCCTCGATCAGGGCGCCGACGTGCGGCAACGCTGTGGCCAGCCGGTTCGGCACCTGCTGGCCGAGCACCCGGGCGCTGCCAGAGGTGGCCGCGGCCAGGCCGAGCAGCACCCGGATCGTGGTGGTCTTGCCGGAGCCGTTCGGGCCGAGGAAGCCGAACACACTGCCGGTCGGGACGGCCAGCTCGATCCCGTCGACGGCGACCTGCCGGCCGAACCGCTTCGTCAGTGCGGAGGTCTCGACGGCGAGATCACTCACGCCACCGCCTGGAGCCGCTCCAGCGGGACAGCGCCGGCGAGCACCCGGCCGTCGTCGGTGATCAGCACGGTCAGCAGGTCGGTGCTCAGCGCCCGGCCACCGTCGACGGCGGAGGTCAGCTGGGTCAGCACCGGCACCTGGCTCAGGTCCGCCGTGCCGGCGGGTGCGGCCAGGACCGTCTCCCAGCCGGTGCCGCTGGCCTGCGGCCGCGTTTGACCGGAGGGGTCCTGGTCGCCGTCGCGGGCCTGTGGGGTGATCTCCTCCACAGTGGCGTCGGCCGGCGGGGTGAAGTCGAACAGGTCCGGATCCGGGGCGCTCAGGTCCAGGTCGGTGTAGCCGACCTCGATGGCCGGTCCGTCCGCGCCGCGGGCGGTGATGCTCACCTGCAGCGGGAGTCCGGTCTCACCGTCGACGGCGATGCTCACCTCGCCCACGAGCGTGTCCTGGGTACGGGGGGTGAGGACGAGATCGTAGGCGGTGCGCCCGGCCACCTGGACGTTCTCCCGGACGCTCAGCTCGGTGCTCGGGTCCGCGGCGGCGACCACCTGTTCGGACAGCTGCTCGGGGGTGAGCGCGCCGCTGTGCTGCTCGGCTCCGTCGCCGCCGGAGGTGGTCGCGTGTGCCGCGGTGCCATCGGTCGAGTCGTAGAGCCAGGTCTCGCTGCCGTTGACGATCAGGTTCTGCTCGCCGAAGCCGTCGACGAGCTGCAGCCGGGCCTGGTCCTGCTCACCGAGAAACACCCGGCCGGTGTGGTCGCTGGTGAGCAGCTCGAGGCCGTCCAGTACTGCGGCGGTGTCCCCGTCAGCGCCGGGCAGGTCGGCCGGTAGGGACGGCAGGCCGAGGTCACTGGTCTGGCTGAACTCCCCGGACAGCGGCTGGTGCTCGTGACCGGCGAGCAGGGTGAGCACGTCCTCCGGGCTGCGTTCGGGCAGCTCGTCGGCGCCAGCGCTGGTGGAGGCTACGGCGATCGAGCCGGCCACGACGAGCGGTACGGCGGCGGCCGGAAGCCATCGGGTCCAGGTGCGGGCCATGGCAGGTGCTCCTCACGCGAAAGGGTCTGCTTCGACGGTACGCCGCAGAGCGTCGATATGCCAGAGGCGCCGGCGGGTGCTCAGCCCGGGTAGTGCTGAGCGTGCCAGTGCCGGGCGATGTCGATCCGGCGCGGCACCCAGACGTCGTCGTGGCCGAGCACGTACTCCAGGAACCGGCGCAGGCTCGCCGTGCGGCCCGGCCGGCCGACCAGCCGACAGTGCAGGCCCACCGACATCATCTTCGGTGCCCCCTCCTGCCCCTCGGCGTAGAGGGTGTCGAAGCTGTCCTTGAGGTAGGCGTAGAACTGGTCCCCGGAGTTGAAGCCCTGCGGGGTGGCGAACCGCATGTCGTTCGCCTCCAGCGTGTACGGGACGATCAGGAAGGGCTGATCCTGCTCGGTGCGCACCCAGTACGGCAGGTCGTCGCTGTAGGCGTCGGAGGAGTACAGGAAGCCGCCCTCGGCCATCACCAGCCGGAGCGTGTTCTCCGACGGCTTGCCCTGGTACATGCCGTACGGGCGCTCCCCGGCCACCTCGGTATGCAA